>DAOVDI010000005.1 GCA_030669585.1 Acidobacteriota bacterium
CTGCCAATAGGATCCCATCGAAAATCCCGCCAAGGAAGAAACAAACCTTCATTGGTGACTGTTTTTTCATACAACAGCGAACAAATTTCCCGGAAATGTTTTTCAAACCAGGAGAACTTTATAACCTCGTTTTTGTCTTTCACAGGAGAATCTCTATGGCCGCACCTTTTTTTATTACTGTCCGGAAATCCACATAGGCGCTTTGCTCGATTACTGTGTTAATGAAATCAACTTTTTTGTTGTTTATCTTTACGCTTTGCCCGGATAATCCTTCGGGAAGAAGAATATGGAACTGAACAGCCGCTTCTTCTGCTTCGATCTCAAGAACGATCTCCTTTTCTTCACTTCTGTACAGATAGCCAAATGAACTTCCGGATGCAGCGTACTGAAGCCGGACTTCCGCCTCATTCACGCCGGCAGCCGGCCAGCGGGGAGACAATCGCACTGTACGAAACAGCTTCAGCCGGTCTTCAACTCCGGCTAATCCCTCTATCATTGCATAGAGCATTGCGCTCGAGCCCCACCCGTCTGTAGGGGTTGCCTCAGGGCTGGTGCTGGCCTCGACACTGGAAGGAGAACCGTCAGGAAAATACCAGAGAAAGGTCTCGCCCGAATCCGCGATTTTTTCATAATATTGTGTGAGAATATCCACGCCATACGTTTCAAACCCATGGTCAAAAGCAGCCTTGGCCAGTTCCCCTCCCACAAGAGGCAAAATACCGCCATTTATATAGGCGCCGGGTTTTAGTTTCTCGTCTCCAAAAATACCTGTTGGAAAAGGAGGATCAATGGAAAACCATTCTGCAAAGGCCTTGGTTTCCTGCCGGCGTTTCTTATACTCCCGGAGAATGCAAACAGCTTTTTCATGTGAAGCTGTACCGCGATTGATATCCATGGGATTGCTGAGACTCAACTGAGCTTCTTCCTCAACTCCAGGAATATCGACCGGAGTCAATTTCACAAAGTGGGTGTAGAACCGCCCGTTCCAGCACACACGGTTCATCCGCGACCGGATCCCTTCTGCCTGTTCACGCCAGTATTGGGCTCGGATCGGATTCTGAAAAAAATCATATAAAAGCTCCATGATCCTGAAAGCCTCATAGTATCCGCTGTTATCGCCGTGCATGATCCCCCAGAAGGTATTATCCGTGATTTGAAATTCCAGCCAGTCGTTTTGTCCGGCAGTGTAGGCAAAATCCCAGGTGTCGATAGTATAGGCTCTTTTAACAAGCTGATGCTGGTCATCCCAGCGCTGTGGATCTGTGAGCACGTAATGGAGCGCTTTTTCCATATGAGGCAAAAGACCCTTGATCCACTGGTCGTCTCCGGCCGCCTGCCAGGCAATATAGGCGGCTTTGATGAGCCTGTATTCTACGTCAGCCTCCACCGGGACTCTCACATATTTGGTCCAGTTCTCCCTCTGGCTGGGAAGTTTGTCCGGATAGGTGGTAAAATAATCAAAAATGCGGCCGTTTGCTGCCTGAGTAGCAGCAAAGTGTTCTACAGCACTTTTCATGTCCTTTTCGATGTACTTGGCGCCGCGAAGGATGTCGCTGTGGTCGCGTATCCAGATGGCTCTTGAGTCTGGCGAACGGTACCCGCGGACCTTCTCCCCGTCGATCTCCATATCCAGGGAATCCTGTTGCAGAAACGCCTTTATTCGAGGATAGAATTCGTCAAATTCCTTTTTTCCGGTTTTAATAAAAGTCATATTTTCCATGATAATCAGGGGGTTTTAAATATACTCGATCGTACTCGGCGGTTTTGGAGTAATGTCATACACTACCTTGATTACACCAGAAATTTCTGTGGTTATTCTCTTTACAATTTTCTTTAAAACATCATATGGAATTTCCGTGATTTCTGCGGTTCTTGCATCTTCGCTTTCAATACATCTCACTGCGATTATACTGCCGTAATTCCTTCCCAGGGCATTTTCATCCCCTTTCATGGTGGCATTATCCTTGAATAAGACAGCCAAACATTGGAACGGCTTAAGAGGCATAAGTTCTTCTTCAACAATATTGTTTGCCTTCCTTACTGTCTCAACCCTTTCTCTGGTAACCTCACCGATCACCCTTCCGGTCAGTCCGGGCCCTAAAAAAGGCATGGTATTAAATCGTGTTTGAGGCATTCCCAATTCCCGCGCGACCTCACGGACCTCCCATTTTACAAGATCAATAAGAGGCTCTATGGTTTTAAAACCATACTGCTCTTCAGGATCGATCCCAATTTGCGATAATATGTTATGCTGCGTTTTTACCCCTGCCTGGGTCTCCTCAACATCAGGCTTTATCGTTCCCTGCAGCAGACATTTTGCTCCACTTTCTTTTACGGCCTCACTTAAAACCGTATAAAAAGTATCTCTAAAGATCTTCCTTTTCTCTTCTCCATCCTCCTCTCCCTTAAGGGCTGTAAAAAATCGATCAGATACATCTTTTACTTCTACTGTTATTCCGATCTTTTTAAAGCTTGCCTGTATGGTTTCAGGCTCATTCTGTCTCATCATTCCTGTATCGAGGAAAATATTCTTAACCTTATCCCCCAGTGCTTTGTGCGCCAATATGGCTACAACAGAGCTATCCACTCCACCCGATAAAGCATTAATGGCAATATCATCTCCGACTATCTTTTTAATCTCTTTGATCTTCTCTTCAATAAAATAACTTACATCCATTTTAATCTCCTTGGATTTCCTGCTGCTTTCCTGCTTTCATTTTGAACTCTTATATTCATTTTGGAATATTCATATCATATTCAAAACAACAGGGTCAATATAATCGGAGCATTTTTGCTTGAAGAATACTACGATTTATGCAATAATGTGTTTGATTTAAAAGGATTGGGGAACGTTTCCAAACCGGTTTCATATTCCTCTCTTTTATTTCGCAAAATTTAAAAAAGAGAAGTTTCGGCTGCCTGCCGAGCTTTTCTACGTCAAAGGAGACAAATATGAATATTTATGTAGGCAATCTTTCGTTTAATGCCACTGAGGACGACGTCAAGTCGGCTTTTGAGGCATACGGTGCCGTGGAAACCACATCCATTATCAAGGACAAATTCAGCGGCCAGTCAAAAGGATTTGGTTTTGTTGAAATGCCCAACAAGGAAGAGGCTGAAAATGCAATCCAATCTTTGAACGGCTCGGATTTTAAAGGACGGGCTCTCAAAGTGAATGAAGCCAAACCGAGAGAAAATCGGCCCAGGCAGGGAGGTTTCGGGAGAAACAGAGATTACTGATCTACCCAATAAGGGAATGCAGTTTAAAAAAAACAACTACAAACAAACAAAAAAGGGACGGTTCTTTTGAATCGTCCCTTTTTATTATACGCCGATTTAAGCGGTTTGAGCCGATAAAAAAACATATAAAATGAGGATATATTATGGGGAAAAGCAAAAGAGCCTATAAGAGTGCAAAAAGAAGCAAGGAGCTGGCCCGCCAGAAAAAACAGGAAGAAAAATTGAAAAGGCGCCTTGAAAAAGAGAGTTTACAGCCCCGGGATAAAGAAAACCTTCCTCAAGAAGATTCTCTTGATTAGAGAAAATTTTACAGAAAAATATATCATATAACGTTAGCGCCTATCCTGGATTATTCACGGGTCGAGGAGAAGCCCAGGAAAAACAGTCTATAGAAGTCATTGAAGTCCATAGAAGTCTATAGAAGTCTATCGAAGTCAAAGAAGGCCAAGGGTTCAAGGATTCGAGGATTCAAGGGGTCAAGCGAAAAGAATTGATTCCTATAGACTTCGATAGACTTCAATAGACTTTATTAACTCAACGAACCCAAAGAACCCAACAAACTCCATGAACTCAAAGAGCTGGATTCCCGTTTCCACGGGAATGACGAGAGTACGAGATGAACGAGACAAACGAGATAAACGATTTTTTCCTACTGCGAATGCGCCGCAACAAAGCAGATCGGCTCGCCCGTAGGGTAAAAAGATAGAAAGAGAGGATTCGAGGATTCTAGGGTTCGAGTGTTTTTATTATGCCCTGTTGAATTTAGTGCCTGGACTATTTACGAGTCGAGGTTGCCGTAGCTGCGAGGAGTGGTTCGTGAATCTGTATTAATATACTGCGAACGGACGGCATCGCAGCAGATGGGATAAGATCGGCTCGTAAATTGTTCAGGCTATAATATCTATTCCTTAATGTCCAGCAGCAAATCCCTACATAATATTTGACATTGTATCCGCGACAATATAAAACATGGGCTTGAGGAATTGATGCATATTTGGGGCCTGCACATCATAGACATCGCTATCATTTTGCTCTATATACTGGTCATCCTATGGCTTGGGAAACGGGCGGGACGCGGCACAAAGGACACAGGCGACTTTTACTTAGCCGGACGCAAGCTGGGAAAATTCTACCAGTTTTTCCTTAATTTCGGCTGCTCCACAAACGCAGATCAGGCCGTGGCCGTATCCCGGGAGATCTACCGCCAGGGGATCGGAGGCATGTGGATCCAGTACCTCGTCCTTTTTCTAACTCCCTTCTACTGGTTCACGACCTTTTTTTTCCGCCGTGTCCGCCTGACTACGATCGGCGACTTTTTTACCGAACGCTTCCGGAGCAAACCTTTGGGCGGAAGTTATGCGGTGTTTATCCTGCTGCTTTCCATCCTGGGCGGCGGGGTCGGCTATATGGTTGCAGCCAAAACCACGATGGCCATGACACCCAAATCTTTGGATGAATGCACCTATGAAGAGCGTATCAGCATCGAACAATTCCGGGAATATCAGGGCCTGAAATCCCGTATGGATCAGGGACTCAGCACAGAGGGAAAAGCCCGTTATCTTGAACTCAACGAGAAAAATAAACGGGGCGAACTCCATTCTTTCATCTCTCACATCAACCCTGTTCTTTTTTATTTTATCTATGCGGCTATCGTGGCAGTCTACACAATGATGGGAGGATTCAAGGCCGCAGCCATCACGGACGCTATACAGGGAGTTTTGATCATCGTTTTTTCCCTGATCTTGATCCCTATCGGCCTGTCCAAGATTGGCGGGTTTGCAGGGCTTCATGCATCTGTGCCGGATTATATGTTCGAGCTCTTCGGTTCCGTGATCATGAGCGAATATGCCTGGTACACCATCCTTGCAATGGTCCTGGCAAACCTGGTTTCCATCATCGCAGTGGCGCCCGGGATGCAGACCGCTGGTTCTGCCAAGAACGAGTGGACCGCCCGGTTCGGGATGATCGTTGGTATGTTTTTTAAGCGCTTCATCATGATCTTCTGGGCTTTAGCAGGACTGCTGGCGATCGGGCTCTATTTTGGAAAGCTCCACGACCCGGACCTTATCTGGGGGTTTATGACCAAAGACCTTCTTTTCCCGGGAGCTATCGGGCTAATGCTCGTAGGCATACTGGCGGCAAACATGTCCACGCTGGATGCCGGCGCTGTATCCTATTCCGCTCTGTTTATTAAAAATATCTATGAACCCATCAAGCCCAGCAGATCAGAAAAACATTATCTCAACGTTGGTCGCATTGCTATTGTCGGCACTCTATTCGGCGGGATTCTCGTAGCTCTCTTTATCGACAATCTGCTCGTGCTGTTCAAATATATGATTTCCATCCCTGCAATTTTTGGCGCATCCATCTGGCTGGGATTCATATGGCGCAGATTGACAAAAACGGCTGTTATCATCCAGGTTGTCCTCTGCCTGATGATTTATGCCTTAATCCCAAACCTTTTCCAGGGGATGAACTGGGCCAAAAACAATCTTGCCTTTCTTAAAGAAACCAGGCCGCTGACCGTTACCATCACAACCGGGGCCCTTAAGGAAGATGTGGAACAGGGGCGCGCTCAAGCCGTTGGCCAATCCATCAAGAAGCAGCACACCATTCCACCGGCAGGCATCTTTTTTGAAAACATCGCACTTACCGATCCGGCCGACCCGGCATCACCCAAAATGGGCCTGGGAAGATTCCATGCAGAGATCTGGGTTTTAAGCTGGCTCGGCATCGATTTTTCCCATTTCAAAAAAGCCCAGCTTGTAGCGGTCCGCTTTTTCTTTGACGCGCTGTTCCCTTTTGTCCTGCTTTTTCTCATCTCCTTTTTAACAAGACCTGTGAGAAAAATGCACCTGGACCGTTTTTTCGCCAAGGTCCACACACCGGTCCAGGCGACAGAAGAATTGGAGAGGATCGCCCTTGAAGAAAATTACCGCCACCCGGAACAGCTTGAGAAAAACAAGATCTGGCCGGGATCGAACTGGGAGATCCACAAGCCCGGATGGATGGACTTTGCGGGATTTTTCGGAAGCTGGGTACTGGTCGGAGTGATCATTCTCCTTTTGTGGATCATGCTAAATATTAAATAAAAGGATAAATCAATGAAAAACAAGTTTCTAAAATCTTTATTGAGCTGTTTATTCATTCTGGCTGTGCTGTGTGTTTTTACACCAGGATTGACCCCATCAGCCCAGGATACTTATGATCCAAGTTTCGATCCTGATGATTGGGAGACCGGATGTACAAGTATTATGATTGCCAAGGGAGCTTCCACGGACGGCTCGGTCATCACCTGCCATTCCTGCGACGGCAACTATCGCACATGGGTCGAGATGACGCAGGGTAAAAAATTCAAAAAAGGGCAAAAGGATAAGATCTACTGGGGAAAACTGCACACCGAAACTCCATGGGATATGCGAGGGGTCCGGATTAAAGGCGAGATCCCACAGGCCGAGCAAATCTTTGCCTACTTTAATGTCGCCTATCCCAGTATGAACGAAAAGGGCCTTGCTATCGGAGAGGCCACGATCGGCGGCCGCCGTGAACTCCGGAATCCTGAATGCCTTTTTTTGATCGAGAACCTGGAGAGGATCGTGCTCCAGCAGTGTACAACAGCCAGAGGCGCAATCAAGCTCATAGGAGAGCTGGTCGATGAATACGGATACGGCGATTCTGGTGAATGTATTACCATTGCAGATGCTAAAGAAGTCTGGCAGCTGGAGATATTCGGAGCCGGCCCACTTGAGATCGGCTCAGTCTGGGCCGCAGCCCGGATCCCGGATGACCATGTGGGAGTTTCCGCTAATATCCCCCGTATCGGGGAACTTAACCTGGATGATCCCGATCATTTTATGGCTTCTGACAATGTGTATAGGGTCGCGGAAGAGATGGGATGGTGGGATCCGAAAAGCGGAGAAACATTCAAATTCTGGAAAGCCTACAGCGGACGGAGGCCTTTCTCCACGCGTGAATATTTTATCCTGAGCACAATGGCTCCTTCCCTGAATCTGAACATGGATGCCAAGGAGCTTCCCTTCTCGGTCAAGCCTGATAAAAAAGTTTCTGTCCGGGATGTCTTCGCCTACTACCGCCAAACCTATGAAGGAACGGACCTTGATATGACTAAAAATCTTATGGTCAAACAACGGCGGGGTAAGGCGGTTATGAAAAGCCCGATCGCCTCAGCATGGATGTCCTACGACCTTACGAACCTCATCAACAGCATAAAACCAGATACCATCAAGCGTTCGAGAACTATCGCAATCTCCGGCTGCTCTTATTCCCATGTCACGCAGCTTCGCAGCTGGCTCCCTCCGGAGATCGGTACTATTGTCTGGTTTTCTTTTGACAATCCAGGACAAAGCCCCCGCATTCCCGTGTTTGCAGGTGTCACAGAGCTTCCTAAAAGTTTTCAGTACTGCGGACAGAAGCAATTCCGCACTGATTCAGCCTGCTGGTCCTTTCGTAGGGCAAACCGCCTGGCCATGATCAAATGGGGACAGACTAAAAAGTATATCAAAGATGCAGTAAAAGAGCTTGAAGACAAAGCTTTTTCTGAACTGGACTATGTGGAAAAGACATTTCTCAAACTTCAAAAAGAGGACCCGAAAAAAGCCCGCTTATATATCACACAGTACACAAATAATTTTGCCCATATAGCCATGGTCAAATGGTGGGAATTGGGGGATAAATTCTGGTCGTTCTTTGCACGACGCTTTTAACCTGTATTATTTATAGGAGGAGAGGAATGAAAATATGCTGGGTTTTATGGTTTACAATTTTGTCACTGGCAGGAATGCTAATGTGCTGCAAAACTGACAGCGCCGCAGATGCTGAATCCAATATTGGCATCAGTCTCATTCCCAAACCCTTGAAGATGGAAATCCTTGACGGCCGGTTTATTATGACATCCAGAACCCAAGTGGAACTTGAGGGAGATCTTCATGTCTTGATGCCTGTCGCTGAATATTTTGCGGATATGATCAAGAGAGCAGCAGGGTGGACACTGTCCTTCAATGAAAGCGATGATTACAACTATGATAATACAATCAAGATGGCGCTGGATGAAGGGCGCCTTGACCTTGGCGAAGAGGGATATTCCCTGAGAGTCAATCCGGACAGCATCCTTCTTACCGCCTGCAAACCTGCCGGCCTGTTCTACGGTGTTCAGACTATCCGGCAGCTCTTTCCGCCTGAGATCGAAAGTCTGTCTCCGAAGAAGAAAAAATTTATTTGGACCATCCCATGCGTCGACATCACAGACAAACCCCGATTCGTCTGGCGCGGACTCATGCTGGATGTCTCACGCCATTTCCTCCCAAAGGAATTCATATACGACTTTATCGACCACTTGGCTATGCACAAACTTAACACCTTCCACTGGCATCTGGTTGATGATCAGGGTTGGCGGATCGAGATCAAAAAATATCCAAAACTGACCGACATCGGAGCCTGGCGTGTGGACAGGGAGGACCTGCACTGGAACGCCCGGGAGGACCGGAAACCGGATGAAAAAGCCACATATGGTGGCTTTTACACCCAGAAAGAGATCCGGGATATAGTGGCCTATGCGCAGAGCCGGTATGTGACTATCGTGCCTGAGATCGAAATGCCAGGCCACACAACAGCCGCTCTGGCCGCCTATCCACAGTATTCATGCACAGGAGGTCCTTTCACTGTCCTCCCCGGAGGAGTATGGCCCATCACAGATATATTCTGCGCAGGAAAGGATGAGACATTTGATTTCCTGGAAGATATCCTGACTGAAGTTTTGGACCTTTTCCCCGGCCAGTACATCCACATCGGAGGTGACGAGGCTGACAAAAAAGAATGGAAGGCCTGCGAGCTCTGCCAGGCACGCATCAAAACAGAAGGCCTTAAGGACGAAGATGAACTGCAGAGCTATTTCATCAGGCGCATAGAAAAATTCATTATTTCCAAAGGCCGTAGACTGATCGGCTGGGACGAGATCCTGGAAGGCGGACTGGCTCCACAGGCTGCTGTCATGTCCTGGCGCGGGACCGGGGGCGGGATCGAAGCCGCCCGCCAGAACCACGATGTAGTTATGTCCCCCACTTCTCACTGTTACTTTGATTACTATCAGGGCAACCCGGATGATGAACCGCTGGCCATTGGCGGATTTCTGCCTTTAAGGCTCGTATATTCTTTTGAGCCCGTCCCTGCAGACCTGAGCCCGGAAGAGGCTGAACACATCCTGGGCGCCCAGGCCAATCTATGGACCGAATATGTCCCAACTCCTGAACATGCCGAATACATGCTGTTCCCACGGACAGCAGCCCTGGCGGAAGTTGTGTGGTCAACAAAAGGAGAAAACATCTGGGACGATTTCGCCACACGCATGGAGAGACAGTTTTCAAGGTATGATGCAGCCGGGATACATTATGCCCGAAGCGCGTTCAATGTGAAGGTCAAGTCGACCATTATCAAGGAAGAAAAGAGGCTGGCTGTGAGACTAGAGACAGAACTTCCCCAACCCGTTATCCGGTATACACTGAACGGTAAAAAACCAAATTCAAAATCGACTCTCTACACAGACCTGATTTCGATCGATAAAACAACCATGCTTAAGGCAGGCTCTTTTACCGGAAAAAAGCTGGTCAGTCCCATAAGGGAAGAAAAGTTCACCATCCATAAAGCCACGGCCAAGAATGTCACCATCAAATACGCCTATGCAGAGCAATACAGCGGCGGCGGTGACCATGCCTTAATAGACAGCCTGAGAGGGAGCAAAAACCACAAGGATGGCTTCTGGCAGGGATACAAGAAGAAAGATCTTGAGGCGATCATCGACCTAGGGAAAGTAATAAAGATCAAACGCATTACGTCAAGTTTCCTTCATAACATCGGAGCAAGGATCTTTCTCCCCACAGATGTGGAGTATTCTGTTTCGGAAAACGGAGAAAATTACGAGGCCGTTGTCAGCTTGAAAAATGATGTCTCTCCCCGGATATCAGATAGAATCATAAAGGAATTCAGCGGGAAAATAAAAAACGTCAAGACCCGCTACGTCAAGGTCCATGCAAAAAATATCGGCCTTTGTCCGGAATGGCATTTCTCCCCCGGCGAAATGGCCTGGCTTTTTATAGACGAGATCATCATCGAATAAAACAGGTTTCCAGGACATGCCAGAGCTTGTTGCGGCTCAGGATGCCTGCAGAGAATATAACAATGCCTTTTGCGCCGGATTTCTTCACAGTCTTAATGGTCCTTAGGAACTTTGTCTCCGGGAAAAAGCCTTGAGGGGGATCGGACAGAACAGCCCGAATCGCTTTGACCATTTCCCCGCCTGTTACGGTTCCAACACAAAAAGCATCATAAACCTTACTCAGTTCCCCTGCCCTGCTTTTTGAAAATCTTTCAAGATAAGCGATATTTTTTCTCATAATCCGGCTGAGATCCCCGGATGCAGCGGCATTGCCTTTTGATTCAAGAAGCTTCAGAGCTTTTTCCCAAGGCTCTCTTTCCTCGCGGTAGATATAAAAACCGGTGATTCCCGGGCACAAAACACTGTTTTTTCCAGCCCATTTCATCTGCATTTTGACATAATCCATCAGATAAGCCAGATAATCCTCAAAACCGCCTTGAAAGTGGCTTCTATAATTCATGGGAGCCAGGATATCCACCCAAGGTGTAAAATCCGTCCATCTCTGGCCGATATGCCTTGCGCTTCGCATCGGATTGATGAACACTGCTGCAGAAACCTCAACCGCCGGATTGATGACTCGGCATCGATCCGTCACTTCTTTGACAAAGGAGGTGATGGCATCACAGCGTGTGGTATAAAAATAATAGTCCAGATCGTTCCTGTTGACGGATTTCCCTTCCAGCAAATACAGGGCTTTTTCAGCACGTAACATCGTTTCCCAGTCTGCAGGTTTAAGGGTCAGATCATTGATCCAGTTGGATTCCTTTCGCGGAAGCACGATCTTCAAGCCTATCCGGTCGTCGGGGCGGTTTGTGTAAGCAAAATGATTGTAAGTCATATAGTGTTCAAGGCAGACATCACAGAAACAGTAAGAATCAGGAGCTACATCACCGGGGTACCGGACGTAGTCATGATGGATCCCATCCACATCATACTCCCGGACGATCTCCTCAAACATTGGTATTAACCATTGATCTACATAGCCTGGCCTTCTCACCGGACACATCCAGATCGGATTGTAAGGACGACCTCCGCCCAGTTTTTCATCCGATGTGTATCCGCCTTGTGGGTTCAGTTGTGCCCATTCGGGATGGGTCCTGAAAGCTGCGGAATTTTTCGATTCAGTAAAATCACACAGCCATGGATGGATCTTGATATTGTATTGGCGTGCATATTTGACTGCGGCGCCGAGCATGTCAAAGTCTTTATAATCGGGATGGATCGCTTCAGGGAATTTGCGGCTGTGCCAGAAAATTGCACCGCCAGAACCCTTGACAAGGGGAAACACAAGATTGATATGGCATTTTTCCAGAAGTTCGAAAAAGGCTTTCACATCCGCTTCATTTTTTCCAAGGTCTCCCGGATGAGCCCATACTGCCTTTATCTCAAAGGCATGTATGCTCCCCGCCATAAAAATCAGTAAAACTATGATGGATAATCCAATGTATTTTTTCATCCTGTTACCTCCTCGAATAATTTTTATAAAGACCGGAAAACCCCTCTCCGGTTCCAACAATATAAAAATATACCTCCGCTGAGCAGGGCAAGGGCTGCAGTACTCAAAAAAATGAACATCTGTCTGCCGAACAGGGCGGTCAATGCGATGACAGAACTGACACAAAAAATAATGCCGATAATGGAATCCATAATATCCTGCCTGGCCTCTGTCCTTTGCTCCTGCTTTATGCTCAAGTCTATTTTATCTGTGACCGGCCTCCAGAACCCGGGCGGCCTGCATCTCGTATAGAAATCCTTCAGCTTTTCCAGTTTTTCGGGCCGGGTCAGCAGGTCTACCAGAATAATAATTGCCCAGCCCAGGACAAACAAAAGAACAAATCCATGCCAGAACGGATGTTTATCCGTCTGAGAAAAACCCAGGGGAAACCAGACGGCATAGGCCATGGGAAGACCGATGATATAGGCAGCCGCCTCACCGTAGACGTTATGACGCCACCAGAAAAACCGCAGCCAACTTACCGGAAGAATAAAAGCCACAACCACCGAATTGATAAATAAAAACCAGGACATCATTTGATCGACCAGAAAGTATCCAACGCATACACTCAGAATCAAAATAGCAGCGGCTGCAGCCCTGCTGATAAAGACATAATGTTTGTCTGAAGCCTCTCTCCTTACAAACTTACGATAAAGGTCGTTCACCAGGAATGAACTTCCCCAATTCACATGAGTGTCAATGGTCGACATAAAAGCGGCCAGTTCTGCTGCGATCAGCAGTCCTGTAAGCCCGGGGACAGAAAAACGTGAGACCAAAATACCCCAGACCCGGTCCGGATTTGTCACAGTTTCAGGAAGGACAGCCGCTCCCACTATGCCGAGAAACACAAAAGGAATTACTCTGACAACTAAGGTCAGAACCGAGTTGAACATCTGGCCCGTTTGGGCATGAAACTCGTTCTTCGCAGCCATAAATCTCTGGGCCGTATATCCCTCACCCGCTGCCGGGGAAGAAGCGAAAAAGAACCCCTGGAGGAAAAGAAGAAGCAGAGTTATGACCCCCAGTTCTCCAGAGGGAGGGAGAACCTGCATGAATTCTATCCCTCTTTGAGCGATCACGCGGTCATAGACGACTTCCAGGCCACCGATTTTGTGGAGGATAACAAAGACCAGGATTACATTGGCTCCCAGAAAAATCACAAACTGGACCACATCGCTGTAGACTACACCAAATAATCCTGAGAGAGTACAGTAAATCAAGATCAGGCCTGAAGCACATAAAAGGATTTTAAGGTCTGACCACTGAAAAACCGGCGCCATGGCACGGATCAGCCAGCCCATGACATAACCGTTGAGAAGGACAGCCCAGCCTAAGCTCATGTAAACTGCGTAGATGCCACGGAACACACGTGCTTCCTTTCCCCCGAATCGAATCTCCATGAATTCTGCTGTTGTTATGATCCGGAGCCTTCGCCATAATTTCGACCAGATAACCGCAACCAGGGGCATCCAGACAGCAAAAGAGGCCCACCACCACCAGTTTCCCGACAATCCATACTGAAAGACCAGCATGGTCAAGGCCGGGGCTGCGCCTGCTCCACTGTATGTGGCAGTAGCCGAAAATCCCAGGATCCACCACGGCAGTTTTCGTCCCGCCACAAAATAGGACTCTATATTCTGTCCGGCGCGACGCATAAAATAAACACCCATGCCTAGAGTCAGGAGGCAATATGTGGTGATTATCAGCCAGTCGATACTATGCATTCGTCATTTAGCCTTATCTTCTTTTTTGTATTTATCCAAGGTGAAATGATTAATCATTTTTAATGCCGCATCCAGGAAAATCCCCTCACTTTCAGAAGAAAGTGGCAGCATGCCGGTATACTTATAGGCCTCATCAACCTCGTAACCTTCCTCTTTAGCGGATTTTGAATCTGGAAGATAGCCGGCATAGCCGTTGGCATACCCGATCAGGCAAATGTTTCGAGCCAGGAGAGTTTTATTTAAAGCCAGCGATGTTGCCGCAAACAGCTCAAATGGAGAGGCAAGAAATAAAACAGGGCCGATCCGGACACACTGCATTTGCGCCTCGATGAAATGAGGCAAGTCACAATTTAGAACCATATTATAAATCTCCTCCGCCCAAAAAACGAAAGCCCCTTTGATCTTTTGCTGCTCAAAACTGCCTCTATTTTTTGCCAGATCATAATTTTTCCAGGCGGACTGCAGCCTTTGCTTTGATTCCTGGATAGACGGTATCCCATCATAGGACAGTTGAACACTGGTTGAAAATACCCCGATATCTACGTGAGAGAAATCCATCATTCTCTGGAAGCAGGAGGCCGCTTCATCTGCAAGTATGCGGCCGCAGCGCTCTGCCGCTGAAAAACTTCCTCGCTCAGCCGGATCCACATCTCCTGCCGCCCCAGTAAAAAAGAGAACTGGAAAATCACTACCAAAATGCTCATTCAGGAATTTGCGGAAAAACCCCACATAATCCGCACTGATCAGCCGGTTCTGTTCATTGAGCACAACAGGATGGCAGCCGTATACGGCAATAGCAGCAATGGGATTCCCGTCCTCACCACAAAAATACACAATGGGAAGACGGCTGTCCACAGGGCCTTTTTTTTGTCTTCTGTTCACACCAATTTCAGTATTTCCCAAACCAAATCCCATGCTTGCCTTTTTTGCATTTTGAACAGCCGGAACAACGCCTTTCAGCAGAGATTGGAAAACATCACTTTCCCAATGAAGATCCCGCCTTGCGCCATTTCGAAAAAAATGCATTCCCGGAGCGGAATGCGTGTGGATCGCAGCAACGATTATGTTATCCGGCAGAATGTTCAATTCCCCTGAAATTGCAGTTTTGACGTTCGAACAATACTTTTCATCCATCATCAGGACATCCAGGGAGATCATCAACAAACATTCGGCCCCGTCATCCAGCCATAAAATATTTGCCTGCAGCGGATCATGGACACCGGTTGACGGCCCGGTTCTCCGGATGTACCCGGATAGATCGATCCCAGCAGGAGGCGTGATGTCTATTGTTGATGCTGCGACTTTAAGAAATCCCATCCCTGATTTTCTTATTACACTCCGGTCTAAAAGTCAATTTTCTTAAAGGGAGGAAAGACAACTTTACTGATAAATTTGACATCCAACAAAAAAATAAATACTCTCCTCAGAGGGAGAATCTCTTCAGGAGGAAAATCATGAAAAAAAGCATATTGTATGTCTGTCTGGTTTTTGTGTTTGCCGCCTTATTTCTTTATGCCGAGGAAGAGAAGGTGTTTGACGGGCTTTACCTCAATCTAGGAAATCTCGCACGTTTATCTCACGCTAAAACACGTTCTATCAGCCCTGAAAATTTTACAGGAGAGAAAGGCATGAGCGGAATGTCTATCGACGGTCCGGCCAAAAATGCAGCCCGCGACCTGGGGCAGGGCTGGAAAGTTTCGCCTTACGTCAACATTAAACCAAAAGAAACTTTTGTGATCGCTGATATCAAAGGCCCCGGGGCCATTCAGCAGATCTGGATGACGCCCGCAGGCAACTGGAGGTATTCTATCCTCCGCTTTTACTGGGACGGCGAAAAGGAGCCTTCCGTGGAAGTGCCGGTGGGTGATTTTTTTGCAAACGGTTGGGGAAAATTCGCACATGTTTCTTCCCTGCCGGTATGTGCCAATCCGGGAAGCGGGTTCAACTGCTACTGGGTTATGCCTTTCCGAAAATCCTGCAAGATCACTATGGAGAACCTGGACGAGAAAAAAATGACTTTATACTATCAGATCAATTACACGCTCACTGATGTGCCTGATGATGCGGCTTATTTTCACGCGCAGTTCCGCCGCACCAATCCTGTGCCTTACAAAAAAGTTTTTACGATCGTGGACAATATTAAAGGATGGGGCCACTATATCGGAACCTATATGTGCTGGGGCACCAACAACACAGGCTGGTGGGGCGAAGGCGAGATCAAGTTCTTTATGGACGGTGATAAGGAATTCCCCACAATATGCGGCACAGGCACAGAGGACTATTTCTGCGGCTCATACTGTTTCACGGTTAACGGAAAATATAAAGAATTCACAACATCGTACGCTGGAATGCCTCAGGTCATCCTTCCCGACGGCCAGTGGAAATCCCAGACACGATTTGGGCTTTATAGATGGCATATAATGGACCCAGTGCGGTTCGAAAAGGACCTGCGCGTGACCATTCAGGCTCTGGGGTGGAGGTCAGGAGGAAGATATCTCCCCCTTCAGGACGATATCTCTTCTGTCGCCTTCTGGTATCAGACCGAACCCCATGCTAAGTTTCCAAAGCTTCCAATCAAAGATGAACTGGAAATTATTTAGTCTGAATGGACTGGCGGATGAACAGGATCAGATTCTTCAAGAAAAGGTAGGCATAAAGGGCGCTCATAAAACCGATTATCACAACAACCATGGTTTTAAGGTCAAAATGTGGAAAATCGATCATAGCATTTTTAATTGGATGATTCAGCACAATAATCAGAATAGCGAGATAAAAGGCGTATTTGACACAATCGATCCAGTTTGAATAGTAATAAAACCTGAGAGCATAACTCCCAATACCTACAGTGAACATCACTATCAAAGCCATGGAATACCAGAAGGATGCTTCAGGGTTGAGCAGGGATCTGGGGAAATCATTATCCAGAGAGTAGAAAAATAATGTTTTGTATTTGACAAAAACATAGACCACAACCGCAAATCCCAGAAGCATCAGAGCCAACAAAATAAACTTAGGTTTTGGAAAATCCTGCGCCGCGGGTCTTGATTCAACTAGTTTCAAGCGGGGCCAGGGCAGCCGGATGTCTTTCTTTTTCTGGGTTACGAAATAAAGAACGAGCCCCACAAATCCGAAATCATAGATCAGGGCCATGGGAATATAGTTCAGCGCCTGAATGAATCCAAGATCAGGAATATAGAAAAACGGGAAAAGATAAATCTCTCCGCTGAAAATCAGGGCAATCATGATCAGCACATAGTGAATAATAAACAATATGCCAGTGTACCTGAAAAGATGCTTTTTGAAGATAGGAGAAATGATCTGGGTATCCTCTATATATTTCATCGCGACACTTTGTGGTTTCCCGTATTCGGATATAATCTTTTCAATGGATTGATCATCTATCTTGCCTGATTCGGCCTCCGCTTTTTCCAGGATATGGCTTTTAATCTCTTCCAGAATTTCTTTTTTCCCTTCTCGCACGGATAGATAATGATCGATCTCCTCGATATAAGCTTCCAATTTTTTAAACATTTTTTATCTCCTTTGCCAGTTTGTTCAGAATCTTATCTTGTTCACTCCAGATTTTAAGGAGGCGGCTGCGGACGGCTTTTCCTTCCTTCAAAATGCTGTAATATTTTTTCGGGCGCCTCTCACTGACGTCCCATTTACTTTCAATGAGGCTGTTTTTCTCCAGCCTGCGTAAAAGGGGATACAAGGTGTTTTCCTCGACGATATATCCCATTTTCTCAAATCTTTTTATCATCATATAGCCATACATAGCTTTCTCCAGTGCTACAAGCACAAGCACCTGCAAAAATCCTCTGTTCATCTCCGATTCAAAATGACTGATATCAACATCCATTCTTTCTCCTCCAATTTGAACTTTACTGTGCATAATATTATACTGTGTTATATACTAATACTGTTTATATCACAGTATGTCAAGTAAAATAATTGCCTTAATTAACCTGGATTATTGACATCATTTCAATTTCCTGATATCAAATAGTTATATTGATCTTGTTAAGCAGCAGGATTTTTGTTTTCAAGGAGGGTTGGTTGGAACACAAAAGAAAACATGGCTATAAAAAATTATCTGTAGGTGATTTTTTCTTCATTATTATAGTTCTGTCAATATTTATGTATTTTTATATCGGTTTTTTTTCTCCTGACCCCAATATCGGCTCAAAGGCAAAAATCATACTGTGGACAATCCGCATCGGGTTTCCCCTGTTTATGCTTGTCCTTCTGGCTCTCTATCTGGGAATCAGAAGGCGGCGTATTGCCCCCTCATCCATTTGGCTTCTTCTGGGCAGCATCATCATGATCGCTTTTCTCGCACATCCTTTTATTTCCCATTTTTACGGAGCTCGTGTTTTCAGTCAGAATCTGGATGAATATCATCCCTATCTCCAGATTACACCAAAAGACATCTCTATTCCGGATGGGGAGAATACAAAAAATGCGTTCCGGATATTCTGCCTCGGTGGATCGACCACGGAATTTCCCGATACGGAGGGACGAGACTGGACCACCCGAATCCAGGAATTACTTCAGAACACGTACCCAGAAAAACATTTCGAAGTTTATAACCTCGGGCAGATGTGGTATACAACACTTCATTCAATAATCAATTATTCTGTTAATCTCCGGCATCATAAACCAGATATCCTGATTGTTATGCACGGCATTAACGATCTTCTTCAGAATGCGGATTTCTGCTCCTACAGCTTTGCCTCGTTCGCTGAAGACTACAGGCATTTTCTTGGACCTTTTTCCCGGCTGGTCCTTCACAGATCATTCCTTCAATCCTCTGTTCAGGTTATCCGTTCCATGTGGTACCACAAACCTCGTAAAGTTATCGATACAGACATATTTCCAGGCCTTGTTCCCTTTGCCCGCAACCTGAAAACACTCTGCGACCTGGCCAAAACAGATAGGATCCCTATCATCCTTTTGACACAGCCCCATCTTTACAAGGAATCTATGAGTGAAGAAGAAAAAGCATCTTTTATCATGTTGAAATATGAGGCCGTCGGTCCTGACAGCCGCTGGAGTATTGAAACAGTTCGAAAGGGCATGAATCAGTATAACAATGCTGTCCGCGAAGTGGCAAAAAAGGAAAAAGTTTTTCTTATCGACCTGGAAAAATCCGTTCCTAAAAACCTGGATTATTTCACGGATGAATTCCACTATCAGGACAGGACTTATGACCTGATCGCCGGACATATCACAACCCGCCTGCTCGAGGAAGGAATTATTAAATAATTTTCTCCCATTAATATTGTAATCTGCTGTTCATGTTGACCTTTCCTTGATTTGTTATGGCCATTTACCTATAATGATCATGTCTAATAGGTTCAGCTAGTCAATAATAAATAAAATTGAGAGACAATTCCCGGTAGCGAAAAAAGGAAATTCCTATGGTGGCATCTTGTATCCAGAAAAAAATAATATTAATTTCTATAATGATGTATTAGGCTGTGACTTTTAGCCTATTAAAAAGATTTTTGGAAAGGGAAAAAAATGAACGACAAAGCTTATAATCCGTTTGAAGCTGCACAAACCCAATGTGATGAAATTGCTGAAGTACTTGGACTAGAAACTGCCACGAGAGATTTTTTACGAGAACCGATGAGAGAATATCAATTTAGTATTCCCGTGCATATGGACGACGGAAAAATGAAAATATTCAGGGGATTTCGCGTTCAACATAATCTTGCACGAGGACCGGGTAAAGGCGGAATCCG
This sequence comes from Acidobacteriota bacterium, assembly GCA_030669585.1. Lineage (GTDB taxonomy): Bacteria > Acidobacteriota > Aminicenantia > Aminicenantales > Aminicenantaceae > DAOVDI01. The sequence goes on from DAOVDI010000005.1 coordinate 19,378, forward strand.
ATTTCATCCACAAGAAACCATCGATACTATAAGAGCCCTATCAATGTGGATGACTTGGAAATGCGCTGTAGTAGATATTCCATTAGGAGGGAGCAAAGGTGGTGTTATTTGTGATCCCCACAACTTAAGCGCTCGGGAGCAAGAGCAGATCTGTCGTGGTTGGGTTCGGCAAATTGCACGAGATGTTGGACCGTATTTGGATGTTCCCGCACCTGATGTGATGACCAATGCGCAAATGATGCTCTGGATGTTGGATGAATTTGAAGCCATTCATGGTGGAAAATATCCAGGCTTTATCACCGGAAAACCGATCAGTGTTGGTGGATCACAAGGTCGTAAAGAAGCAACCGGATATGGCGTCATTTTCACCGTTCGCGAAGCGTTGAAAGAATTAAATTTAAAACCTGAAAATACCAGTACAAGTGTACAAGGATTTGGTAATGTCGCCCAGTTTGCTATTCAATTATACAATCAAATGGGTGGGAAAGTAGTTTGTGTGTCATGTTGGGATCAAAAGGAAAATCAAGCTAATTCTTTCTACAAGAAAGATGGAATTGATTTAGATGAGTTGTTAAAAATAACCGATCCATTTGGCGGGATTGAAAAAGACAAAGCCAGAGATCTTGGTTACGAAATACTTTCTGGAGATGCCTGGATTGAACAGGATGTTGATATTCTCATCCCTGCCGCTCTAGAAAATCAAATAACCACTGATACAGTTGATAAAATCAGTAAATCTGTAAAACTGATTGCTGAAGGAGCAAACGGACCAACAACACCAAAAGCAGATAAAATTTTAAAAGAAAAAGGGATTTTTGTAATCCCGGATTTTTTGGCAAATGCTGGCGGAGTTACTTGTAGCTATTTTGAACAAGTCCAAAGTAATATGAATTACTATTGGTCTAAAGATGAAGTTTTTGGGAAATTGGATGAAAAGATGACATCCGCTTTTATTTCTGTTAGTGAATTTGCCCAAAAAAGAAAACTTCATATGCGGGATGCTGCATACACGATTGCGATCAGTCGAGTTGCCCAAGCTTGTCGAGATCGTGGTTGGGTTTAATCTTAAAATAAGGAATTTTTGAGTGGAGTTGGATTTTGTCGATCAAATTCGACTAGGAATTCTTGTGAACTGGGGCTAGATTTCCGGAGTAAAAGTAATTGTAGAAGCAACTCTCCCTAATATGAATGTGGACATTAGTCTAGGTTTGAAAATTTTTTGAGTAAAAATATGAATAAACGTGAAAAATCAGTTGAAAACGTAATCTTGGCATTAAAGGAGCGCTCTAAAGAACTAAACTGTTTGTATCAAGTTGAAGAGTTATGCAGCAAACCAGGAATCACTCTTGAGGAAATTTATATTGGAATTATTCGTGCAATTCCTCCTGGTTGGCAATTCCCAGATGTTTGTCAGGCTATAATAAAGATCGGTGACCATAAATTTAAGTTGAATGAGTTCGAAGAAACCGACTGGATTCAAGTAGCGAATATTCAAGCTTCTGATGAAATTATTGGAACAATTAATGTTTATTATACTGAAGAACGACCCGCCACTGATGAAGGACCTTTTTCAAAAGAAGAACGGAAACTAATCAATACAATCGCTGAACGTTTGGGGCGTCGCATTTTTCACGAAAGATTAAAATTAGTATTTGAAGAACGCGAATATCAAAAAAAGCCGGAAAGCGATTGGTGGATTATCATCGATTTGTTAAGACGTACTGATCCGAAATTAATGGCACGTATTTCACGGAAAATGCTCAACAATCTTTGTTGGAATGGAATTGAGGAAGCAGAGAAATTATTAGAAAATTTAAGTCCAAACTATAAAGCCGAAGAAGGTGAATTATTAAAAGATGCCAATCGTCCATTTCAAAAAAAAGCTGTTGAAGATATCTTAACAATTAACAAAAAAATATTTAAAATCGCAGAAGACCATTTAAGCGAAAATGAGATTCTTGCCAATATTCAAAAGTGGATTCAAGAAGATCGCACAGGTTTTTTAGTAAATATTCTTGAAAATCCTGCTTCTTCTTTGGAGTCGATCGCTGGTGCAATCGAACGCTTCCATCACCTTTCTCCGCAAGGAGTAAAACTCACTACTCCAAGAGAAAAAGGATTTCGTATTTCTCTTATTCGGAGATTATTATCTGACCAACCGCAATTTATTAATATTGCTAAACATTATATAGAAGTGGATAATTTTTTTGATCTGTTAAACCGGATCATTTATCCTGCTGGTAGTCATGGCAAATTGGGAGGAAAAAGCTCTGGTTTAATATTAGCAACTCAAATCCTCAAAAAATCAGCAGAAAAAAATGAGGTCCTCAGTAAGATAAAAGTACCAAAAACTTGGTACCTGACGTCCGACGGTGTCCTAAATTTCATGCAATATAATAATCTCGAGGAAGTAGTAGAACAAAAATACAAGGAAATTGGACGTGTACGCCAGGAATATCCTTATGTGATTCATGTGTTTAAGAATTCGCAATTCCCTCCGGAAATAATTCAGGGATTGTCGTTAGCTTTGGATGATTTTAGTGATGTTCCATTAATCGTTCGCAGTTCCAGTTTATTAGAAGATCGAATGGGGACGGCTTTTGCCGGGAAGTATAAAAGTCTGTTTATTGCTAACCAGGGTTCAAAAAAAGAACGATTGATCGCTTTAATGGATGCAATCGCAGAAGTTTATGCTTCAACATTTGGGCCTGATCCCATTGAATACCGGATGGAGCGAGGTCTAATTGACTTTCATGAAGAGATGGGAATTCTTATTCAGGAAGTCGTCGGAACAAAGGTGGGGCATTATTATCTTCCCGCTTTTGCTGGTGTAGCTTTTAGTAAAAATGATTTTCGCTGGTCTCCTCGTATTAAACGAGATGATGGCTTGGTTCGCATTGTGCCGGGTTTGGGAACCCGGGCTGTGGACAGACTAAGCGATGATTATCCTATTTTGGTAGCGCCAGGTCAGCCTGGGTTAAATATTAATGTAACTTTAGATGAAAAAGTTAGATACTCTCCTAAAAAGATTGATGTTATTGATTTAAAAACGCAAACTTTTGAAACTATTGAAATCCAGGATTTGCTTAAAGAATATGGTTATGAATATCCAAAAATCAATCAATTAATTTCTGTTCTACATGAAGATCATATGCAACAGCCTATAGGAATAGGAGTGGATTTTAAAAAGGATTATGTTGCTATGACTTTTGAAGGATTATTTACTAACTCTCAGTTTTTAAAACAGATGCATTCTATTCTTAAAGAACTTCATGGGAAGATGGAAAATCCAGTCGATATTGAGTTTGCTTATGATGGCAAGGATTTCTATTTACTTCAATGTAGATATCAAAGTTATGGCAAAGATAGCGCTCCTGCAAAAATTCCCAGGGATATACCAAAAGAACGGATTTTATTCTCTGCCAATCGTTACATATCCAATGGTACAGTTCCTGAAATCACACATATCGTTTATGTTGATCCACAAAAATATAGTGAGCTTTCCAATCGTAATGACATTCTTGCTGTTGGACGAACAGTCGGGAAATTGAATCAAATTTTGCCTAAACATCAATTTATTTTAATGGGACCGGGTCGCTGGGGAAGCCGTGGTGATATCAAGCTTGGTGTAAGTGTCACTTATTCTGATATTAATAACACATCCATGTTAATCGAAATCGCTCGAAAACAAAAAAACTATGTACCTGATCTTTCATTTGGCACCCATTTTTTTCAGGACTTGGTAGAGGCATCCATTCGTTATTTGCCTTTGTATCCAGATGATAGAAATATCATTTTTAATGAAGATTTTTTTCAAACATCACAAAATACTTTGTCTGATCTCTTGCCGGACTTTACTTATTTGTCTGATACAATTCATGTAATTGATGTGAGAAATACTACAGAAGGTTGTATTTTAAAAGTGTTAATGAATGCGGAAGAAGAAACGGCGATTGGTTTTTTAACAGAACCAACAATGCAATTCGAACTTGGGGAAAAAACATTGAGTTCAAACATTAATCAAAAAACTTCGAATGTTCATTGGCGGTGGCGTCTACGAAATATCGAAAGGTTAGCAGAGCAAATTGATCCAGATCGATTTGGGGTAAAAGCGTGTTATTTATTTGGCAGCACGAAGAATGCAACCGCCGGCATAGAAAGTGATATTGATGTTCTTGTTCATTTTCAAGGCAGCAAAAATCAGAAAAAAGAGTTGCTAACTTGGTTTGAAGGGTGGAGTTTGTGCTTGAGCCAAATTAATTTTTTGCGTACCGGTTTTAAAACTGATGGATTGATTGATGTTCACATAGTGACAGATGAGGACATTAAAAATAGGACAAGCTATGCTGTAAAAATCGGCGCCATTACTGATGCAGCAAGATCTCTTCCCATTGGGAAAACAAGAAGTAAAAAAGGTTAAAGTAATTTTCGTGAGGTAGTTATGAACCGTACTTTCAATATTTCAAAAGCGCTTTTTTGCCTGATCTTATTTTCCAATATAATTTTCTCTCCGGTCCTTGCAGATCAGCAAAAGATCGATGAGCAATACTCTAAAAAGATCAAGGAGTATACGACGGAAATATTTTTCCTGACCGAACTTGTTGATTTTCTTCCGGCCTCAGATACTGTTCCCACTCCGACAAAGATCCTGGGGGAAGTGATCGGGGCTCCGAACATCCTTCACTACTCCGCAGAGATCGAAAAGTACATGAATGCCCTTGCCGACTCCAGTTCCAGGGTCAAAGTATTCTCCATCGGAGGCACGGATGAAGGCAAGAACATGATCGCAGTCGCAGTCACAGATGAAGCCAACATGACCAGGCTGGAACGGATCCAGGAGATCATGTCCCTCCTTTCAGATCCAAGAAAACTGGATAAGGGGGAAGCGAAGAAACTGCTTGATGAAGGCATCCCTGTATACTGGCTTACCGGAGGTCTTCATTCTCCTGAATGCGGCGCGCCTGAAATGCTCATGGAGCTGGCTTATCGTTTGGCAGTGGATGAATCCCCGTTTTACCAGACCATCCGGAAAAACATGGTGGTCCTCATTACTCCGGTCCTTGAAGTGGACGGACGTGATCGTTATGTCGATACATACCTCTATAAAAAAGAACACAAAGACAAAAAAACCATTCCCCTGGTTTACTGGGGAAACTATGTCGCCCATGATAACAACAGGGATGCTATCGGCATGTCTCTCAAGCTTACTGAAAATTGTCTCAACACCTACTTCAAGTGGCACCCGGTCATTCTGCACGACCTTCACGAGTCTGTTCCTTACCTCTACATATCCACTGGAACCGGTCCCTACAATGCCTGGCTCGACCCTATCACCATCAACGAATGGCATGAACTGGCATACGCAGAGATCTCAGAGATGGACAAGCGGGGCGTTCCCGGTGTCTGGACCCACGGATTCTACAACGGCTGGGCCCCGGGTTATATCATGTACATCGCCCAGTTCCACAATTCCACCGGACGATTTTATGAAACCTTCGGCGCAACCGGAGCGGACACACTTGTGCGGACCGTGGGCGGGCAGTCAAAGCGTGCCTGGTACAGACCCAATCCGCCGCTTCCGGCAGTTAAATGGAGCTTCCGCAACAACATCAACCTTCAGCAGAGCGGAGTGCTTTTCGGCCTTAAACATGTGGCAGACAATCATAAGAGGTTCCTTAAGAGCTTTTACATCAAGAGCAAACGCTCAGTGGCCAAAGCTACTACAGAAGGACCTGCCGCCTGGGTGATCCCCAACGACGAAAACCGCCCGCTGGCTGCAGCCGGACTTGTCAACCTCCTGCGTAAACAGGGCGCTGAGATCCATCTCGCTAAAAAAGGATTCAAGATCAAAAAGAATGCCTTTCCTGCCAAAAGCTATATCATCCGCATGGACCAGCCCTACAGTCGGTGCGTGGATATGCTGCTCGACACACAATACTTCAATCCCAATGACCCTCAGCCTTATGATGACACAGGATGGACACTGGGACCGCTCCACAATGTAAAGACCGCCCGCATCATGGACACCAAGGTGCTCGATGTGCCCATGGACCTGCTCACCGATGATGTCAGGGTCCCCGGCGGGGTGAAAAAATCCTCAAAAGCTGCAGCTTATCTTATCAATCACACTGCGGAAACCGCATTGATGAAACTCCGTTATGAGCTCAAAGATATCAAAATGCTTGCTGCGGAAGGCAGTTTCAAGTCAGACGGCAGATCTTTTAATGCAGGAACCTTTATCATCCCGGTCAAGGACAATCCGGAAGACCTCGCTAACCTCTTGAATAACGCTGTAAAAAAGTTGGGACTGACAGCCTACGGGACCGCAAAAATGCCCAAGGTCAATACACATGCATTGTCTGTTCCACGCATCGCACTACTTCACACCTGGGTCTTCACCCAGAACGAGGGATGGTTTCGCATCGCTTTTGAAAAATCCGGTATTCCCTACTCCTACATCTCGATCCATGACATCCGTGATACCGCTGATCTAAGGAGTAAGTACGATGTGATCATCTTCCCTCCTGTCATATTCGGCACAGCCCAGAGGCTGATCAACGGCGTGGGAGGAGACGAGCCCATCCCCTGGAAAAAAATGGATAAATATCCCCACCTGGGAGGGCCGGATTCACGGGATGATATCCGGGGTGGCATGGGACTTGAAGGAGTCCTCCACCTGAAGAATTTTATCGAACAGGGAGGCCTTTTTGTCCCCATCACTTCCAATGCCAGTCTTCCAATCAACTACGGAATTGTGGAAAGCGTGATGGTGACAACCCCTAAAAAATTAAAGATGTCGGGTTCGGTTCTTCAAGCCCGTGTTCTCGACCGGCGCAGTCCTGTTACCTACGGTTATGGTCCAACTCTCGGGGTTTACTTCAGCGGAGCGCCTGTATTTGAGACAGGCATAAAAGCCGCCACAGGAGGAGTTGATATCTCCTCCCTTTTCGGAGGCGAGGCTAAAGGACGTCCCAGCGGCCGGGGAAGTTTGAAGGATCCTGATGTGATCCAGGCACGCCCTTACAAACCTCCTAAAATCAAGGGAGCCGGCACCGGAATTCCCCCGGAATACCGCGACATGTTGAACCTCTTTATGCCGGCCGACCTTCAGAAGATCCGCGTTCTTTTGCGCTTCGAACAGAAAAGCAAGCTGCTTATCAGCGGGATGATGGAGGGTGGTGAAGAACTCCAGAACAAGGCTGCAGTGGTGGATGTGCCTGTGGGAAAAGGCCATATTCTTTTCTTTGCCATTAATCCTATGTGGAGGCACCAGACATGGGGAAGTTATATGCTGCTATTTAATGCGGCTCTCAACTTCGACCATCTGGATGCAGGACGGCCCAAACCCCAAAGAAAAAAATAGGAGATGATCCTTTTTTGTCTACTCGTCCTGCTCCTTGAACTCTCCAGCAGTCTTGGTGAATATCATCAGTACGATGACGGCCAGAATCATATGCGCGGCCAGCACAAACCATACATTTTCTGCATGATTTATATCCCGGAAGTGTCCGTATAGGGAAGTATAGGTAATGCCGCTCAGCAGTCCGCCGATTCCCACCGAAAGAAAATTCGCGCCCATATAAAGACCGGCTTTTTCCTTTGGAGCAATCCATGTGATGTATTCCTGGATCCGCGGAGAAGAGATCATCTCGCCCACTGCAAAGAGGAATATCCCGAGGAACAATAATGGCGCAGCCACGATGTTGGCCATACCCAGAACTATAAAACCAAGCGCCATGATAAACAGGCCCACAAGAAAGGACGGCATGGATTTGAATTTTTCAAAAAAGCGGGAAACAAATATCTGTAGGATCATGATGATATATCCTGTATGGGCAATGGTCTCTCCCAGGATACGCCTGGCTCCGTCCTCGTCCACGTGAGAGAAAAAGTTGGCAAAGCCCGTCCCAAAGACACTTTTTATACTGGAATAAAGCTGAACAGTGTCTATATTCTTGTCCACATAGATGGCACAAAGATTAAAAAACACCCAGAAAGGAAGCCAGAAAAAGATTCCCAGGAGCACCAGGAAAAGGGCAAATTTTAAATCGGAAAGGGCTGTCCATATATCCGCAAATTTTTTGCCGAGCGAAATTCCTTCGATCTCTCTTTTCGGCTCTTTGTAGAATAAGATCGTGATCAAGAGCATGAAACCGATGGAAATGGCTGCAGCCAGGAATGCATAATTCCAGGAGATAGCCCTGAGTTTTCCGGCTACGATCGGCCCGAAAGAACCGCCCACATTGACCATGGCATAAAAAATACCAAAGCCGAGCGTTTTATTGGTCTTGTCTGTCACCGCACGCACTGTTCCGGAGATCAGCGGTTTGAAGATGCCGGCTGCCAGCCCGATGCTGAGCATTGTCAAAGCGATCCCGGAAAAACTCTTTGTCAGCATTAGCAGCAGGATCGAAGGCAGATAGGCCAAGTAAGACACGATCAACACTTTCTTGAAACCAAATCTGTCTGCAAACGTCCCGGATATCACAGGGATCGTGTAGGAAATAAAAAGAAACAAACTCTGAATAATGCCAAGCTGATCCATAGTGTATCCCCGGTACTGCATATAAATGCCGAAGCCGAAGTAAATGCCGTAATAGGAGAACCGCTCCAGGATCTCGATGCCGTTGGCAACCCAGAATACTTTTGGGAAAGGTGTTCTTTTCCTCATGATAACCTCACAAATAAGTTTATGTCATACTATAAAAACAGTCACTGCTTAGCAAGTAATAAAAGAGGAAATTATTTTTCATCCACCTTGGGAAGAACGATCACTTTGATCGTCCTCTCGATGTTTTGAAAGGGCTGAAGCTGAACATTATTCATCTTTACGATGTGAGACAAATCGTTGTAATTGACGGACAGAAAGGAATTTATGCCTCCCGGGATACCTGAACGAGAACGCAAGTCCCGGAACTGGTTCTCCGCCAGCGCAATGCGAATCCTATCCAGCTCAAGATCATCCAAGAAAAAAGCTTTTTCTATTGTGATCCCGTTCCTGGACCGCTTGTAAAACATTCCTTCTCCGTTCATGCGGATCTCGATCAGAATCTGCCACTCAGGCTCCCTGACCGGTCCGTACCCGTAGCGTAGAAAGACCTTTCGGGTCTTTCCTTCCACAATTTTTTCCTGGTCTGTTTTTTTCCATTCGAGAGGATCTGCCTCCAGATCGACTTCAATAACAACATCCGAGTCAACATAAATATACCTATAAGACCAGCCGTATTCTCCGATGCCCGGCATATCCCACGAAATGACGGCACGCCCCGCAAAAACATCCTCTTTCCCGAACTTATGCGTCCATTCCGTCCAGCCGGCAAGATATTCCGTTTCAGAGGATGCGGCAAGTCCCCGGGCCTCCTTATCCGTAAGCAGGCAGTATGAGATATTTACCTGTTCTTTGACGTTTTCAGCCCTGATTTTCTGATAGACTACAAATCCGCAGGGATCATCCTGATAAGGAACCTGTTCATCCACAAGCTCCCACTCCTTAGGAAGAATCCCGGCCACTGGTTTAGGGAGACCGTCTACAAGTTCCACTGCCAGGCTCTCTGCTACGGTTTTAGCCTCGCTTTTAAGAGGATGCCACTGGTTATCGACCGGAAGTTTATCCCAAAAATTCAGGCTGCCATAGATCTCATTCTTCTCTCTGATATAAAGCTTCCAATCAGGCATGCACAGAGGAACAATAAACACGTCTCCTTTTTCCAGAAGCATAGGGTTTTTCCCATCCGCAATAAACTCAAGATCCTCAATTTCCAGGGACTGGGTCGGTGTTATCAGTAAAAACCTGGATATAATTGGAGTATCCAGCCATACGCCTTCTACCAGGATCACTGCGTCATAATACCCGGTTTCAGCATTGGATTTCAGTTCGATCAGGCTGAATTCTACTGGCTCGTGTCCCTTGAAAATATTGCAGCTTGGAGCCAAAAAAATGCAAATAAAAAATGCAGCCGCAGCTACAGATATTATCCTCTTTTTGTTTAAAAACTGTTTATTATTTCTCATAGCTGTTTCTCCCGCATTAAATGTGATAAAGACCAATTCGTGTCTGATACAAGTCCTTCATATTTGATAGCACAGTTCTTCGTCAAGTTTAAAATTAAAGAGTAAAGTTCTCCTGACAGGTTAGAGAATTACCTTTCCCAGGGTTAAAAGCCCTAAGCACAAGGTCATAACACCGATAATCAATCTCAACTGCTTCTCTTTTACCATTCTTACTGTAAAGACAGCCAGGGGGACGGAGAGAAACGCCCCAATAACAAGAGAAGGAGCTAGTGACCAATCAACTGTATGGTTTGTAAATAAAAGATACCCCCCCACGCCCACAAAACATGTCAATCCTTCTGCCAAGGAAGTTATTCCTACGGCAGCCTTGGAATTCATACCGGCTAAAAGCTGACCGCTGGTTACTATCGGGCCGTAGCCTCCCCCACTGATTCCCTTGTTAAAGGCTGCAACCAGTCCTAAACCACTGATCTTTTTCCAAGAGAAAGGAAAGTTCTTTTTCCTGGTCAGTAAAATTAGTGCCCCCATAGTAAAAACAAGGATCCCGATATAAAGCTTCACAAAAAGAGATGGAAGGGTCAGGGCAACAAAAATTGCGATCGTTGTTCCAAAAATACTGGTTGAAGCAAGTACAACAGCGACTTTAAAATCCTTAGTTCCTGCCTTAAAATTGGCATTTTTCATTTTATGATGGAAAAAAGCAGCGCTCAATCCCGAAATAAGCTCTGAGAGAAGAATACAAGGAACAACCTGCAGCGGGCTGTATCCCATGATCAGTAGTACTGGCGTCAACGTTGTCCCATAGCCCATCCCCAGAGAAGAATCGATATACTCACATAAAAAGGCAAGGACAATAATAAGAATAGATAATTCCGGAATACTCATGACGCTTCCTTAAGACGATATAGTCGATTGATATTGTAAACTATAAGAGCAAATTTTTTATCATTCATATTATTTTTCATTTTTTTTGCATTTTGATAGATCTTTCAGCCAGATCCCTGAAGTTGGTTTTTTCCAGGATATCTGCGATTGCATCCCTGACTTCCCTCCATAGGAATTTCAGGCTGCATTTGTCCTCCATTGGACAAGATTCATATGCTGTTACACTTACACAGTCAATGGGAGCCAGAGGGCCATCCATAACCCGGATCACTTCAGCCACATTGATCTTTTCAGGCGGTTTAGCAAGGTAATATCCGCCATTAGGCCCTTTCTTGCTTCTGAGGTATCCGTTTCTTTTTAAAAGAAGAAGGATCTGTTCCAGAAAGCGTTGTGGGATGTTTTGCGCCTCAGAAACATCACGAATATGGAGAAGTCCTTTTCCATAGTTCAATGACAACTCCAGAATGGCGCGAGTTGCGTATTCTCCTCGTGTTGATAATTTCATGGTTTCGTGGCAGTATATTAGTCGATTAATTCAATTGACAATGTCATTTAATCAAATTATGATGATTATGTCAATATTTATTTCGCTCTCTTTTTACATAAAAAAAATAAAAGATATGCTAGGCACAACAATAAAAGACAAGATTTACAACCTCCCTCTCCGGGTTAAATTTATTCTTAGTTTTTTTTTGGTTATCATTGCCGGCGGAGTGGTTACCCTCTTTTTTGGGACCCGCCTGGAACATCGGACTATCATTTCCATGGCCCAGGATAAAGTCAAACACGATCTTGATTCTGCCTGGATGGTTTACAATGAGAAACTAAAGGACATTGAAGATATTGTTTCTATGAGTTCAAAAATGTCGTTCATAAAGAATGCCTTTTTGAAACATGATTTTAATAATATTAAATCGTCTCTAAAAAAAATTAAATCAGAATATAAATTTGACATATTGACAATAATCGATGCTGAAGGTTTGGTTCTATTGCGGACTTCTGAAACCGGAATCAAAGGAGACGACCAATCCAATGATCCTCTCATTAAAAAAGCTCTTGAAGGAAAGACCGTTAAAGCTGCTGAAATCATCTCCAGAAACGAACTTCTCAAGGAGGGTAAAGATATCGCTGACAGGGCTCACATGACTGTGATCAAAACAGCCAAAGCCGCTCCTCTCTCTTATAAGGTCGAGGAAAATGGAATGGTCCTCAAAGCCGCCTCTCCTATTATAGATGAAAATCAAAATGTTATCGGTGTCCTTTACGGCGCCATCCTTCTTAACAGGAACTATGAGATTGTAGACCAGGTTAAGGACATCGTTTTTAAAGGTGAAAAATACAAAGGCCGAGAGATCGGTACAGTCACGATCTTTCAGCACGACCTGAGGATTTCTACCAACGTCATGGACAAGGACGGTCTGAGGGCTATCGGAACCAGCGTTTCCCAGGAGGTTAAAAATGCAGTTCTTATTGAAGGCAACCATTGGATAGACAGAGCTTTTGTGGTAGATGACTGGTATATCACAGCTTATGAACCCATTAAAAACTACCAAGGATCTATCATCGGAATTCTGTATGTCGGAATGCTTGAAAAACCTTACATAGACCTTCGTAATAATGTTATGCTGACATTTACAATCATGGCTGCTATTTTTGTAATTATTTTATTAGGCATACTCTTTTTCATTACATCCACGATTATAAAACCGCTCAACAGCATGGTTATCGCTACTAACAAGATCGCCCAGGGCGACCTCGATCATAAAGTTAACATCGATCAAGGGGATGAATTGGGACAATTGGCCAAATCCTTTAATAAGATGACGAAAAACCTGAACATCGCCAACAAGAAGCTTGTTCAATGGGGAAAGACACTGGAAAAACGTGTAGAGGAGAGAAGTAAAAAACTTAAGGACATGCAGGATACTCTTGTTCAGTCAGAGAAAATGGCATCTCTGGGAAGACTGGCTGCAGGAATAGCCCATGAAATCAACAATCCACTGACATCCATCCTGATCAATTCCCACTTGATAAGGGAAAAAACGGACAGCAAATCGCCCATATTCGAAAACCTGAATCTGATTACCGAAGAGACAGAAAGGTGCAGTAACATCGTCAAAGGCCTCCTGGATTTTTCCCGTCTGAATCCTCAGGAAAAACAATTTGCTGACATTAATGATGTCATCACAACTACACTTAACATCCTGAAAAATCAGGCCGCCTTCCAAAACACACACATTACAACATTTCTAAGTAACAACCTGCCCCCTTTAGAAATCGATAAAGATAAGATAAAGCAGGTTTTTTTGAACTTGATGATCAATTCTGCTGAAGCGATGCCTGATGGAGGACAGCTGACGGTTCGCAGCATGCTTTCAGAAGATAATAAATATATTAAAGTGGAATTTGCTGACACAGGAATCGGCATTCCAGAAAAATATCTAAATAAATTGTTTGATCCTTTTTTTACAACAAAAAGCGGTGGAACAGGCTTAGGACTGGCAATAAGCTTTGGCATCATCAATCAGCATAAAGGAAATATAAAGGTTAAAAGCAAGCCTTCACAAGGTTCGACTTTTACAATCAGTCTACCGGTTCCTGATTGACCTATTCTAATTTTATGGAAATAAACATGGACAAAAACAACATTAAAAAGATCCTTATTGTGGATGATGAGATCAATGTCTGCAAAAGTATCAGACAGGCAATTCTTTCCGACAATTATGAGGTTGACGTCGCTTTCAGCGGTGAAGAAGCTATACAGATGGACACACAAAAACATTACGATCTCATCATTACGGACCTTATGATGCCTGGTATCAGCGGAATGGAACTACTGACATCGATTAAGACTAAAAGACCTGAATCCCATATCATTATGGTTACCGGCTACCCTACCATCAAAACAGCCATTCAGGCGATTAAAGTAGGAGCCTTTGATTACATCCCCAAACCTTTTACACCTCAGGACTTAAGAAGCGTAGTCATCCGTGCTTTTAATAAGGGCAATAAAGGGGAGAACGCTCTTCCTCAAAAACCAGAATTGCAGATACCTGCAGGATTGTATTATATGATCGGCCATACATGGCTCAGAGAAAAAAACGGAAAATTGGTATATGTGGGTATGATGCATGATTTTTTCAAATCCATAAGCAAGATGACCGAGCTTGAACTTCCAGAAGAAAACATTATTTTGTCCCAAGGGGACATCAGCGCCAGGATCAAAGATGATCGGAATTTTACTCATCGTATCTGGTCGCCTGTATCAGGCAGGATTGTAAAAGTGAATACAAGTCTTATGGAAAATTTCTCCCTATTGAGTTCCGATCCTTATAACAACGGCTGGCTGTTCGCTGTCGAGCCTTCAAATCTGGAAGAAGACCTGGAAGGCCTCGTTCAATCTAAATAGTGAAAAATCCTTCTGAAATGCCTGTATCAAAACTCCCGCCCCCTTCCAGAGAAGAAGTCAGTCAATCTTTACAAACGATCATGGAAGAATATAACCCGAAAATGATTCTGTGTCTCAACAGAAAGGGGCTGTGGAATAATATTCCCGATTCTCAGATCGAACGGGCTTCCAATGAGCTGCTCCATCAACTATGGCTCATGGATAAAGAAACCAAAAGAGAATTCGCAGATCTTATCCACCGGCTTTTCACCGAAAATAAAACCTGGTCAAAAACCAAAGCATTTCTTTTTTTTGTTTTAAACGATTTAACATTGGAGGACTTGCCTTCAAATTCAAAAACAGATCAATATTTGCGGGAATATCATTCCTCAGTCTGTTTTTCCGGGAAAAGATATCCATTTATCTTTATCCACTACATCCTGATCTGGTTTTTACAATATGACGCCATTCAAATCAACAGTGAAATCTTTATACGCCCATGGGATCAAGAGGCCGCAAAACAAAAGGAAGAGTCCAGGGACCAATTTAAAACCTATGATGATTTTCTTACATCCAATATTTTTGCCTCTAAAATGCAGTCTATTTTTATCAAAATAAAAAAAGTCTTTTCAGAGATCGGCAGTGACATCCCGAATCTTCTAGCAGAAGGAGAAAGAATTAGCACAAGCATCAGAGATCTTCTGAATAAATGCAGTAAATCCATAAGTTCTGAAGAGGTATTTTCCCGGCTCTGCGAAAAGCTTCAGCCCCCTCAGGGGATTGTCACTAAAACTTCATCAGCGCTTCTTCTCCCCTGTCTCAACCTTCTGGTCGCGGAAAACATAGAAATCACAAGCGGAATCCAGTATCAAGCTTCTGTCATCCTAAGTATTTTGAAAGATCCTCGTTCAACAGAAAGACTTCTTCAGGCCCTGAATATATATCCCTGTTATTATTCTAAAATAAGGGAGAACATCATCTATACCTTGGGCAGCCTCAGGGAAAAGGACGCGGTCATACCCATAACAAATATCCTTAATGAAGCAGATGAGATCGATGATGGAAATGGCGGAAAACATTATATTTCCGGGCAGAAGGAAGAGGCTTTCTGGGCTCTGGGCAAGATAGGACTTGCTTCCCTCGCCTCACTTTCGACATTAGCGGAATATGCCCGCCATCCTTCGCATAAATTGAGAACTTGCCTTGCCTGGACACTTGGGGAAATAGGCAGAGCACAAAAAGAGAAACTGGAAGGAATCAGCGCCGATATCATAATAACATTATTAAACCTTATGAAGACAGATGACCGGATCGTATTTGAGGAGAGCGTGAGTGTTCTTAAAAAAATCGGAATGCCGGAATTTCTCCATTCCCTCTATTTCTATAATATTGGCGCCGTCAGTATTCTCGGGTTAAAACCTGCTCAGAAAGGACTTTTTGAGCTATCTGAAACCATACATAGTACGATTAAAACCAAGGGGAGAGCAATCATTGCGGTAAACGGGGATTCGGGAACAGGAAAAACATACTTTTGCCAGGCTGTCAAGGAAGGTTTCGGCAGTATCAGTCCTGACGAAATCCTATATATGATGAGGGATAGGAAAAAAGACCAGAAGGTTTTCAACCGTATTCTCGGATTAAATTGGCTGAAAAAATATATAGAGCCGTCCTTTTATCAGGATTATTCAATACTGGAAGACGATGATGACCCGGATGAATATTTTACCCATTTTTTAAAAACACACAAAGACAAAAAACTTATCATCCTGGATGGCTGCCGCGATAAACATTATTTTCAGCGAGTGATCGATCTTTTTTACTTTAAAGGAGAACTGGACATCGAGGTTAATTTCCGTGCAACTTACTCTACACGCCGCTTTAATCTGGAAGATCGGGAGATCGCGCTGGAAAGCATCGGCACACATTTAGCTTTTCTTGAAGAACCTGCACTGGAAGACACCTTCTTTTACAAAGAAGACAGGATCCATCTCTATGACCTCGATAATTCTTTACCCAACCGACTCAATGAAAAAGAAATCCAGGAACTCTTCCAGAAGAGCCGTATTGACTTCTGGGAAGACTTGATCCAAGTCGGAGCCTTTTATCAAAAAACCGATTCTATACTGACACATACAGAAAAACTCAAGCCTAAAAAGAAGGATGTCTTTTTACATCAAAAAAATATCGAAGAGGCAGCCGTCACTACTTTCCAACATAAAGAAAGAAAATTCCATGTGGACTGGAACCAGCATCCGGAAGACAACCCTTTCCTACTGGGAACCATAAAAATGGAGGATATAAAACCGATTCAGATCCGGCATTATGCTCAAAACCAGATAGCAGGCCATGGTCTCAACGGTGATACATTTATTATGACCTTTCTTGATAACCGTCTTCTTTCTATGGAAGCCGGTAAAGTCCTTCAACTAACTTTGCAGGGACGCAATCTCTTTACAATCGATAAAAGAGGAGATCTCCACAATACCACGTTTGAAAAAAACGAGGATCGCAGAATAATCTGTCCCGATTCATGCTTTACATCTATCGCCCCTTACCTAACCGAAAAGATAATCACCGGACACGAAGATGGACACATATGTATCTGGAACCTTAAGGATCAGGAAAAACATATATTTTATGGACACTCCGGGGCGGTTATATACCTTAGTGCGGATTATTACGGTCACATTTATTCGGCAGATACTGACGGCATACTGAAAATGACAGATCCGGACAAAGATAATATCGAGACTTTTTACCATTTCAAGGAAAAAACTCTCTTGATGAAAAGGTATTTCAACGGCAAGATCCTTGTATTAACCGAAAAAGAAAAACCAGCAGCAGTCTCAGATGATTATACCGGCAAAACCTATACATTTTCCATTTTTGATCATAAGAACAGGACAATACAGACCGTTCCTCTCACTTCTTTCGGAAAACCAAATTGTGTCCACCTTCATTCTGACGGCAGAATATTTTTCTCTTATCCCGCATCAGACAATAACAACAAGCAACGCGGTTGTAACCTGGCTGTCCTATCCCCGGGAAATCAGGAATATTCCTCTCAAATCCTGAACATCCAGGGCTATACCTTTCATGATTTTTTGGTGATGGGCCCTCGAATCATTGCCTGCGGGATAGGCCCACAGAACACTTCTTTGATGAGTATTTGGGGAACCGCTTTTTTTGTGAAACACGAACTTTCAAGACAATCCCTTCAGCAATAGTCCAAAAAAATAAATTAAGATTTGTTTACTCCCTCTCTCTCTTTTTGCCTACAATATAGGCATCGCCATACTCAAGTGATATCATTCCCTCAAGGTTACTGCCGTTGACTATGGCCTCAAAATCTAAGATCAGACCCCGGCCGGTCGCATCTACTATCACATAAAAATATAATTTATTGTCCTCAAAGGAGAGATCTTCCATTATTGCCTCTCCCAAATTCCCTATGTAAAAACCTACAAGGTCCCCTTCTTGAAGTTCAAATTTAAATTCAAACCTGTAACCGCCGCTCTCTGTCTCGACGTCCCAGATCCCAAGAAGAGCCTCGTGCTTGTTAGCCTGAACTCCAAAAGCTGTTAATGACAGAAAAACAAAAACCTGGATAAAAAAATGAAAGCGCAAGACTTTCATAACAGCTTCAGTACGGTATTACTATTTTCCATTCAGAATTTTCTCGACCTCGGAATTGTCAATATCCATCACAATGGGAATACCGCTGATTTCTGCTGCTTTAGCTGTCAGAGAGGCAAGGTCGCTGCGTGAGATATGTTCCAGAGCAAATTTCCTGCTCCCGGCCATGAGCTGGCGCAAACCCTGGGCCAGTCGTTCATAATATGTATACAACCCAAGCGCACCTGTCGGAACCTGATCAAATTCTTTATCTCCCAGTTCCTGTCGCAAAGAGCTTGCCGTGACAAAGATTTCATCCTTCGAGTTACCAAAACGCTCGATATAGACTGGGATCTGGTTCTCCTCGATCGTACGTCCGATTGTTTTTCCGACCATAGCCGCTGCGATCGGTGCCCGGGCCATTCCAATCAGCTTGACGAACGGCGCCCCAAGAGCAAGTCCCTTAAAGATCTGATCCTCAAAAGTAAATCCGCCGGCTACAGCAAGCGAGGGAACATATTCTCCCCTGTCTGCAAGAAGCTTGGTATACTGGTAAAGGAGAGTATGAAGCTCAACCGGCGGAACGCCCCATTCATTCATCATCCGCCATGGGCTCATGCCCGTGCCGCCTCCTGCACCGTCCACGGTCAGAAGGTCGATCTTGTATTTGGATGCAAACTTGACAGCTCTTGCGAGGTCGGCAGGGCGGTAAGCGCCGGTTTTGAGGAAGACATACTTTGCACCAGCCTTCCGCAGTTCTTCCACTCGTTTGGCAAATGATTTCTCAGTAACCATTCCGACACGTGAATGCCGTTCGAATTCCTTAAAAGAACCCCGCTCAAACGCCTTAATGACATTCGGATCCATAGGATCCGGAATGACGATGTAACCACGCTTATAGAGAAGCTGAGCTTTTTTCAGATCCTTTATCTTGACCTCTCCCCCGATGTCCTTTGCACCCTGCCCCCACTTGAGTTCTACACATTTAACCCCGAGCTTTTCAATGGCATATTCCTGCACAAGAAGCCGGGTGTCCTCGATATTGGCCTGGACAATAATAGCCCCATATCCATCACGCTGATGATCCATATAGAGTTTTACCCTACGCTTTAAATCAACGGTATCAACTACGCGACCGTCCTTGATGACAGATTCAGGATCCATCCCTACAACATTCTCACCAATAGTTAGTCCTGTCCCGGCCAGAGCAGAACCGATGGCCAATCCTTCCCAGTTGTTTTTAGCTATATTGGTGGACCCAATACCGGGAATTACCCAGGGCAGCCGGAACTTAATATTCTTATCATGGCCAAAAACGACTTCGAGATCTACAGCCGGAAAGATAGCCTTGTCGCTGTCAGCCTTTATACCGAAAGCGCCCACAGCAGTCCCCATAATGTTAAAATGTGAATAATCAACAGGATAGACCTTTTCTGCAGCAGTAGTAATGACGCCGAACGGTTGAGGATAGATCACTTCATGCCCGCGATAGGCCGATTTTCCGATCTCGCACATGCCGATACAACCGTCCACACATGTCACGCACATGCCTGAGGCTGGAACGACGGAACCCTCAGTTCTGTTTTTGGTCAGAGTTGCAGCTGTTGCGTTCATTTTTGAGAGTGTCATGGTTTTAAGCTCCTTTCCTTATCATTTATAATTTCGCAGGCTACACAGGGATCCATGTAGCACATCATATCGTCGAATCCTTCCTTCTCCAGACAGGGTGGGCTGAGATTTGCACATCCACCACAGATTGCCTTTTCAGGCTCATTGTATGTACATCTTAATTCGCAAACCGGACATACATACATACATCCTCCGCAAAGACGGCAGACATCCGCGGGTATATCAAAAGGCGTGCCGATACTCCGGTTCTCTCCCCGCCCCCGAAAACCTATAGCCTTTGCCATCATCTGCTCTTCACACATACGGACACACCGCCCGCACAGGATACAGTCCTCATATTCCTGTTTAAATCTCTGTTGTCTTACGTCAAATTTAGAGGCAAGATCCTGAATGGTTTTTGATTGCGGAGCAGTAGCCAGGAGCAGTTCGATGATCATTTTTCGCGCCTTCACGACTCGCTCGGACGCAGTCCTCACTTTCAACCCCTCTTCAGCCAGATAAGTGCATGATGATACCAGCTTGGACCTCGGTTCCTCCCCTATCTCCACCACACACAGGCGACAGGCTCCGTAAGGGCTGAGCCCCTCCATATGGCACAAAGTCGGTATAGGAAAGCCAAGAAACTGCGCCGCTTCCAGCAGTGTAGTCCCTTTCTCAACCGAAACATCCAATCCGTTAATAGTCAGTGTGATCATGTTGATTGCCCTCCAGCTTCTGCTGTTTTCTCTTTTTCATTTAAGTGACAGGTAAATTCAAGATCGCACCGCATACATCGTCGTGCTTCATACGTTGCCCGTTCTTCGGAAAGGGTTTGTTCCACTTCTTTCAGACTCTGTCTCCTCTCGGACATTGAAATAGTAGGCAATTCAACCCTGTCAGCAAGAGATGTTTCTGAATCGTCCATTTCCAGCGGGGATATATAAACATCAGGCAGTTTTACTTCCGGTTTCTGACATAAATCCTGGTTGTGAAGGTAACGGTCAATCATTACAGCAGCTTTTTTCCCATCTGCAATTGCGGCGACGACAGTGTTAGGTCCGGTTACTACATCCCCTCCTGCGAACACACCCTCAATATTGCTCTGCATAGTATCCTTGTCTACAACCAGCATACCCCACTTATTTACCTTTACTCCCATGGAAGATATGTAACCGACATCTGGAACATCCCCAATCGTAACAATAAGAGTATCAAGAGGTATGGCGTACTCACTGCCGGGGATGGGAACAGGGCTTCTTCTGCCTTTGGAGTCCACATCTCCCAGTTTGTTCTGTATACACTCGATGCCTGCCAGAATGCCGTTTTCCTTGTAGATCCTGACAGGTGATGCAAGTGTGATGAGCTTCGCGCCTTCTTCAATGGCTGCGTCGATCTCGTGTTGCAGAGCAGGCATCTCCTCCCGGGTACGTCTGTAAAGGATGGAGACACTCTCGACCTCTTCCTGGCGCAGGGCAACTCTTGCGGCATCAATGGCCGAATCCCCTCCACCTATCACTCCGACCCTTCGTTTGGCCAGCTTTTCTCCGCGGAGGTTAAAAGCCTTGAGGAATTCCAGCGCAGGATATACACCGTCAAGATCTTCACCTTCAATGTTAAGAAGTTTGCTTTTGTGCGCTCCCATCGCTAAATAGATGGCTTTGAATCCCTCCTTATAAAGGTTGTCAAGATTGATGTCGGCACCAAATTCAACATTGCTCTTTAGTGAAATATTGTCATCAATGATTGCCTCAATTTCTTTTATAAGAGTATCCCTTGGTATTCTGTAAGCTGGTATTGCACAATTTAACATACCTCCAGGATGGTCGTCCTTGTCGTAAACTGTAACTTTATAATCCTTTAAGGAGAGGTAGTGCGCAGCCGTCAGTCCACTTGGGCCAGCTCCGATTACCGCGATTCTGGTTGCATTGTTCTCACTGTTTTGGATTCTTGAGGGTTTGAAAACAGAAGGATCAATGCGATCAGTTATAAATCGCTTCAATGCGCGAATTGCCACCGGTTCTCCCCCTGTCGTACCTGCTCGGCATTTTTCCTCACAGGGATGGCTGCATACTCTTGCGCAGATGGAAGGGAATGGATTTGCTTTTCGAATTACTTTATAGGCCTCTTCATAGTCGCCAGAAGCTATGTTGGCTACGTAACGCCATGCTTCGGTTCCAAGAGGACATGCCGCTTCGCAGGGCGCCCCTACGAGTTCTTTGCATACTGCGGCAGAACAGCGTTTGTGGAGGATGTGCTCCAGGTACTCTTCACGAAAATATTGGAGAGTTGATAGTATGGGGTTCGCGGCTGTCTGTCCCAGTCCACACATCGACGTGTCCTTAACAACGCAAGCAAGTTCTTCAAGAAGATCCAGATGCTCCGGTGTTCCGGCTCCCTTTGTGATGTCGTCAAGGATTTCCCACATGCGCTGCGTTCCTTTCCGGCAGGTGAAGCATTTCCCACAGGACTCATCTTTCAGAAAACTCATAAAGTACTTCGCAACGTCTACCATACATGTGTTTTCATCCATGACAATCATTCCACCCGAACCCATAATAGATCCCGCCTCCATCAGGCTGTCATAGTCTATTGGCAGATTGAATTTGCGAACAGGAATACAACCCCCGGAGGGACCCCCTGTTTGAACCGCTTTTATCTTTGAGCGGCCGGAAGATCCTTCACCGATATTGAAGATGATATCCTGGAAGGTAATTCCCATGGGAACCTCAACAAGGCCAGTATTTTTAATCTTGCCGACCAGGCTGAATACCTTTGTTCCTGAATTGTTCTTTGTACCTATCTTCAAGAATTCCTTGGCACCGGATTTAAATATGATTGGAATATTGACCCATGTTTCCACATTATTGATGTTTGTGGGTTTGTTGTTTATTCCCTTTTCGACAGGGAAAGGAGGTCTCTGACGAGGTTCTCCCATCTTCCCCTCGATGGATCTGATCAACGCGGTTTCTTCTCCGCACACAAAGGCCCCTGCACCTTTAACAATTTCCAGGTCGAAATTAAAACCTGTCCCCAGAATATCCTTTCCCAAAAGGCCCAGTTCCCGAGCCTGCCGGAGAGCTATGATAAAATGCTTGATTGCAAGAGGATATTCGTTGCGCACATAGATCACACCCTCGTTTGCCCCTGTCCCGAATGCCCCGATAAGCATGCCCTCGATGATGCTGTGGGGATTTCCTTCAAGTATACATCGATCCATATAAGCTCCGGGATCTCCTTCATCTGCGTTGCAGACAATATATTTCCCGCTCCCATTGGAGCTTTTTGCCAGCAACTCCCATTTAAGACCCGTGGGAAAACCGGCACCTCCCCTTCCGCGCAGTCCTGAATCTTTGACCTCATTAACAACCCATTTCGGATCGTTCCGTTCAAGGATTTCAACTAGAGATAAATATCCCCCCTTTTCGATGTAGTTGTAAATGCGAATAGGATCGACCTGCTCATTCCTGGACAGAATGGTTCGTGTCTGCATTTTGAAGAAAGGGATATCTTCCTGTTTTCGCAGACGTTTTTTGGTCGTGGGATCCTCATAAAGCAGGTCCTCAAGAACTTTTCCCTCAGCCACAGCACCAACGATCCGGGCCATATCCTTTGACGAAAGCCTGGGATAGAAGGTCCGGTCAGGAAAGATAAGTACAGAAGGTTCCATCTCGCAAAAGCCATGACAACCGGTTATACGCAGATTGATCTTGCCTACAAGATTTTTTGCCAGCAACTCCCGCTTTGCTGAACGGATAAGTTCATTTGCACCACTTGCCTGGCCGCATGTTCCTGCTGGAATGATAATCGTCGGGATCTTGGGATCCCTGCTGCTCATAAGAATTTTATGGAATGACTTGAAATCATCGATCGATTTTAACTTTTCTGCATGCATCGCATCACCCTTTTCTGATTAAATGGTTTTAGCTTATCTGTAAATCAGAAATTAACTCCATCCAGGTCAAGCATATGACCTTTGCATCCACGGCGTGAACAGATCTGCACCATACCACCGCTGCGAACGATCATCGGCACCATGGAGGCGCCGCAAAGCACACACGGCGAGGGACTGTTCAATTCGGAATGGCAATGGGGACAGAAAAAATTTATCTCCATATCCATTGGGATCTCATACTCAGACTCAACAGCAAAGCTGCCGTATAGAGACGACAGCCTTAGCCAGCCGTGTTTTTGGCCGAATGACACAGTGACCCGGATGGAAGGATGCCCGTCAATATGGCACTGGTGATCCATGAAACTGTGGTTGCAATGGGAGCAGCTTACTTCAAGCGGGACCACATTGTCATCTTTATCTCCACTTACTTTATCCAATCCGGTTTTGGTTTTCTTTATTATCCGTTTGACATCGGAGATTTTTACTTTAGAAAAATAATGTCCGTCAACCACAATTATGGGTCCCAGGGCACAGGCGCCAAGACAGTTTACCGTCTCCAGTGTAAATTCTTTGTCCTCTGTGGTTTCTCCTGCGCAGACCCCGAGAGCGCTTTCGAATTCCGCAGCAATTCTCGGTCCTCCCCTTACATGACATGCTGTTCCAAGGCAAGCAGAGACAAGATGCTTGCCCCGGGGTTTCAGGCTGAAAGATCCATAAAAGGTGGCGATCCCATAAATATCAACAAGGGATGAGCCGGTCTCCTTAGAGACGGTCCGCAGGGAATTTTCAGAGAGGTAACCATATTTTTTCTGAATATCCTCCAGAATGGAAATAAGTCCTCCCTTACTCCCTTCATGGCTTTCTACAATACTTTTAATTGTTTCCTTTTCCATGGATTTTCTCACCCATTTTCAGTCAATATTTGCTTTTTTAGCCATTGCAAAGGCTACATTATATAGTGAAGAAATATCAATGGCAAGTATATTCACCAATCTCAACCCATGAATAATCCAGATCAGTAAATCCTCAGCAATCTACTGCGAACGGAAATATTTCTCCATTCTGTCAAATGCGGTATTGATCATATCGTCCTCAACGCAAAAGGACAGTCTCAGGTGCTGCTCACCTGTCGGGCCAAAATCCACACCGGGCGTAGTGGAGACCCGGGCCTTCCTCAGCAGATCCACACAGAATGCCTGGGAATCTTTGCCTTCGTCCAACAGGATCCTGGGAAACATCAAATAGGAACCGCCAGGTTTTTGATATTCAAACACAGAGTCAAGACGGTCCAGACGCTCGCACATCAGATTCCGGGCAGAGAAATATTTCTGCCAGAAATCCTTAACGCAGTCCTGTGACTCTCTTAGGGCAGCCAGGGCCGCATATTGGGAAACAACAGGCACACAGATTGAAAATGGAATGTGTACCTTGTTGATTTGGGGAATCAAATCCTCGTCTGCATGAAGGTATCCGATTCTCCAGCCAGTCATTGCATATGTTTTGGTGAATGTAAAACAGCTCACAACATTCTTTTTCATCTCCGAAATGGAGGCCATGCTGAAATGTTTATGTCCGTCAAAGGTGAAGTACTCGTAAGCTTCATCTGTGATAACGATCAGATCGTGTTCCAGTGCGATCTCTGCAAGCTCTCTGAGCTGCTGTTCGCTGAAGACAGCGCCTGTGGGATTGCTTGGGGAGCAGTATATGATCGCTTTTGTTTTTGACGTGACCGCTTTCCGGATCCCTTCCATGTCCAGGACAAATCCCTCCTCCTCGACCGTGGGGACAAAAACCGGCCGTCCGGACGCGAGCTGCACCTGGTTGACATGAGTAGAATAGGTCGGTGAGGGCAAAATGACCTCATCGCCGGGATCTATGACCGCCAGGACCGCAGCAGCGATCCCTTCAATGGCGCCCACCGTGACGATTATTTGAGATGGGTCTGCTTTGATATTGTTGTCCCTTGCCAGCTTTTTCACGATCTCCTGACGAAGCTCCGGAAGCCCGAGGCTCACCGAGTAGCCGTCGACAACACCCTTTTTTATAGCGTCGACCGCCGCTTCCCCGATATGAGGAGGGGCGCCCGAAGTGGGTTTAGCCCAGGAGAGAAAGGCTACATCCTCCACTTCTTTGGACAGCCTGGTCATTTCATGGATCGCGGATTTTGGGATTTGCAACACACGTTTTGAAGCCAGAGATTTATTATTCATTTTTACTCCTAACTTCATTCAATTTATATGAAATCAGATCTTAATTCAAATAAAAAAAATGGAAACGGGTCGAGGAGAGGCCAAATAAAAGCAGTCTATAGAAGTCTATTGAAGTCCATTGAGGTCTATTGGAGTCGTCGAAGTCAAGAAGAGTTTTTTGAGTTTATTGGGTTCGTTGTGTTCTTTGGGCTATTTTAATAGAATTTAACTCAATGAACTCAAAGAGCTGGATTCCTGCTTTCGCAGGAATGACGAGATGAACGAGGTAATGAGGTGAACCATATTGCAGAATAACATCCGGTCTCTCATGCCCCAGGCTATGCTGAAAGACCAGTCTATTGTCCGGAAGCAGCTGCAGGAGCTTAACCGGATGGACCGGGGAGGAGTCAGCCTGAAAAAGCTTCAACATCAGTTCACAGCATTGGAAAAACGCCTCCAAGATTCTTTTCACAAGCGCCAGGCCCGCCTTCGGAACAAACCTGCAGTCAGCTTTCCTGAAGAGCTTCCTATCACCTCCAAGAGCCGGGAGATCATCTGCGCCATTAAAGAAAACCAGGTTGTCATCATCTCCGGTGAAACCGGATGCGGAAAAAGCACCCAGATCCCCAAAATGTGCATCAAGGCAGGCCTTGGGATCTACGGTCAGATCGCATGCACTCAGCCCCGCAGGATAGCAGCCACTACGATCGCCAAACGTATCGCTGAGGAGATGGGAGAAAACCTCGGCCGCTCAGTCGGTTACAAGATCCGCTTTAAGGACAGAACTCCTCACAGCGCCTATATCAAGATCCTGACTGACGGCATGCTCCTTGCAGAAACCCAGGCCGACCCACTGCTTTATGAATACGACACCCTGATCATCGACGAAGCCCACGAACGCAGCCTTAACATCGATTTCCTGCTCGGAATCGCCCGGTCCTTGCTTGTTTCACGCCCTGAATTGAAGCTCATCATTACATCTGCCACGCTGGACACGGAGAAATTCTCCAGGGCTTTTAACAGCGCCCCTGTGATCGAAGCAGGCGGCAAGCTGTATCCGGTCGAAGTGGAATACCGCTCCCCGGGCGGTGGAACTGAGAAGGCCGAAGACCAGGATTACGTTACAGAAGCAGTCAAAGCCGTTCATTCACTGAGACTCCAAAAACCTCCGGGGGATATCCTCATCTTCATGCCGACCGAGCAGGACATCCTGGAAACATGCCGAAAGCTGGAGGGCCGCAAATACCCGGCAGTCACCGTCCTCCCCCTCTTTGCCAGGCTTCCCGGCACCCGGCAGGGGCGAGTTTATTCGGTCAAAGGGCCCAAAATCGTGGTAGCCACCAATGTCGCGGAAACTTCTCTGACCATCCCCGGCATAAAATATGTTATTGACACGGGCCTGGCCCGCATATCCCACTACCTAGCCGGAACGCGTATCAACAGTCTACCCATCAGCCCCATCTCCCAGGCCAGCGCCGACCAGAGAAAAGGCCGCTGCGGCCGTTTAAAGGCAGGTTACTGCACCCGGCTCTACTTCGAGGACGACTTTTCCTCCCGCACCCGTTTCACTATACCTGAGATCCTGCGTTCCAATCTGGCCGAAGTAATCCTGCGCATGACCGCCATGCAGCTGTGCCATCCGGCCACTTTCCCTTTTTTAGACAGGCCTCTTCCCAAACACATCAAAGACGGCTACGACACTCTTCTCGAACTTGGCGCTCTCGAACGGAAAGGCCGGGACTACAGGCTTACCTCCAAGGGACGGCTGATGGCCAGGATGCCCCTGGACCCGCGCATCTCTCGCATGCTGATCGAGGCCCGCAATGAAGGCTGTCTCCATGAAGTGGCGATCATTGCATCCGCGCTCAGCACCCGGGATCCCAGGGAAAGGCCGCCGGAAAAGGAATCTCAGGCCGACCAGATGCATGCTCCCTTTAAGGATCCGGACTCAGATTTTATCACCCTCCTCAACATCTGGAACAAATATAACAGTAAATGGGAAAAGCTCACCTCACAAAACAAAAAAAGGAGATTCTGTAAGGAGCATTTTCTCTCTTTCCCACGGATGAGAGAATGGACCTATATCCATGAGCAGATTATGATGATTTTGAAAGAACTCCGTATTTCCGTTGGCAGTGAGAAAGCAAAGAAAAAGTCAAAGACCTTTTATGCCGGTATTCACCGCTCCATACTGAGCGGGTATCTGTCCAATATAGCGGTCAACAAACAAAACAAGATCTATACCGCGCCCAAAGACAGGGAAGCCATGATCTTCCCCGGTTCCACGCTTTTTAATAAAACACCTCCCTGGATCGTGGCCGCAGAAATGGTTTTTACATCCCGGTTGTTCG
Organism: Acidobacteriota bacterium; assembly: GCA_030669585.1. Classification (GTDB taxonomy): domain Bacteria; phylum Acidobacteriota; class Aminicenantia; order Aminicenantales; family Aminicenantaceae; genus DAOVDI01. Next base: position 47,317 of record DAOVDI010000005.1, read on the forward strand.
CAAGGACAGTGGCAAAGATCGACGTCAAATGGCTGGAATCCCTGGGAAAAGGCCTTAATAAATACAGCCATTCAAACCCGCGCTGGGATAAAAAGCGGGGAGAAGTCGTTGCCGACGAGCAGGTGACTCTCTATGGGCTGGAGATCGTATCCGGACGCCGCGTATCCTACCGCCCCATCAATCCTAAGCATGCCCACAGGATTTTCATCCGCTCCGCATTGGTGGAAGGCCAAACCCAAAACCCTATGAAATTTATCGATCACAACCGGAACCTGGTCAAAAAACTATCCATTATGGAAAACAAACTGAGGCGGCGGGACATTCTGGTCAGCGAGGAGGTTATTGAAGACTTTTATTCCACCCGCCTGGAAGGGATTTCTGACATCCGCAGTCTGGAACGCAAGATCAAGCTGATTGGCGGCGACGATTTCCTGAAACTGACGGAAAAGCAGATCATCCGCTCTTTGCCCGGGGAAGAGGAACTGGCATTTTTCCCTGACGAGATCGATATAGGAAACATGAGGGTCAAGGCCTCCTACACATTCGCCCCAGGAGAGGAAAAAGACGGCGTCACCTTAAAGATCCCAGCCCGCCGGATTGCCGAGGTCCCGGAAGAATCCCTGGACTGGAGCATTCCCGGCTTTTTCAGAGAAATAATCACCGCCCTTATCAAAGGGCTTCCTAAACGTTACAGAAAACAGCTTGTACCTGCTGCTGAAAAAGCGGATATTATTGCCAATGAGATCGAGCGTTCAGGCGGAGCTCTTCCCAATGCTCTGGCAGAATTTGTAAAAAAACGGTTTCATGCGAATATCCCCGCTCCGGAGTGGGCACAGGTAGACATCCCGAGACATTTAAAGATGCGTCTTGCTCTTACGGATTCCGAGGGGAAGGAACTAAAAGCGGGTCGAGACCTGGAAGAACTGGTCAGGACCGGGAGAGAAGTCTCTGTTTCCAGGGATTCGGGCGCCTGGATCAAGGCCCGGAAAAAATGGGAGCAGACCGGTCTTAAGAGCTGGGATTTCGGCGCTCTGCCCGAGCACATCCCGGTCGGAGTGCTGGCGGATGCCTACCCCGGACTGGAACCTGCCGAAGAGGGCGTGAATGTAAGTCTTTTCCACAGACAGGAAGACGCACTGAACTCACACAGGCTGGGAGTCCAGGCGCTTTTGCTCAAAAAATACGCCAAAGACCTGGATTTTGCCGGTGGATATCTCAAGCTCCCCGGAGAACACGAAACACAAACGCTTTTTTTCGGGGGCAAGACGGCTCTTGAAAAAGGGATGTATAAAAACCTTAAAAAGGAGATATTCCAGAAAAACCTTCGCAGTAGAGAAGATTATCTGGCCTATGCGGAGACTATTGGCTCCGCTCTTTTTGAAAAGGGCCATATCCTGAGGGAAACAGTACTCAAGATTCTGGATGCCCACAGGAGGACCTGCGCAGCTCTTGTGGAAGCGGAAAAAAGCAGTAAAACCGGCAAGGCAGTTCTGGCTCTCTGTAAACAGATACGGGAAGACCTAGACACACTGGTTCCCAAAAACTTCCTGGAACTGTATTCTCTGGACAGGCTTAAGCACCTGCCCCGCTACCTGGACGCTGTACAGATGCGTATTGAGCGGGGCAAGAACAATCTGGAAAAGGACCGGCAAAAAACCCTCAATGTTGAACAATTTCAAAGAAGCCTTGACCGGATGCAAGAAAGCATCTCTTCGGAAACATCCATGGGAAAAAAGGCTTCTATAGAAGAATTCCGCTGGATGATCGAGGAGTTCAGGATCTCGCTCTTTGCCCCGGAACTTAAAACCCCATTTCCTATCTCAGCCAAACGCCTCACCCAGAAGTTGACTGCCCTCGACAAAATGATTTGACCTGACCTATCCATACTGGATTCCCGCTGAAGTCTATCCCGCACTAAAAATTGTTTACACTCGTGTAAACGAATTTTGCAGATATGCAAGAAAATCAGGCCAAAATTCACATGGTATAAATATTGCTGTTAACCTGGATGATTCACAGGTCGAGATTGGTTATAAAGAGAGGATTCAAGGATTCTAGGGTTCGAGGGTTCGAGTGAAAAGAAAAGAGATAAGAGTTTAGTTTAAAGCACTTGAATCCTTGACCCCTTTTTTTCAGGTTATCAGCAGTTTTTATGAATAATTCAGGTAAAAAATCGGAAACGAAACCTGTCTGGAATAAGTATTACATAAAGAAACATAAAAAAAGGATAGATTAGATACCATGAACAACCAAACGCCCAAAATATATCTGTTACTGATCACAATCTTTCTTCTCTGCGCAGCGCCTGTTTTCTCACAGGAAGAGCCGGTCGATATCGAAGCCCTGAAAAAACAGGCCCCCAAGGTTTTTATCGACTGCGGAATGTGCGATATTGACTACATCCGCACAGAGATTACATTCGTCAACTATGTCCGGGACCGCAAAGAAGCACATATCCACATTCTCATAACAACCCTGAGGACCGGAAGCGGCGGCCGGGAATACACGATCTCTTTCATCGGACAGCATGATTTCCAGAATATCAATGATACCCATAAATATTTCTCCAACAAGACAGACACGGAAGATGAGATCAGGGAAGGCCTGACCAAAGCCCTGAAGATCGGATTGATGAGTTATGTCGCCAAATCCCCCATCGCAAGCCGGATCAAAATATCTTACAAAGATATCGAAAAACCTACGATCAAAACGGATAAATGGAATTACTGGGTCTTCAGCATAAGCAGCAGCGGACGCCTCAGCGGTGAAAAATCCCACAAATCCCGTTCCTTGAGGGGCTCATTTTCCGCAAGCCGCATAACCCCGGATCTTAAAATAACTATGTCCCTATCAGCAAACCAGAACAGGGATGACTTCACTATCGGGGATGAGAGTATCGAGAGCACTACAGAGAACACGAACTTCAGCGGCCTGTTCGTTAAAAGCCTGAATGAACACTGGTCTGTAGGGGCTTTTGTGAGGGCGGCCTCATCGACCTATGAAAACATCCAATTTTCCATCATCCCTGCGCCGGCTGTGGAGTACAATCTATTTCCCTATTCCCAATCCACCCGAAGACAGCTTCGATTTCTCTACAGGGTAGGATTCCACTCCATCCGGTACAGGGAAGAGACGATCTATGAAAAAACTTCAGAAAACCTGCTGCACGAAGCGCTGTCCGTCACTTTTGACATCAAGGAAAAGTGGGGAAGTATCAGCACATCACTTTCAGGATCGCATTACTTTCACAATTTTCAGAAAAACAGGCTCACTCTTTTCAGTATAATAAACCTGCGCCTCTTAAAGGGGCTCAATTTCTTTGCCTTTGGCGGAGGTTCAAGGATCCGGGACTTGCTGGGGCTTGTCAAGGGAGAAGCAACTTTTGAGGAGGTGCTGCTGCGGCGCAAACAGCTTGAAACAGGCTATGACTACTTCTTTTCAGTTGGTTTCAGTTTCACTTTCGGTTCCATTTACACAAACGTTGTAAACCCTCGCTTCGGCTCAAGCGGACACGGTGGTATCTCGATCATCTTAGATTGATGATACAAAGAGGAGATAAAAGGATGATCAACGGAAAGAACAAGGGAAAAAAGATGAAGAATAAATCTGTATTCTTGATATTGCTTATTTATATGTTTTTGTATTTTATCCCCGGAGCAGCGGCTCAGACCGGAGAGGTTAATAACACTTTACAAAAAGTGAGCAAACTCAAAGTTTATATGAAGGGGGAAAAATGTGACCTGGATTTCATCCGGAAAAAAATCGGCTTTGCAGACTCTGTCAAAAACAGGGATGCCGCTCATGTGGAAGTACTCATCACCTTAAGGGAAACAGAAGACAAGGGCAACGAATATACAATCGTTTTCACAGGACAGAAAGAATTTGAAAAAGACAACGACAAACTGACCTATCGCCCGGGTTTGGAGGAAACACAGGACGCAGTGAACAAGGGCCTGGCTGATACCATCAAGATGGGGCTGATGCGTTATGTGGGAAAGATGCCTATTGTTGAACGGGTTTCCGTAGCTTTTTCGGATACAGTTAAACCCACAGATGTAATCGACAAATGGAATTTTTGGGTCTTCAGCCTCAGCGCAAATACATTTTTAAACGGACAGGAACTTTTTAAAAGCAGCATGTTTTTTAGCTCTATATCCGCCAACCGGGTCACACCTGAATTAAAAGTCCGGCTTTCCCTGGGGGGACATTACTCAAAGAACTCATTTACTTTTGGCGATGATGTCATTAGAAGCTCTATGGACAGTATATATTTCAACGGCCTGGTTGTTAAGAGCCTTAATGAGCATTGGTCGGTCGGAGCTTATTTTGGGCTGTCTTCCTCATCCTACAACAACACAAAGTTCAGCATCGCCCCTGCTCCGGCTGTGGAATACAATCTTTTCCCCTATTCCGAGTCCACCAAACGCCAGCTCCGTTTCCTCTACCGGATCGGGTTGAGTTCCGTCAGCTATTTGGAAGAGACCATCTATCAAAAGACAAAAGAAACTTTATTGAAAGAATCTCTTTCGATCACACTTGAAGTCAAACAGAAATGGGGGACAGTAAGCACCTCTCTTACGGGATCTCACTATTTTCATGATTTCAACAAGAACCGTTTGAATTTGGACGGGGAGCTATCCCTCCGGCTGATCAGAGGACTCAATCTCAATCTGTATGGGAGTTATTCCAGGATCCACGATCAGATCTTCCTTGCAAGAAGCGGCGCCTCTCTGGAGGAGATCTTGCTGCGGCGAAAAGAGCTGGAGACGACTTACAGATATCGTATCTCTATCGGCCTGAGCTATACATTCGGGTCTACTCGAAGCAATGTGGTCAACCCCCGCTTCGGAACCGGCGGCCAGGGCATCAGCATCAGCTTTTAAAATAGAATCATCTCCAAAAGAGAGGAATATGAGGATTCAAGGATTCGAGGGGTCGAGTGCTAAAGGCTCAAAGTCTATAGGAGTCTATTGAGGTCCATAGAAGTCTATCGAAGTCAAGAATAGTTTATTGAGTTTATTGGGTTCATTGAGCTGGTTCGTCTCGTTTGTCTTGTACTCTCGTCAGTCCCGTGCAAATCTGATCTGTTTTATCTCAATATGAACATTGGCCCCATGGGGAAGGACGGGTCCTGTCACGGCTCTTCCCCATCCGTCCTCACTCCACCCATCCCCCCGTGGGACCCCTTACGTTCCGGGCGGATGGGGAGCCCCTTCGCCGCACCACCCCTCCTTCCTA
>DAOVDI010000096.1 GCA_030669585.1 Acidobacteriota bacterium
CCACGCCAAAATTTTAAATTTTTGGAAAACTCTCTGCGAAAATTATCCTTGTTCCTGGCTGTTTGATACCGGTATATGAGATAATCACGCATAACGAATTTATCATCGTGATGGGAAGTATCCCTAACAAGATAGGATATAGCCGCATTGATCTTTTCCCCATCCATCTCCCAGCCGAGCAAAGTTTTAGCCATGCAATAAGCAAGCACAGGCACAACGATAAACGGATTCTTACTTGGTTCAGCACCAGTGGGAGAGGAAATAAATGACCCGTTTATATGTTGTCTTTGATTAAGGTTTTTGAGCATCTTTCGTGTGAGAGACTCAATTTGCATGTAGTCTTTGTGATCCAGAGGCATTCTGCTCAACAGCCGGATCAAGCCGCGCACAATTATATAATGATAGACGGTCTTACGATTATGGGCATCTTTCATAGCACCGGTCTCATCCATGTTTACAGGAATCGACTCGAGGTTAAATTTAACTGCCTTTTCCAGATATTTTCTTTCACCGCTTATAGCGTAGTACATGACAAGTGGATGATTAAGAAAGGAATTGTAATTTGTGTTTGTCAAATCCGTCGACTGGGCACAAGCCCAATCACTGATTTTCCTGAGAGCATCGAGATACTTTTTGTCTTTAAAACACTGAAACCCAAGCGCGAGCGCTTCACCCACAACACCGCTGATGTAAAAGCTGGCTTCACTCGAAGGCTCTTCACCCGTCCACCATCGGTAGGCACCATCTTCAGGCTGCTCATTCACAAGATAATTAAGCCCGCTGACCGCAAGTTCTCGATATTCTTGTTCCCCGGTAATCTCATAGAGAAATACATAAGCACCTATTCGCCATGCTGTTTCCCGATATAATGGATGATAACTCCAAGTATTGAACGGAGGAAACCAATCATAATAGCCGCGCCCCCAGTATCCCGTTTTATCGTTTTTTTGAGGGAAATAGACATTATGATCGTTGTAGATATCAACAGCGATCCATTGACCCAATTCTGCGGGGGAAAGGCTTCCGGGCTTTCCAAAATCAGAAAATACAGGATTTGGTAAATCCAATCGCCGTTTAAACAATTCTTCGGCCTCTTCGTTTGCGGGAATCGAAACTCCTTCAGCGTGGGAAGTAAAGCTAAACACCTGAACCCTGTGATTGAAGGCATCGGCAACAAAGAGATTGTCGTCTTCATCAAAAGCAAGACCTGCAGGACCGTTCAGCTCGCCTGGATCTGTTCCTAATTTACCAAAGGCAAACTGGACTTTTCCATCTTTATCGAAAACTTGAATTCTGTTGTTTCCATAGTCCGAAACAGCAAGCCAGCCTTTTTTGCTCAAAGAAAGTTCATAAGGATGATAAAATTCTCCTATCCTGGTGCCGATCTTCCCAAATTCATGCAAAAACTGGCCGTTTTCGCTAAAGACTTGGATACGGCAGTTCCCATAATCGGCCACATAAATTTTGTTCTGCTTATCAATGAGAACACCGGCAGGAGAAGAAAATTGCCCTGGTCCCTTCCCATATTCCCCTATAACCTGCATAAGATAAAACCGAGACTCATCCAGTGTATGGGATATCGGGGTATCGGGATGACCGGTTCTGAAAATTTGAATACGGCTGTTGCCTGTATCACTTACAACCAACAAGCTACCATCATCTGAAATCGCCACCCCATGAGGCCACAGGAAACTGCCGAGATCTTCACCACTGCCGTGCGTGCTGTTGCCATCACCGCCAATGTATTGCAATGTGTTACCTTCTGCATCGATCTGTACAGCACGATGATTTCGAATTGTATCTGCAACCCAAATCATATCATTTCGATCCGAACAAATACCCTCAGGCCAACGAAGCTTATCTTTGAAATTATCCGGCTTGGAACCTGTATAAGTTATTGACGGTTTAAGGACCCCTCTGAACTCACCCGATCTGTCGAATTTTTGAATCCTGTTATTCCGACAGTCCACAACCAGCACCATGCCATTCCTCAAAACAGCGATGCCGTTAGGGATAATAAATTGACCTTCCCCCTCCCCTCTTCTTCCCCATTGTTTTATCATTTTGATGGAGACATCATGCAGTTGAGGCAAATTATTTTTTTGTGAAAACTTTTTTTCACAGGACATAAATAGAACAAGAAATGCCATAAATGCTAGAAAAGATATAAAGGCAATGCCTGTTTTTATCTTTATAATTTCCATTTCAAATCTCGCCTTTTCTCCGTCTCTGACGCTTGCTTGAGATTCTCTATGAAATCCTCTCGTATCTGTGCATAAGCTGCTTAATGTTTTCTGTGCAAATTTGTTTCTTATCCTGTTCTGTAATCTGCGAAAGCCTGAGTTTTATGAGAGCAGTTTCTGGAGTTTTCAACACAGCATGAGAACCGAAAACAAATTGAGAAACTCCGATCTGTTCGATGCAGAGAGCAATTTCATCTAAAACCGGTCCCCATATGGCGCTCAGGTCAAAAAACACCTGCTTTCTTTGTTGATTTGGCAATGTCAGAGCAATTTCTCTTATCCGGTCTGCTTTTGCATTAACAACAAGCACCTTTAGCCCATCCGTCTGATGGATGAGTTGGCGCACTTCCCCACCAAGCCAATCACTCGGTTTGTCTATGAAATGTCTTTGGCGAATATCCTCGATTTCGGCAGTAAGAATGACAGGCAGCTTGTCTTCTCTGCAGGCCTCATAAAGTTCGAGTGCACAGTGGTCGAGGATGTTCCAGTTTTGGTATTCGGGATAGATTCTGATTGCTGCTGCTTGTTCTTGTAGAGCCTGTTTGTAATCTTTCTCCCACCTGGCATAATTGGGATTTATTGTTGCTGCTGGGGTGAAGAAATCACGATGCAGGGCAACGGCTTTATAAAGCATTTTATTACCATCTTGAACATTGCGAAAAAGAACAGCTTCGAGCGAACCTGCGATGGCACGGGTTATTCCCGCGTCTGAGAGAATTTTACGGAGCTCTCCTGCACTGGTCTTAGGAAGCTTCCTGAATGGCCAATTGCCGATTAGGACATTGCTGTCTACTATCATAGAAATTTTTCCCCATAGACTTTTTGTGCATTCAAGGAAGAAATTTTTTTGATGTTTGCTCCCAACTGCTCAAGAGTATAGAGGCGGGCGATACCTGTGTCCAGAGTCAAGTCTGTTCCAAAAAGAAGTCTGTCTTCACCTACTGTGCTGAGCGCAAACTCGGTCATACCATTATCGCAGCCACTGCCGGAGAGATCGATCCAGATGTTCGGGATGTCAGCGGCAGCGCGCAGACCGAATTGCCAATCACCACCGCCCGCGATATGTGCCTGAATGAAACGCGCTTCAGGGAATCTTTTGGCAAGTTGGGCCAAATCGGCAGCATCGGAAAGTGTAACATGGGGATATTCACCAAACCTGCGCTGCGAAACATGCTGAAGGATCGGGATATTGTGCTCGATGCATTTTTTCACAAGCGGGTCAAGAAGACAAGAGTCACAGCGCACGCTTGCACCGAGTTTCATCCCGATCATTCCCTTCCCGATACAAAACTCGAGTTCTTCTAATGCCTTCTCCCCATAAACAGGATTGATGTAAGAATATCCAAAAACAAAGCGCTTATTTTTTTCGATAACACTGAGCAAAAACCGATTTCCGTACTTCATGTCATCCAGCGACGGCACGTATGTATGGGATGATTCCCCCCAGGTTCCCATAACAATTCCGACTATGTGTGTGATTCCGACTTTTCTGGCTGTGCTGAGATATGCATCGTTTAAAGTCTGACTGCGCGGCACATTACTGCGCGGAGCATAAAAGTTTGCATGGATATCAATCAACATATTCAATTTTGTCTGTCTGATTTTCATTCTAAGTTTTTAATCTTTTTCAAGGCATTATATACACCATCCAGGCACCCATCGATATGCTCCTCTTTATGAGCGTAAGAAACAAAATTGTATCCATGTCTTTTTATGATAAAACCAGAGTTAAGTATTTCATGAAAAAACGCAGCTTCTAACTCCTTAACATTGGGTAAATCTTCAAATATCCCAATGCCATTCATATGAGGAATTCCAAAAACGCTGCACAATCCTGGAAATGCTCTTGAGATCTTTTGAAAACCGTTAAGCAGCCGGGTTCCGAGTTTCTCTATATGAGCGTTAACAGGATTGTCCCTGATAAACTTGAGCAATGCGATGGCCACAGCAATGCTTAGACTTTCACAGGCAAAAGTCGAGGAAATCCATACTTTTTCCCAAGTTTTCATGATTTCTCTTTTTCCTCCGACAGCGGCTAACGGCATTCCGCCTGCAATCCCTTTTCCCAAAACGGTGAGATCGGCGGTAATGTCATAATACTGCTGCGCACCGCCCGGCTCAAGTCTTGCACCTGTTTTAATCTCATCCCAAATAAGCACAATTCCAGATTTATCGCAGCTTTCCCGGATTATCTGTAAAAATTCTCTCTCTGGATGAGCGTTGATAACCGGTTCCATCACAACCGCTGCGGGAAGTTCAGGAAGGACATTCAGCTTGTTTAGGAAATCATCAGAATCATTAAAAACAAATTCGATGCACAGGTTTTTGATAGAGGCTGGAACTCCTGCACTTTTATTACTCCAGTCATGCCAGCCAAAATATCCAGATGCGAGAATATATTCTCTGTTTGTGAATGCCCGGGCGAGCCGCACTGCTGCGCTGCAGGCTTCCGCCCCGGTTTTCATAAATCTCACCATCTCAATAGAAGGGAAAATCTCGACAATCAGCTTCGCAAGCTGTGGTTCGAGACTTGAGGGAAGAGTAGACAATATGCCGTTGACCAAGGCCTTTTCTATCGCTTCGACCACGACCGGATGGTTATAGCCAAGTATACAAGGACCCAGTGCCATCCCAAAATCAATGAATGTGTTTCCGTCCACATCGACTATCTCAACACCATCAGCGCTTTTGAAAAAGGCAGGTGCTTGCTCAGAAGCAAAGAGTGTTTCGGTTCGTTTGCTTTCTGTTGAGCACCCTCCAGGAATGACTTGTTTTGCAAATTTCAAGAGTTCTGCTGAATACTCATACATTTTAATTTTCCTTATTTAATTCCAAAACTTCTTTTAAAAAAGGAGTCTGAATGGCTGAGCTAAAGGGAATCCAGCTTATACGACTGCATATACTCAGGAATTTGAACCTTCCACTGTCTCGCTTGTATTATCCGTTCGGAAAAAACATTAGCCGAATCATATTCACCATGAGTCAAGAAAATAGTTTTAGGGTTTTCCCTGAGGTGGTTGATCCATTTGAACAGGCCATCCTTATCAGCATGAGCAGAAAATCCATGAATTTCCCTCACTTTAGCCCTGATTTTGTATTGCTTTCCAAGGATCCTGACCTGTTCCTTTCCCTCCAGTATCTGACGTCCCAGAGTCCCAAACGCTTGATAACCCACAAAGACGATCGTGGACTCCGGACGGGAGATATTCTGGACAAGATGATGCTTGACGCGCCCACCAGTACACATGCCAGAGCCGGCCATGATAACACAAGATCCGCGAATGCTGTTAATGGCCTTGGATTCAGCGACAGAACGGATCAATTTTAAACCGGGAAACTGAAAAGGCTGCTTCCCTTCTTCTAAAAGTTTCCTAGTCTGCCTGTCCAGACTTTCCAGATGCTTCAGGAATACATCCGTTACATCAACTGCCATAGGGCTGTCCAGGAACATCATCATGTACGGAATACGATCTTTCCAGACCAACCTATTGAGGTGATACATCAGTTCCTGAGCTCTCTCAATGGCAAATGTAGGTATGATGACATTCCCTCGTGCTTTCACAGTTTCATTTATGATACCGGCCAGCATATCTTCGATGCTGTAGGGATCTTCATGTATCCTATCTGCATAAAGGGACTCCATGATCACATAATCCGCTCTGTCGAATACGGACGGATCCCGCATGAGTGGTTTATCCCACTGCCCGATATCACCTGAGAAAACGATGGTTTGATCCTTGCCGTTCTTCTTGACGTTGAATTCCAGCATTGACGCTCCAAGAATATGGCCTGCATCATGGAATCTTATATTTACATTTGTGGAGAGAGCAATTGTTGTTCCATACGGAACGGATTCAAATAGAGGAATACATTGTTCAACATCATCTACTGTATACAGGGGCACAACCGGGAATGGACCTTTCCTTTTCTCTCTTTTGTGACGCTTTTTCTTATAGGCTGCATCTTCCTCGTGTATCCGCGCTGAATCCATAAGTACAATATGAAGAAGATCCTCTGATGCATGGGTCATCAGGATCTTCCCTTTAAATCCTTCCCGGACAAGTTTGGGTATTAGACCTGAATGATCCAGATGAACATGAGTCAGGACAAGGTAATCGATCTTTTCCGGTTGAAACGGATACGGCTTCCAGTTCCGTACCAAAAAATTTCTTTCTTGATAAAGACCGCAGTCAATAAGAATCCGGATATCCCCTGTTTCGAGTAGATAACATGAACCTGTCACCTGGCGGCAGGCCCCAAAAAAAGATAATTGCAATTTCTGATCCTCCATATTTAAGAAGAATCAGTATAACGGATTATTCCCTCAGGAGAAAGGGATATTCTTTCTTGGAAGAAGGAGGGTCGTCAATAGTCCATGCTTATGAGCTTAATCGATCCGTTGACTGTTTTAAGTGAAATTTCAGGTCCGCCTTTTCCAATACGTCCTTCAAGACTGCGGCGTGATTTCCGGAGATTCTCAACAGTAACGGGAAAGTCGACGTGAACCTTTCCGTTTGATGTCCGCAAATCAAGATCCGCATCCAGGAAGTTATCAAAAGCCAGCTTGATCCCTCCGTTGACTGTCTTTGCTTTCACATCATCCGTTAATGATCGAATTTCAAGTAAAATACTCCCATTGGTTGTTTCCGCATGAATACTCCCTTCAAGCTCATAAGCCTTGATCGATCCGTTTGTGCTGGATAACGATACATAACCTGCAGCTTCTTCCAGTTGAATACCTCCGTTTGTGGAAGCAGCCTTGACATCAGAAAAAGGCCCTTTCATTTTAATGCTGCCATTTACCGTTCTAATAAGCTCAAGGTTGATATTTTCTGGAACCAGCACTTGATAGGACACGCTTACACGCAAATTGCGCCGTTTTTCGTAAATTGTGTCTATTTCAACGGATTGATCATTGGCATCTATTTTTATCTGAACTCTGTCTAGATTATTTTTACTTCCTCGGGCTGTTTTAACAGCTGTTATCTCAACTTCTTCCCTATCCCAAGTCTCAATAATAATAGAACCGTTCACGTTCCTCAGGATAAAATCACCACCCCGCTCAAGAGGAACAGTTTTATGGAACTCTTCTTCATATTTTGGCCCTGAAAAAATTGAAAAAAACTCCCCATCACCATTGATCACACACGATGAACAAAGGCTGATGGCCAAAACCATTATCATCGCAAAAAATGTTGTGCTGCGTTTTGTATGATTCATCTGTTTCCTCCTCATATTTTATCTGGAAACTTCAGGATTTTTTCCAGACAGGTCCATTAATACTCATCTTTACAGTTTAATACGAAATTGGTCATAAAAAGGTTCCCTGTTTTAACCAGGTTGAATGTTTGACATAAGAAAATGACATGGTATTATTAATCGCAACATTTACCGATGAAGAATATTAAAACACCCCAAAGAATCATAAAAATAGGTAAACAACAGATATTATCCGGCGGCGCCGTGGTCATACCCATCATATTACGCGGAGGATACGGGATAAAACACATTCAGATCGATATCCAGCATGATGACGCGGACATGTCTTTTCTTCGCTTGGAAAAAACACGGCATACACAGCCGTTTGAAAAATTATCAATTAGAAAAATTGGAAATGGCACCATCAGGATATCAGGAAAAAGCAAGGAGGGGATCCAGACTATCGGTGAAGGCGCCCTTCTCAGGCTTTATTTCCAGATAAAGACAAATTTCTCGTCTCCAAGAATTGTGAGCATCGATGAAGACCTTTCAGAATTCACAGTAATTTAAGAAAGGGCCTGAAAAACATATTTATTGTTGACCTTTCCGATCTTTCCAAAATAATGATCAGGATCATGATTAAATGCAATGATCCAATCTCCTTCAAAAGCCAATTCGTAGAATTTCTGTTTG
>DAOVDI010000011.1 GCA_030669585.1 Acidobacteriota bacterium
TTCTTATCCAGATTCCAATATTTTGGGGCTTTTTCAGGCTGTTGAGTGTTGCCGTTGAATTCAGGCATGCTCCATTTATTCTTTGGATAAAGGACCTTTCGGTTATGGATCCCATTTATGTCGTCCCAATTCTCATGGGAATCACTCAGTATTTAAGCCAGAAGATGACCCCTACATCAGCCGATCCCAAGCAGCAGAAAATGATGCTTATGATGCCTGTTATCATGACCGTGTTTTTTATGAGTTTTCAGAGTGGTCTCGTCCTCTACTGGTTGACCAACAATGTTCTCCAGATCGGACAACAATATATCACGAATCGACTTACGAAAAGCAAAAACAAGGACCAAAATGTTAAAAGAAAAAAATGATAAACAGGAATTCCTAGGGCGAAATCTCGAGGATGCGATCAGTCTCGCTGAAGAAGCTTTCAAACGTCCCCGCACCCAGCTGAACTATGAAATTGTCGCGGAAAAGACAAAACTTTTCGGAATAAAAACCAAGGAGATCGTTATTATCGCATGGCCCAAGGATGCAACCTCTGATTTCCCAGCAGCAAAATTTTTAAGCGGCTTCCTGTCTCTTTTCCCACTGGAAATAAATTATCACACTAAAGCTAAGGATGATATTCTCTATTTCATCTTCGACGGACCTGATAAACACATCCTGCTCAGAAAAGACGGCGCTCTTCTTCTGGCTTTTCAACATATTCTTAATAAAATGTCTGATAAAAAAGTCCAGACCGATTGTGACTTTTTTCGAAAACGTAAAGAAAAAGAATTAAGAGAATATGTTCAGAAAATCGCTCGACATGTTTATGAAACAGGCAGAAATGAAATTTTGGATTATATGAATCCCTATGAGAGAAGGATCGTCCATATCGCAGTCAACCAGATTCCAGGAATGACCACAGAAAGTATTGATAATGGTTTTCTTAAGAGAATAAAAATCCATTCTGCAAAAGCCCAAGACTGAAATCCGAAATCTTAACACACACATCCTATAAAACAGGGCAGGTGAATATGCTAGATGATACAATCGTCGCAATTTCCACTCCCCCGGGATTTGGAGGCTTGGGGATCGTGCGCCTCAGCGGCAAGAAATCATTAGCTGTCGTAAAAACGATCTTCAAACCAAAACATCGATCATTCACATTCCAATCAAAAAAGCTTGTTCTGGGATTTCTCTCTGACCCTGAAACACAAGATGTCTTTGATGAAGTTTATCTTATATTTTTCCCGGCTCCGCATACTTATACATGCGAGGACATGGTGGAGATCAACTGCCACGGAAGTCCTGTCATCCTGGAGGAAGTCATCCGGCTTTGTGTTAAAGCAGGGGCAAGGCATGCCGGGCCCGGCGAGTTCACGCTTCGGGCTCATGTAAACGGCAGAATCGACATTCTTCAGGCAGAAGCGATCAGAGATCTGATCGAGGCTGTATCTATGACACAGGTAAAAATCTCTTTCCTTCAGATGGAAGGCCGCCTATCACGAAGGGCCCGGGAATTACGAGCACGAATCATCCACCTTCTTTCCCAGATCGAAGCCGTGATCGAATTTCCAGAGGACGGTCTCCGTGTGACATCAAAGCAGATATTAACAACACTGGAAAAAACAATTCTCAAGATCAAGTCTCTTGTAAAAAGTTATGATATCGGAAAAACTCTTTCAGAAGGAATGATCTTAGCCATTGCCGGACGTCCCAATGTCGGAAAATCCACCCTTTTTAATACTCTTCTGGATTACGACAGGGCGATTGTCACTCCCAATGCCGGCACAACCAGAGATATCCTCCGGGAAAAAATAACCATTGTTGATTCAGTTTTTACCCTGGTGGACATGGCCGGATTAGCGGATGCCCGCAATCTTGTGGAGAAAGAGGGAGTGCGGAGGGGAAAAAAGGCCATAGCAGAAGCGGACGGAATCCTGCTGATGGTCGATGCGGCCGAAAATACGAACAAAGAAGACAAGAAACTGATAACACAATTTAAAAACAAAAAGATTATTATTCTTCTTAATAAATGCGATCTTCCAATCAAAAAAGATATTAACAGGCTTAGAACAATTGCTTCCGGTATTGAAATCCTTGAGATATCCGCCCTTAAAAAACAAAACATAGATCAATTGAGGCAAGTAATTCTTAAGACCTTTGTTCCTGAACAAAAAAAGGGAGAAGACATCATTTTGCACTTGCGGCAGAAATTGCTTCTGGAGAATATTCTGACAATACTCTTTAACACAAAAACAATGCTCCTGGATGGATATTCTGAAGAATATTATGTTGAAGAATTACGGGCTGTTCTACCGCTTTTTGGTCAGCTTTCCGGAGAGATCAGATCAGAAGAGATCCTTCATGATATTTTCGGGCGATTTTGTGTCGGAAAATAGGAAAACAATGTGTGCCGGACAAAAATATGACGTTATTGTGGTCGGCGCAGGGCATGCAGGCTGTGAAGCGGCATTTGCCGCCAGCACAATGGGCTTAAATACCTGCCTCGTCACCATCAACATGGAAACCATCGCTCAAATGTCCTGCAATCCTGCTATAGGAGGCCTGGCAAAGGGACATCTCGTTAGAGAAATCGATGCTCTTGGAGGTCTCATGGGATTGTTGGCCGATGAAACAGGAATTCACTTCCGTCTTCTGAACCGCAGCAGAGGAGGAGCGGTTCAATCTCCCCGGGCACAATCAGAAAAAGCCATCTACAGACTGACCATGAAACACTGGCTTGAAAAAACTCCACATCTAAACCTGTTTCAAGGCACTGTTACTGAGATCCTCATCAGAGCTGAAAAGGTCTATGGTGTTGGCACAAAAGAGGGAAATCAGATCCTGGGTAAAACAGTGATTATTACACCGGGCACTTTTTTAAATGGGATCATTCACATCGGTTTTCAGCATTTCTCTGCAGGCCGGGCCAATGAGCCTGCCGCCAAAGAACTCGGTATCATGCTGCCAAAGATCGGACTAAAAATGCTGAGATTAAAAACCGGAACTCCGATGCGGCTTCATAAGGCTTCTATAGACTGGACACAATTTAAAGAACAGCAGGGAGACACATGTCCCGTTCCCTTTTCATTCCGGACCACACACCGGCTCGAAAATAAGATCGTCTGTCATTTCGGCAGAACTAATGATAAAACCAATAAAATTATAAAGAATAATCTTGATAAATCTCCATTATTCA
Organism: Acidobacteriota bacterium; assembly: GCA_030669585.1. GTDB lineage: Bacteria > Acidobacteriota > Aminicenantia > Aminicenantales > Aminicenantaceae > DAOVDI01. Next base: position 3,188 of record DAOVDI010000011.1, read on the forward strand.
GCGGGCTAATTTCCGGGATAGGGCCCCGATATTGTCCATCCATCGAGGATAAAATCGTCAAATTCCCGCATCATAAAACACATCATATCTTCCTGGAACCAGAAGGAATCGACACTGCTGAGATATATGTGAACGGACTCTCTTCAAGCCTCCCTGTTTCAGTTCAGGAACAGATCTTGATGTCCATCCCAGGCCTGGATCAGGCCCGTATCCTTCGTCCTGCTTATGGAATCGAATATGACGCTATTTCCCCTGTACAACTTAAACACACCCTGGAGTCTAAAAAGATCGAGGGCCTTTATTTTGCAGGACAGATCAACGGCACATCAGGGTATGAAGAAGCAGCCGCCCAGGGGCTTATGGCAGGAATTAATTCCGTCCTGAAAATTAAAAAGCGGGAGCCCTTTATTCTCCGAAGAGAAGAGGCTTATATCGGAGTTTTGATAGATGATCTGGTTACAAGAGGTATTGAAGAGCCATACCGGTTGTTCACATCACGCGCAGAATACAGGCTTCATCTCCGTATTGACAATGCAGACAAAAGGCTCACTCCCTATGGCTATAAATTCGGGCTCATTCCCGAAGAAGCCTACATTCAATTCCAAAAAAAACAGGAACGGATACAAAAAACCCTGACTTCCATGCGCAACCAATCCATCCTTATTCCAAACAAGGAAAGAATATCTGTTCTTAATTACCTGAAAAAGCCAAATACTACCTTGTCTCAAGCCCGGGAATTTATCACAATCGACCAGCTTCTTTCTGATGATGAGATCCGGCATATTGAATCGGAAATCAAATATGAAGGCTATATAAAAAAACAAAAAAAAGAAATCGCCCGCATCATCAAGGGGGATAAGGAAAATATTCCTGAGACCCTGGAGTTTAAGAACATTCCAGGATTAACAAGAGAAGTTATTGAAAATCTGCAAAGAATCAGGCCAAAAACAATCGGAGACGCAAAAAAGGCCCCTGGGATGACCCCGGCAGCCATTACGAATATTCAAATATATTTAAAGCTTCAAAAAAAGAACAAGAAAGATTAAAATAAATCTTTGATTACCGGGCATATCGCTGACAAACCAGAACAATGCGATGTTCCACGTGAAACATGGATGAAAATGAGTAAGGTCATAGCTATTGCAAACCAAAAAGGCGGAGTGGGGAAAACGACCACTGCGATCAACCTGGGAGCATCCCTCGCAAAAAAAAATAAGCGGGTTCTTCTTGTTGATTTTGATCCACAAGGCATGGCTACAACTGGTCTTGGCAAGCCAAAAGAAGAGAATTGGGGAATATACCCGGCACTGATGAAGCAAAAATCCATGATGGATTGTATATGGCCAGTCGACCTTGAAAATTTTTATCTCTGTCCCTGTTCTCCTGAAATGTACGGCTTTGAGGCTGAGATCTATGAGCAGAAAAATCGTGAAACGAGGCTTCGGGAAGCACTAACTCCGGTCAGGAAATTATTTAACTTTATTCTTATCGACTGCCCTCCTTCTCTTGGATTTTTAACAATCAACGCTCTTACTGCCGCAGATTCTGTATTGATCCCGGTTCAGGCTGAGTTTTTCTGCATGGAGGGAATGCCCGAACTTCTCCGAACTCTTGATCAAGTCCGTACCTATTTAAACCCACGATTAACGATTGAGGGCATTCTTCTCACGATGTATGACGAACGGACAAATTTGTCCAAACAGGTTGCCAATGAAATCCGGCGTTCTCTCAAGGATATCACATACAATGCCATCATTCCCAGGACCGTCAAGCTGGCCGAGGCCCCCAGCTTCGGCAAGCCTATCATCCTATATGATGTCAGATCTAAAGGCACAGAATCTTACCTTAATCTCGCAGAGGAGCTGCTAAACCATGAAAAAACAAGCATTGGGCAAAGGTCTTAAGGCCTTTCTTTCCGATGATTATGGAATTCTTAAAGAGGAGAGGTATGCTGAGATCGATATCGAGCTCATCAAGCCCAACCCCCTTCAACCCAGGAAAATATTTGACCAGAAGGCCCTGGGAGAATTGGCTGATTCCATAAAGGAATCAGGTCTCCTCCAGCCGATAATTGTAATCCCGGAAAATGACCAGTATAAAATCATTGTAGGAGAAAGGCGCTGGCGCGCCGCTCAACAAGCGGGGCTGGAAAAAATCCCTGTTCTCATCCGTAATTTTGAAGAGGAAAAACAGATCGAAGCGTCTCTGATAGAAAACATTCAGAGAGAAGACCTGAATCCTTTGGAAATCGCTCAGGCATTTCAGAAGATGATCGAGGTTTTTCATTACTCCCAGGCAGAAGTGGCCGAAAAAGTAGGCAAGGACAGGGCATCGGTGACAAACTACATACGTCTGTTAAAACTCCCGGAGGAAGTAAAGAATCTCCTGGCAGACAGGTCTATTTCAATGGGACATGCAAGGGCTCTCATATCGGTTGAAGATCCGGACATCCAGAAACACATTGCAGAACAGGTTGTGGAAAAATCTCTTTCTGTCCGGGATGTCGAAAAAATGATCAACAATCTGAAGACCTATGACAGGGACCGTATACCTCAGGAACCGGATCCCGATCTCTTGGCCCTTGAGGAAGAACTCGTGAAAATCCTTGGGACCAAGACAACTATTTCAGGCACTCAAAAAAAAGGTTTAATAAAAATACACTTCTATTCCCTGGAAGACCTGAATCGCATCCATGAAATAATTAAAGGAGAAAAAACATGAAAGAACGGCAGAAAGAGATAGATGAAGGGCGAATAACCGGTTTTTTTGACAAAGACACAGAAATAAAAGGTGATTTGAAGTTTAAGGGATCATTCCGCATAGACGGCCGCTTTAAAGGGAAAATTGATTCTGATTCGATCTTGATCATTGGAGAGCAAGGCCGCGTGGAGGCGGACATCAAGGTCGGAAACATCACCATCAATGGAGAGGTCAAGGGAAATATCCAGGCGCAAGAGAGGGTGGAAGTGAATTCTAAAGGCCGTGTCACCGGGACTATCATAACTCCAAAACTTGTTGTAGACGAGGGGGCTTTTCTGGAGGCGTCCTGCCATACAACTACAAAACTTCCTGAACCAGAGATCAAGAATATAAAGACAATTCCAGGAACCAAGACTTGATTAAAGCAGCCGGCATCATTCCCGCCCGATACAGGGCAACACGCTTTCCCGGGAAGCTTCTGGCAGTTATTCTCGGAAAACCCATGATCCAATGGGTCTATGAAAAGGCAACAACCGCTAAATTTCTGGAGAGCGTTGTTATCGCCACAGATGATGAGCGCATCTACAAGGCGGCCCAACAATTCGGTGCCAATGTTGAAATGACATCTCCTCATCACAATTCCGGTACTGAAAGAGTTGCTGAGATCGCGGAAATGATCCAATCTCCCATTGTCATCAATATTCAAGGCGATGAGCCTCTTATCCGAGGCGATATGATCGACAGTCTGGTCGAGGCCCTCCAGGACGAATCTACTCTCATGGCAACTCTGGCCTTCAGATCAGAAGATTTCAGCCGGTTCAAAAATGAAGGAACCGTCAAAGTGGTAGTAGACCATACTGGTTCTGCTTTGTATTTTTCAAGAGCACCTATTCCTTTTAATGCCTCAGGATATTTCTTGAACCACATCGGTATTTATGGATACAAAAGAGATTTTCTTCTAAATATGAAAAGCTTATCTCGTTCTCAATTGGGGGAGACGGAAAAGCTGGAACAGCTTAAAGTGATTGAAAACGGATATAAGATCAAGGTCATCGAAACATCTCATCCAACTCTTGGGGTAGACTACCCTGAAGATATCCCCAGGATTGAAGAATGGATAAAGAGCGGGGAAAATGAGTAAATTTATTTTTGTTACGGGCGGGGTAATGTCCGCTCTTGGAAAAGGCATTGCTGCCGCATCCATTGGACGGCTGCTGGAAAGCCGCGGGTATAAGATCACTCTACAGAAATTCGACCCATATCTCAATGTGGATCCAGGTACTATGAGCCCCTTCCAACACGGAGAAGTCTATGTTACGGATGACGGGGCTGAGACAGATTTGGATTTGGGGCATTATGAAAGATTTACTTCAACAAAAACAACCAAAGCCCACAACTGGACCGCAGGCAAGATCTATGAGTCAATATTGAGAAAAGAACGGAGAGGTGACTACCTGGGAAAAACCGTTCAGATCATTCCTCATGTCACTCAGGAGATCAAAGATGCCTTCTTTACTGTTGTTAATAAAAATGACATTGTAATCGTAGAGATCGGAGGAACTGTAGGGGATATTGAAAGCCTGCCTTTCCTTGAAGCAATCCGGCAGATGAAGCTTGAGTTCGGCCCGGATATTCTTTTTGTTCATCTCACTTTAGTTCCTTTTATTAAAACTTCCGGCGAACTCAAAACAAAACCCACGCAGCACAGCGTGAAGGAGCTCCGGGCGATCGGTATCCAGCCGGACATCCTTCTTTGCAGAACAGACAGAGCTCTGAATCAAGACATCAAAGCCAAGATATCCTTGTTTACAAATGTCCCGTTGGAAGCGGTCATTACAGCCCAGGACGTGGACAATATTTACGAAATCCCACTGCTTTTTTCTCAGGAAAATCTGGATTCCATCATTCTCAATCGATTAGGTCTTCCCCTTGGGACGCGAGACCTGACCAAATGGAAAGACATGGTTCAAAAGTCAAAGTCTCCAAAGGATGAAGTTGACATCGCTCTTGTGGGAAAATATGCAGGCCTTCAGGATTCCTATATCAGCCTGAACCAGGCTCTATGCCATGGAGGGGAGGCCCATCAGCTTAAAGTCAATATTTCCTGGATTGAAGCTGAAGACCTTGAACACTTCAGCCCAGAAAAGGTTCTTGATTTTGCAGACGGAATTCTTGTTCCTGGAGGTTTTGGAACCAGGGGAATTGAAGGAAAAATCAAATCGATTACCTATGCCCGGATGCAGAAAGTTCCATTTTTCGGAATATGCCTTGGAATGCAGTGCGCCTCTATCGAATATGCACGTAATATTGCTAATTTGGACAAAGCAAACAGCACAGAGTTCACCAAGAAAACCCCTCATAAGATCATCTTCAAATGGCGTGAACTGAAAGGGGTCAAAGATTTGGGTGGAACCATGAGGCTGGGACAATACTCCTGCCTTCTGAAAAAGGGGTCTCTTGCAGAAAAGGCTTACGGACAGCTTGAGATATCAGAGCGGCATCGTCACCGCTTTGAGTTCAACCCGGCTTATGAAAAGATCCTAAGTGATGCCGGACTGTTCATATCAGGAAAAAATCCGGATCATGATTTGGTCGAGATCATTGAGATCGAGGACCATCCCTGGTTCTTAGGATGTCAATTTCATCCTGAATTCAAATCAAAACCCATGGATCCTCATCCTTTGTTTAAAGCTTTTATCGGAGCCAGCTATGACTATCGAAACCAAAGAGATAAAAATAAATAAGAACCTCTCTATAGGAGGGAAAAATCCGCTTTTTCTTATCAGTGGGCCCTGTGTCATCGAAAGTGAGGACCATTCTCTCTCCATGGCCGGAAAGATCAAAACGACCTGTGATGAATTTAAGATTCCCTTCATATTCAAGTCCTCTTTTGACAAAGCCAACCGGTCCTCCCTCGATTCATTCAGGGGCCCCGGCCTTGAACAGGGAATAGAAATCCTCTCAAAGGTGAAAAAACAGATCGGGGTTCCTGTTCTTTCCGATGTCCATGAAACATGGCAGGTTTCACATGCCGCCAAAGTCCTGGACATCATTCAGATCCCTGCCTTCCTCTGCCGGCAAACAGATTTGATCGTTGCCGCGGCAAAAACACAAAAAATCATTAACATCAAGAAAGGCCAATTTTTCTCGCCACAGGACATGAAAAATGTCATCGAGAAAATTCAGCGTCACAATAACCACCAGATCCTGCTGACCGAGAGAGGAACCAGTTTTGGCTACAACAACCTTGTGGTTGATATCCGTTCGATCCCGGCTATGAAGATGTTTGGATTTCCTGTTGTGATCGACGCGGCCCACAGCGTTCAAAAACCCGGTGGTGAGGGGCGGTTTTCCGGAGGAGACCGGGAATTCATCCCGATAATTGCCAGAGCAGGAGTCAGCGCAGGAGCGGATGGTGTTTTTCTAGAAGTTCATGACAACCCTCAAGAGGCCAAGTCAGACAGTCGCAACTCATTAAATTTAAACGAATTAAGAGACTTGCTTTCGCTGCTGTTAGATCTTCGGGAAGCGCTCCGCAAAGCCGCGATTTTTTGAAGGACAGAAACAATGACCAAAGACGAAATCATTAAAATCGGAAAAAGCGTCCTTGATATCGAATCTAAGGCAGTTGAATCCCTGGCATCAAGACTGGATGACAACTTTGCTAATGCCGTTGAGCTGCTTTCTCAGTGTGAATCCAGGGTCATTGTGACCGGGATGGGCAAATCAGGTCTTGTAGGGAGAAAAATCGCAGCTACTATGGCCAGCTGCGCAACCCCTGCTCTCTTCATACATGCCGCTGAGGCAGGGCACGGCGATCTTGGAATGATCAGCGCAAAAGATGTGGTGATCGCCATATCATATAGCGGAGAAACCAATGAGCTTGTCTCTCTTTTGGGTTTTATTAAAAGGATCGGAGTCAGCCTCATCAGTATCACGGGAAATCCAAAGTCCAAGCTTGCACAGTATAGTGACGTTGTCCTCCAGGCAGATGTCAAAAAGGAAGCAGAACCCAGCGGCCTCATTCCAACCGCAAGCTCCACGGCCGCCCTTGCCCTTGGCGATGCCCTGGCCATTGCTCTAATGCGAAAAAAAGGATTCGGGGAAGATGAATTTGCCTCTTTCCATCCCAAAGGCGAACTCGCAAAAAAACTTATTAAGGTCAGCGCTTTAATGCACATTGGTTCCCAGATTCCTACGGTTCCCCAGAAAACACTTATGAAGTCTGTTCTTGATGTTATGACTTCTAAAAAATTGGGCATGGCTTGTGTAATCGATAATGAGGACAGAATTTTAGGAGTTATCACTGATGGAGATTTAAGGAGGATTTTTCAGAAATACGGAGATGCTGCCCTTGAAAAATCAGCAATAGCCTGTATGACAGCAGCCCCTGTGACTATTGGGAAAAACAATCTGGCCACAGAAGCACTGAAGCTTATGGAAGATCACAAGATAACTTCTCTTATCATCAAAGATCCAGAGGGGAGAATCGAAGGGATCATTCATCTTCATGATCTCTGGCGCACGGAGATGTTCTGATGAATATAAAAGAGCGTGCTAGCAAGATAAAAATGATCCTCATGGATGTAGATGGAACTCTGACCGACGGAACTTTGGCTGTTTTACCAGACGGGGAAGAGTTGAAATCCTATTACGTCAGAGATGGGATGGGAATACTCATGGCGCATCTTATGGGCCTCAAGACAGGAATAATCACCGGGAAAAAATCAAAGGCCCTGGAAAAAAGAGCCATCAAGCTTTATATCAGCGAACTGCACCAGGGTATTTTTAATAAAAAACAGACCCTGGAAGAAATTTGCCGCAAACATGAGCTTGATTTTCAAGAAATCGCTTATATCGGAGATGATCTGGGAGACCTGTCTGTCATTAAAGTCGCTGGTCTTTCAGCTGCAGTTGCGGATGCTCATCCTGAGATCAAGAAACACAGCCACATGATCTGCTCTTTATACGGAGGCAAAGGGGCTGTAAGAGAGTTTATCGATATCATCCTTGAATCCCAAGGATATACCTGGGATGCAATTGAGGAAAAATTTATAGCCCTTTGGACTAAAAATAATACAATTTGAATCTGGGGCAATGAGCAGCCGATTTTGAAACAATGGAGATCATAATGACAATCAAGCCGGAAATTTTCAGGCAATATGACATCAGGGGCATTGTGGACAAAGACCTGACACCAGAGACCGTGGAGCTCCTCGGGAAAGGAATAGGAACATATTTTCGAAAGCACTCCAAAAAAAGAGTCGCTCTGGGCTGGGACTGCCGATTGAGCTCTCCATCCTTCTCGGAATATCTGTCCTCAGGTTTGCGGTCGACCGGCTGCGATGTGGTTCATCTTGGAATTATTCCCACTCCTCTTCTATATTTCTCCATCTACTACAAGGAGATGCAAGCCGGAGTCATGATCACAGGTTCTCATAATCCCCCCGAATATAACGGGTTTAAAATGATGTCCGGAAAAGACACTCTTTATGGAGATAACATTCAGGATATTTTCGAGCTGATCAGAACCGGGGAGTTTATCCAGGAAGAAGGGGGGACGGCTTCTTCCTGCAACATTGTCCCCGAATACCAGGATTATGTTTTAAAAGGCATTCATCTTGACAGGTCATTAAAGGTCGTAGTGGATGCAGGGAACGGAACCGGCGGTGTAGTGGCTGTTCCGATCTTCAAAAAACTCGGGTGCGATGTTGTCGAACTCTACTGTGATATGGACGGACATTTTCCCAATCATCATCCTGACCCCACCCTTCCGGCTGCATTGGAAGATCTTATCAAGAAAGTGGCTGAAACTGGAGCTGATCTAGGTATCTCTTACGACGGTGATGCGGACAGAATCGGAGTCATCAATGACCTGGGTCAGATCATTTGGGGAGACCAGCTCATGATCCTGTTTTCGAGAGATGTCCTGGCTAATCATCCCGGCGCCACGATCATCTCAGAAGTAAAGGCCTCACAAGTCCTATATGATGAGATCAAAAGACTGGGAGGCCGTCCTATTATGTGGAAAACCGGACATTCGTTTATCAAGAAAAAGATCAAGGACGAAAAGGCGCTTCTGGCAGGGGAGATGAGCGGGCATATCTTTTTTGCCGACAGGTTTTTCGGATTTGATGACGCAATTTATTCATCTGCCCGCCTGCTTGAAATCCTTTCAAGGTCTGATAAAAAACTCTCTGAACATCTGGAAAGCCTTCCCCGAACATTCACAACACCTGAAATCCGTATCTACGCATCAGAGCAAGTCAAATTTCGTATTGTTGAAGAGGTAAAAGCTGAACTGTCAAAAGATCATTCAATAATAGACATTGATGGAGTTCGAGCCATTTTTCCCAAAGGATGGGCACTTGTCCGGGCTTCCAATACCCAGGCAGTTCTTGTTTTACGTTTCGAGGCGAAAACAGAAGAGGATTTACGGATCATCCGCAGTGAAGTGGAAAAAACAGTAGAAAACGTTATTAAAAGGCTTGGAGAATGAGCACGGAAATGGATTTTCGCGCAGTCATAATGGCAGGCGGGATCGGAACAAGGTTCTGGCCTCTCAGCCGGAGAAAAACACCAAAACAATTTCTTCCAATCATCAGCGAAAAAACAATGATAGAGGAAACAGCCAACCGGCTGCTTCCATGGGTCCCGCACAGTAAGATATTCACTATTGCCGATAGCGTCCAGACAAAGGGAATCCGGCAGTTCCTTCCAGAAATTCCCAAAGCCAACATGATCGTCGAACCTAAAGGCCGGAACACAGCGCCTTCGTTGATTCTCGCAACAGCCCACATCTATCTCCAAAATCCAGAGGCGGTTATTGCTGCGCTTCCCGCAGATCATCTGATCAAGGATAAGCGCCGATTTCTTAAAAAGCTTCAGTCAGGAGCTTCTGCGGCTGCACAGGGCGCTCATCTCATAACTTTTGGTATTCCCCCGGCCCATCCATCAACCGGATACGGCTATATCCATTTTTCAAAAGAAAAACCGGCCAACTACGGGGGCGATCAATTTTTCAGTGTGATCCGATTTGAAGAAAAGCCTCCCTATAAGCGGGCCTGCTCATTTCTTGAGTCAGGCGATTATTTCTGGAACTCAGGGATGTTTCTCTGGCGAGCCTCTGTCTTTGTTGATAAGCTCGAAAAACACGCTCCCGAGATGTTTGTCTTCTGGAAGAAAATCCTTGCAGCCATTAAAAAGAACGATGAACAGGCGCTTACAACCATATTCAACGAAATAACAGCCAGATCCATTGACTATGCTCTTATGGAGAGGGCTCAGGGGGTCATAGTATGTCAGGGGGATTTTGGCTGGTCTGATGTAGGTTCCTGGTCAGCGCTACCGGATATTTGGGGTGTGGATAAACAGAATAATTCCCACCGAGGAGAATGTCTTTCCCTGGATTCTGAAAACTGCCTTGTTCTGAACCCTGATAAGCTTACTGCCCTGGTCGGAGTTAAAGATCTCATCATCGTTGATACAGAAGACGCCCTTCTTATCTGTAGAAAGGACCTGGACCAAAAGGTCAAGGACATAGTAATAAAGCTCAATAAATCAGGTCGAACCGACCTGCTTTAACAAATACAGATATTCATATGATTTAATAATAGGGGAGTAATAACACCTCTTCATGTTCCTTCGCATACATCTTCAACTCCGGAGAGAATCCCATTTTGGAGAATAATCCATAGTACTTTTCCTTTGCACCGGGAAATCTTTCCGCCTTCTTCCTCAGTTTTTGCAGGGACTCCACACCTAACTTTTTCTCGGTCCACATGCATGAACAAAAAAGGCACGATCCTGAATTGTTAAAGGCTACAGCATCGAGAGCTGTCTGCCGATCCCACCATGAACCGATTTTTTCTGCTGCAAACGGGAGTTTTTGATATTTATTATACCTCTTCAGCCTCTGAATACAGATCTCCTTAAATGTCACTCTGGTAAAATCATCAAGATCTGGTAAAATCATCTGCCTCCAGACATATGCCGTATCGGACATCTCAAGAAAACTCAGATTTGGAATAATAAATCTAAACCAGAACCTGAAAAAAGAATCATTAAATACATACATACCTTTACGCGACGCTTCTGGATCGGGGTCTGTGATTGGACAGATCCTCTTGATAATATAGAGCTTTCTCAACACATACAAATATTTGTTCACCATGTGAACGTCACGGAATCCTGTTTCTTCGACAATGTCATTGACTCGGTTATTGTTAAGGGCGATCGCCCTGAGAATAGCAAAATATAAAAAAGGTTCCCTGAGTTCTTTGAGAAGGAGAAAGAGTGGTTCCCGATATAAAAAAGAATCCTTATCGAGGATTTCCTTTTTCACATTCTGCTCCACTGTTTTCATCCTGTTAAATCGTTGAAGATACGCCGGCTTGCCCCCAAGAATAGCATATGTGTAAACTTTCTTATGGGCAGAAAAGTCGGGGTAGAAGGAGGCGGCTTGCTCAAACTTGAGCGGCTCCAATTCCATAAACTCAACGACAGCATTTGGATCTCCCCAAGTCCTGTTCAAATATTCACCCTCCATAGATCCGCAATCCGATCCGCTTAGAATTATAAAAAGATCCCTTTTTTTGCCGAATTCTTTACAATTTCTTTCAAGCAGATCCCACATTGTCCTTACGGATTCACACAGAACAGGAAATTCATCAATAATAATCAGTGGGATCTTAATCGCCATTGTTTCAAATACATATTTAAGAACAACATCCCACGAATTGTTTTTCTTGGATCTGAAAAAACGGGAATTTGATACATAAAAAGCCCTCTCTTTGAACCTGGTCAACTGCCCCTGAGAAGAGGAAAAACCACTGGAATAAAAGAACGCTGTTTTATTCCCAATGAAATGAGTTAATAATTCGGTCTTGCCGATTCCCGGACGCCCGGAAAGGAAAAGGAGTTTAAGTCCTTCCCTTCTTGACATGTTTTCTAAAAACAAGAGCTCTTTGGTTCTATCAATGAACATATTACCGCCTTTATATACACTCAAGTATATTATTCCCGGCGGTCAAGTCAAGAGATTTTTTAAAGCCTGGGCTCGTGAATAATCTGGGTTGTTAATATTTTCTTTATTTTTGATCTGTGAACTTCAACCCGAGATCTGCGATCTGCTTTTCTGTCGCAGGAGAAGGAGCATTTGTCAACAGAGAAAGAGAGCTTGTTGTTTTGGGAAAGGCGATAACATCTCTGATGGATTCTTCTCCAGCCAGAATCATGACGATGCGGTCAAAGCCAAGAGCTATCCCGCCGTGAGGAGGAGCGCCATAACGCAGAGCTTTCAGAAAAAAGCCAAATTTTTCTTCGTATTCTTTTATGGACAGGCCCAGTTTGCCAAATATCTTTTTTTGCAGATCCAGGTTATGGATTCGAATTGATCCTCCCCCGATCTCTACCCCATTAAGAACCAAGTCGTAGGCCTTTGCTCTGACCCTGGCAGGATCCTGATCTAATAACGACAGATCCTCATCCATTGGGGACGTGAAGGGGTGGTGCATGGAAACCAGGCGCTCTTCCTCTTTGCTCCATTCAAAAAGAGGAAAGTCCGTTACCCAGGCGAAAGAAAACATCTGCTCTTTATTATTTTCTTCCTGACCAAGGTCATTCCGGATCTCTCCCAGGATATTTGCTGCCTTGTATCTTTCATCCGCAACAAGCAAGAGAAGGTCCTCATTCTTTGCACCGCTTTTATTCCAGAGAAGTTTAAAATCCTCTTCTTCAAGTTTTAAGGAGGATTTGAATTCATCCTGCTTTTTTATCCATATGATGCCCTTCCCGCCGAGGTCCCTGGCCCTCTGGTTCAGTTTATCCAGGCGGCCTCGCGAAAGATTGCCGGCTTTTTTAACCACAAGTGTCTTTAAAAAAGAACCTGAAGCAATAGCATCCTGAATAATCCGGGAACCAACCTGTTTTCCCGTCTCAGTCAAGTCGCTGATCTCCATCCCGAATCTCAGATCCGGCTTGTCTGTCCCGAACCTTGACATGCTTTCCTCATAAGTAAACCTAGGAAACGGGCCGGAGACAGAAATATCGAGGAGCCCTAAAAGTTCTGCCATCAGGTTTTCCACCAGATCAAAAATATCCGCGCTCTCAACAAAGCTCATTTCCACATCTATCTGAGTGAACTCCGGCTGTCTATCGGCCCTTAGATCTTCGTCTCTAAAACAACGGACGATCTGGAAATAGCGGTCAAATCCGGAGATCATGAGTAACTGTTTAAAAAGCTGCGGAGATTGAGGCAAGGCAAAAAATCGTCCTTTATATATCCGACTGGGCACAATATAATCTCGGGCGCCCTCTGGTGTGGATTTGGTCAGGAATGGGGTCTCTATCTCATAAAATCCGTTATCATTAAAATAATTTCGGGTCTTGATTGCTGCCTGATGGCGCAGCTTTAAATTTTTCTGCATGGAAGGCCGGCGCAGATCCAGGTATCGATATTTGAAACGGAGCCCTTCTGAGGCCTGGACAGGATCCGACACAACAAATGGCGAAACATCTGCTGTGTTTAAAATGATCATTTCCTTGGCCCTGACTTCGACCTCCCCTGTCGAAATCCGCGGGTTTTTATCTTTTTCTCCTCGCTCTTCTACAACCCCCCTGACTCCCAGAACCGTTTCCATCCGGGTATTTCTTGCTTTGGCCAGCAATTCTTTATCCTCGCCCGAAACCACGATCTGTATCAAGCCCTCTCTGTCTCTAAGATCGATAAAAATCAGATTCCCCATATCTCTGAACCGGTGAACCCATCCTAACAAGGTAACCTTTTTCCCGACATGTGCCGCATGCAGTTCGCCGCAGTACATCGTTTTTTTCCATTCAGTTAAATTCAGGGATTCCATTATTCTATCCTTTGTGATGCAGGACCCGGCTAATTCGTCCTGCGGATATGCTTAAGGATCTCTTCCTTCGTCACGGTATCCTGATGGGCAGTCTTCATGTTTTTAAGCTGGAAAGTTCCTTTTTTGACTTCATCCTCACCGATTATTAGTACCCAGGCTGCATTCAGTTTATTGGCGCGACTCAGTTGATTTCTTAGGCTTCGCTCCCGGTATTCAACAAGACACTTAACTCCATTTTCCCTCAGAAACCTTGCCACTTCCATTGCGGCTGATTTGGCCTCATCCCCCAGATAAATGAGATACAACCATTCCTGCTGATTCTCTTCTACAGAAACAATTGAAAGGAGCCTTTCCACTCCCACAGCAAAACCAGTACCGCAGATATCAGGACCACCGAATTCCTTCATCATATCATCATATCTGCCGCCGCCAAGGACAGCATCCTGAGCGCCCAGACTTCGGGAGGAGAATTCAAAAGTGGTCTTTGTATAATAATCAAGTCCGCGGACAAGACTCGGCTCAATGGAGTATGAAATATCAAACGCATCCAGATATTTACAGAATTGTTTAAAATGCTCATCGCACTCGGGACAGAGAAAATCTGTTATTTTGGGAAACTCTATGGAAATTTCTTTACATGCTTCAACTTTGCAGTCAAAGATCCTCAAAGGATTGGTGCCGATCTTTCTCTGACAGTCCGGGCAGAGCCGGGAGCGGGACTCTTCTGCTTTTTGTTTCAGTTTCTCGCGATAGCCCGGCCGGCAGGTCTGACAGCCAACTGAATTGACTAAAACATCTGTATCTGTCACTCCCATTCTTGTGAGAAGATTCTTTGCCATCTCCACGATCTCGGCATCGATCGCCGGATCCTTCTCCCCAAAAACTTCTATATCTATCTGGTGGAATTGACGATAACGTCCCTTCTGCGGTTTATCATAACGGAACATCGGTCCGATAAAATAAAACCTGAGCGGCTGAGGCTGAAGGTTCAGCCTGTTTTCAATGATGGATCGCACAACCGAAGGTGTGTATTCCGGCCGCAAGGTAATAGACCGTCCCCCCTTGTCGACAAATGTATACATTTCTTTAGTAACTATATCGGTCGTCGAACCTGTTCCTTTGATGAACAGCTCTGTGGCTTCAAAAACAGGTGTGCGTATTTCTCTGTATCCATACCGTTCAAATACAAGTCTTGCTTCCGTTTCCAGCTTCTGCCATTTCCAGATTTCATCCGGAAGAATATCTTTTGTTCCCTTTATGGCGTTTATCTGCTTTTTTTTTGCCTGATCATTCATTTCTCTTCATAGATGCCTATCTGCCTGAATTTCTCATATCTTTCGTTAAGCATCTCCTCGACTGTTTTATTTTTCAGCCTACTCAGTGTTTTCTGTAGAGACTTGTCCAGGTTTTTAAACATTGTTTCATAATCAACATGAGCCCCGCCCGGAGGTTCTGGAATGATCTCATCAATAATTCCGAACCCCTTCAGATCCTTGGCCAGAAACTTAAGATTTTCAGCAGCCTGTTTGACAGCGCCCTGGTCCTTCCAGAGAATGGCAGCACAGCCCTCCGGGGAAATGACAGAATAGAAGGAATACTGGAGCATCAGGATAGCATCTCCTACTCCCACGGCAAGAGCACCGCCGCTTCCTCCTTCTCCGATGACGATATTAACGACAGGGACCCTTAAAAGGGAAATTTCCTTAAGGTTGTTAGCAATAGCCTCTGCTTGTCCTCGTTCCTCTGCCTGAATACCTGGATAGGCCCCAGGAGTATCGATCAAAGTAACCACCGGAAAGCCGAATTTTTCGGCCAGCTTCATGATCCGCAGGGCCTTTCGATAACCTTCGGGATTGGGTTGTCCAAAATTTCTCATGAGCCTGTTCCGCGTCGACCGTCCTTTTTGATGCCCGATAACAGCCGTTGTTTTCCCCTTGTAAAATCCAAACCCTGCAATAAGGGCGGGATCGTCTCCGGCTCGACGGTCTCCATGAAGCTCTATAAAGCCTTCAAAAAGAGCATCAATATAATCCAGTGTATAAGGCCTCTGGGGATGCCGCGCGATCTGGACGAAATGAAAGGGTGTCAATTCAGGCGCGATTCCGGCCCATTCTTTCTCAATTTTAGTGCGGAGGCGCGCAATTTTATCCTCTTTTAAGGGATCTTCGCTTTCCTGCAGATCATCGATCTTCTGTTTTATCTCAATGACATTTTTTTCCAACTTATAAAAATCTTTTTCTTTTTCCATGTGATTTCAATTATAAAAAGAAGATCAATCTATTCTAATTGTTTAAAGTAATTAATTCAAGACAACTGGAAGATTCAGACAAGATGTTAATTGTGAATAACTTTGATCTTTTGGGATGGAATAAACAACGCCTTTAGAGAACCGGTTCTATCCGTTTCCAGTTCAATAGAGGTCGTGTTGAACTGTATGATAAGGGAACAGGCAGAATTCTCTGCAGGCTCCAGGCTGAAAAGCTCCTCGAGTTGTGGAATAATATAAGCGGAAAGATCAATTTTTTCTTCAAGTGAGCATACGTATTTTTTACTCAAAACCATATATGGCGAAAAAATCGAATTGGGCAATAAAAAAGCATCTCTTTTAATCCGGACAGACATCTTCTGTTCCTGTCCGGCAATATAAATGCGGTTGTCAACAAACCCATCATTAATGGAACTGCTGATCTCCTGCTCGAAGCCGCTGATGGTTCCTTTGAAATAATACTCTAGGGGGATGAAGTTCTTGTTCAGACGGATAAGAAGTTTATCCAGAATAAGGGGGACAGGTTTGTCTATCCTTCCTCTCACTTGAAGCGTATATCCCTCTGCGTCGCTGGTCCAGATATACTCTTCATATCCAACTTTTTCGTCTCCAAAATAAATGGATAATAGGCCTTGTTCTGATGCGCTTTCACTTGTTATCCGCCCCGGTAATATTAGAATCAAGAAGAAAATTGCACACCATATCTTCTTGCGGGTCATATTAAATTTCACAGATCGAGTTACTCGATGATGACGGCTGTTCCATAGGCCAGAATTTCTGAAGCTGACTGCATGATCATCGAGGTTGAGAACCGGACAGTAATAATTGCATTTGCCCCCATGGATTCCGCTTCTTCAATCATGCGGTCCAGGGCCTGCTCGCGGGATTCTGCCATCATTTTTGTATAATCCCGGATCTCACCGCCGACTATGTTTTTCAGGCCTGCTGCAATATCTCTTCCCAGATGCCTTGCCCGGATTGTGTTTCCTTTTACCATCCCAAGCACTTTAACAACTTTTTTCCCGGGAATAATATCTGTGTTGACTATAATCATTTCTCTATCTCCTTATACCGCTCTCTCTTGTAAACAAAAATCTGCTCCTTTATTTGCGAAACCAGCATCACCACTGCTCCTGCTAAAAAAGCCAGAATACCGACTTTCAGAAAAAGAGAGATAGACGGCTCCTGGATAATGCCTTCCACAAATTTGTACCCGCCGTAAAAGAGAAGAATCATACCACCGATCGACATCAGAATCCAGCCGGCTTTCCTCTCAAGCCTGTTATAAATCGAGGCCCAATAGACTTCCCAGACCTCTTTGCCCGGTTTTTTCAGTTCCATTTTTCCCATAACCTCCTCAAGTTTTTTCATTTCTTCAAACTCTTTTTGACACTCCGGACAGTGAGCAATGTGCTCTTCGACCTCTTTTTTGTCTTTTTCCCCTAATTCACCATCATGGTAAAGTAGAATGAGTTCTTTTATCTTCTCATGATTCATAAAAATCACCCCGTCATCGTTCTATTCCGAACCCATATATTTTTTAATGATCTCTCTGAGTTTTTTCTTGGCATAAAACAGTGATGACATCACTGTGCCAATTGGCTTTCCGACCATTTCAGCTATCTCCTGATAGGCCATTTGCCGAAAATAACGCAGGATAATAATTTCTCTATGCTCAAACGGCAACTCGTCGATCCCTTTCCACATTGTCCTTTTCAATTCAAAATCCTCTTCTTTTTCATTAAGGATCCTGTTCTCGTCCAGAGGGGTCCTATCTCGCCGCCGGTATTTTTTGACATAGTCAAGACAAAGATTTCTTAATAGTCTATAAAACCAGGGGAAAAACGGCCTCTGCGGATCGAAACTTTTCCTTTTCCGGTAGGCTCTGATAAAAGCATCCTGAGATACATCCAGGGCCTCCTGGTGATTGCTCAAAAATCCCAGGGCTACATAATATGCCGGTTTCATATGCCGCGTTACTATAACCCGGAAGGCATCTTTATTGCCTTTCCGAACTTGTTCAAGCAGTTCTTTTTCGGAAAGGCGGTTCAGATCAGTCATAGGAGCCTGTTTTTTTTGCAGGATAAGTTCCTGAGTGAATATCGTTTCTTCCGCCATGGTAATCTCTCATCTTTACTACGGACAGAACCATTTTTTTATTCATTTTTTACTAATGATTTTATTTCTTTGCCTGACAACCTCATAGATAAAAATCGATGCTGCGGAGGCGACATTCAGAGAATTTAGTCGCCCATACAAAGGCAAAGACAGTACCCTGTCGCATTTTTGTCTGATAAGAGGACGAATCCCTCTGCCCTCCGAGCCGAAAACCAGCCCTACCGATGAAGTATAATCAAAATCATGCCACAAGTCCTCACCTCCTCCTTCCGCTCCGATGAGCCAAATCCCTTTTTCTCTTAGCTCATCCATAGTCCTTGCCAAGTTTTTGACGCGGACGATGGGAAGGTGTTCGACAGCCCCGGCTGATACCCGCAACACCGCCTCGGTTAAGCCGGCCGTCCTTCTTTCAGGAAGGATGATTCCATCGACCCCACCGGCTTCGGCTGTCCTGATAACAGCGCCCAGATTTTGTGGATCGGAGACCTCATCCAGAAGAACCAGGAACAGGTTTTCCTTCTGCTCCAGGATAGCGGAAAGGGAAGCAAACGACTTCGGAGAAAGCCGTGCAATTGCGCCCTGATGTGTGGGATCTATTCTGTCAAGATGCTTTTTAGGAACATAGACAAAAGGAACTCCTTTTTCTTTGGCTAATCTGGCAATATCATCCAATTTGGATCTTCCTGCCTGATTCTGGATAGAGATCTTATGAATCTTCTTTGGCGAAGATTTCAAGGCCTCTATGATCGGATTGAGCCGGCCGATTTTAGGCATAGACTTCCTTCCAGGGCTTATTTCAATTTAATATGATCAATGACCTTGGTGATGCGCAGAGCACAGTTCAACATTGGTTTGGGAAACACCAACCGGGCGCCTTCCTCCACAAGCGGAATAAACTTATCCAGATCCAGCCCTGAGGTTTTTGTGGTGAGGGCAACACGCAGGGGGCGAAAAAGGTCTTTACCCTTACATCCGGTTTCCGCTTTTATCTCTTTAGTCAGCTCTGCGTATTTATCAAAATCGAGAAGCACGATTTTTTTTATCTTATCAGCAATAGATTTCAACACCTTGCCAGCACATTCGGAGTTCAGTATTTCCTGTGCCTCTACATCCAGTTCATCAAGGGAAAATTCAAACAGGGCATTAAAATGCTCCGGCAGGTCGGAAAAGTGATCGACTTTCTCAATAAAATATTCCATTGCTTTTTCCAGCCATTCCCAATGGTTCCCCGACATATCCTGTTCTTCCGGCATCAACCCGGCCTTATACAGATAGGGATAGGACTGCTTTGCCTGCTCTGAAGGAATCAATTTTCTCATGTGCTGCCTGTTCAACCAGTGAAGTTTATCGTAATCAAATATGGCTGCGGATTTACTGACTTTTAAAATGTCAAACTGCCTGACTACGTCCTCCAGGGTCAGGACTTCACTTCCATCAGAAGGGGCCCATCCAAGAAGGGCCAGATAGTTGATCAAGGCAGCAGACAGTATTCCATCTGTTTTGAACTGGTCTACAGAGGTCGCCCCGTGTCTTTTACTCAAACGGGTGTTGTCCTCTCCCATAACCATGGACAGATGGGCAAATTTCGGAGGAGGAAAAGACAGGGCCTCGTATGTTAAAAGCTGACGCGGCATATTAGAAAGGTGATCTTCTCCCCTGATCACGTGTGTAATTTTCATCAGAGAATCATCGATAACCACAGCATAGTTGTAGGCAGGCAAACCACTGGAACGGACCAGAACTGGGTCTCCCTGATATTTCAGGTTAAAACAGACGCGGCCTCGTACAAGATCTTCAAAACTAAGCTCCCCTTTTCCTGGAGTTTTCAACCGGACCACTCCCTGTTCTCCTGCACATATCCTCTTTTTGGCATCCTCCAAAGAAATCATGCGGCATTTTCCGCTATAAACCGGCGTTTCCCCTCTAGAAACCGCCTGTTTTTTTTCTTTTTCCAATTCTTCTATAGAACAGAAGCAGTAATAGGCTTTCCCCTCCTCAAGGAGTTTTTCTGTAAAAGATTGATAAATGTTCAGTCTTTGTGACTGCCTGTAGGGGCCTGAACCGCCACCTTTGACAGGGCCCTCATCCCATTCCAAGGCCAGCCATTCCAGGTCTTCGATCAGCTTTTCTTCATATTCTCCGGTGGACCGCTCTTCGTCCGTATCTTCAATCCTCAGGATATAAGTCCCTCTATTATGGCGGGCAAACAGCCAGTTGAACAAGGCCGTCCGTGCGTTTCCAACATGAAGAAACCCTGTTGGACTCGGAGCAAACCGAACTCTGATATTATCCATGTTATTCTTCTTCCATTTTAATGAGTCCTGTGACGTATGCAGCAATCGCTTCCCCTCTGCCAATTGCATCCAGTCCTTCGTTTGTCTTGGCTTTGATCCCCAGGGACGTCCTATTTATATTAAGGATATCGCATAATTTCTTTTTCATCTCAGGTATGAATGTCTTGAGTTTCGGCTGTTCTGCAACAATAACAGAGTCGATATTCAAAACTTCCGCCCCGCGATCATTCAGCATTATTGCAACCTTTTTAAGCAGTATGGTACTGCGAATATTGAGATATTCATCATCTGTGTCCGGAAAATGTTGTCCGATATCCTTTTCTCCCAGCGCTCCCAGAAGGGCATCGATAATCGAATGTATCAGGCAGTCTCCGTCTGAATGCCCGGCAAGTCCCTTGCTGAAGGGGATCTCCACCCCTCCCAGAAAAAGGCGGTTGCCTGCCTCTAAACGATGGATGTCATATCCAAATCCGACTCTAATTTTCAAGGAGCGCCTCTATAATTTTCAAATCCAGGGGAGTGGTGATTTTAATATTTTCAGGATCTCCGGGAACAAGAGAGACCTGAATTCCCATATTTTCTACGAGGGAGGCCTCATCTGTTCCATCCAGGTTCTGTCCTTTCGCGGTCCTCAAGGCCTTCTTCAGAATCTCAAATTGAAATCCCTGCGGGGTCTGTGTTCTATAAAGCATTGACCGGTCTTCTGTCCGGAGGATCCAGCAACCATCGCTCCTTTTTACCGTATCCCTGATCGGAATCGCCGGGACTGCGGCTCCGAACTTTTCTGCCGCCTTAATGACACGAATGATCAAATCTTCACCAACAAGGGGTCTGACTCCATCGTGGACAAGAACGATCCCTGCTCCGCCTGGCTCGATTTTCTGAAAACCCGCAGTTACGGAATCCTGGCGTTTCTCCCCCCCAACAACAACATCCGAAATCTTTGAGAATTGTGTCTTGAAAAAATCACCTCGCATATCCCTGCGCAGCACAAGAATGACCCGGGAGATACTCCTGCTTTGTTCAAAAGCCTCCAGGCACCACGCCAAAACAGTCTTTCCATTAAGAACGGCTGTCTGTTTGGTGGAACCGAACCGCTGTCCTTCTCCGGCAGCGACGACGATCACGTTTGCTTTATTCATGAGGATTATTCGTTATACTGACCGAATATCATTTTTCCTACTGTTGTTTGAAGTACAGAAGTCACGGTCACATCAATAGTCTGCCCGATCATTTTCCTGGAATTATCAATAACGACCATAGTCCCATCATCCAGATACGCCACTCCCTGGTCTTTCTCTTTTCCTTCTTTAAGAACAAAAACCTTCATGGATTCACCAGGGAGAACTATTGGCCTCAGTACGTTAGCCAGTTCATTGATATTAAGAATGGGAATTCCTTGAAGCTGTGCAACCTTGCTCAGGTTGAAATCATTTGTTATGATTGTTGCATCCATATGCTTTGCAAATTCGATCAATTTCGAATCCACGTCCTTGACCTCAGGAAAATCCATCTCAGAGATAATAACAAACACCTGTGATGATTTCTGAAGATGATCCAGGACATCCAGTCCGCGGCGTCCTCTCTGCCGCTTGATACTGTCTGAAGAATCCGCTATGAACTGAAGCTCTTTCAGGATGAACTGGGGCACTACCAATGTCCCTTCGATAAAGGATGCATCACATATATCTGAAATACGGCCATCGATGATAACGCTGGTATCCAAGACTTTAAAACTCTTCCTAACACTTTTTTCTTTGAAAAACCGGAGCAGAAAGCCTGGCTCAAGCCATTCAAACTTCATGGTGCCAACCAGAAATCCGATATAGGGCATAATGACAAGAAAAAATATCCGGAAAAATATCTCGGTTGTGCGGTCTTCCGTAATGGTCTGGTAAATCGATCCCAGGAACCAGCCAAGAAAAACACCGGCAAATGTTCCAATAGTCGATCCCCATATGATTTTGAACTGGCTTTTGCGGATCCTGGTTTCGAGGAAAACAATGATCAGGCTTAGAACCAAGGCTAACCCCGCCCCCGCATATCTGGTCAGAGCGAAAGGCGGGAAAAAATATCCTCCAAGAGCAATAAAAGTTAAAACAACAAAACGAAAAATAAAAACACCCATTTTATAAATCCTGCATTAATATTAAAAAATATAATCTAATGCCTCTTTTACACTTTTTACCCCCTTCAAGTCAATCTTTGAAACGGCTCCTTTTTCCATCTGAGACAGATTTCCCGCAGGAAGGAGGACTGATTTAAAACCCAGAGAAGCAGCTTCCTTTGCTCTGAGAAGAGGCTGGCTTACTGAACGGATCTCCCCGCTTAAACCGACCTCCCCAAAAACAGCCACATCAGGAGGGACGGCTTTGCTTTTCAGGCTTGACACAACAGCCGCAATGGCCCCTAGATCCACGGCCGGTTCGTCGATCGACAATCCTCCTGCAACATTTAGATAAACATCTTCCCCGGCAAAGCTGAATCCCAGCTTCTTTTCCACAATAGCAAGCAGCATAGCCGTTCGAAAATGATCAAGTCCAATGGTCATTCTTCGGGGATTGCCCGAGAACAGGGTTGATGACACCAAAGCCTGAATCTCCGCCATCAGCGGTCGTGCCCCCTTTATTGTACACACAACAATACTCCCCGCCTCATTGGCGGGTCGCTCTCGTAAAAAAAAGGCTGAGGGATTGGTAATGACTTTCAGGCCAGAGCCCTCCATCTCAAAAATGGCCAGTTCTGATACAGGCCCAAACCTGTTCTTCAAAGCTCTGAGCACTCTATGACTGTGGTCTCTTTCCCCTTCAAAATACAGGACAACATCTACTATATGCTCCAGAGATTTCGGGCCCGCAAGAGATCCTTCTTTGGTGATATGACCGATAAGAAACGTGGGAACGGTGTGGACTTTAGCGTATCGAAACACCTGGTTCGTCACCTCGCGCACCTGGCTGATCGTTCCAGGGCCCGATGAAAGCCCTGCTGAAAAAATCGTTTGTACAGAATCAATGACCAAGACCTGCGGTTTCAAGGCTTCCGCATGTGCAATAATTTTCTCAAGTCTGGTCTCAGAAAGAAGATAAAGGTCCCCCTTCCGGATCCCCAGCCGCTCTCCACGAAGTTTTATCTGCTCAAGCGATTCTTCCCCGGAAACATACAGGACCCTTTCCCCCCTGGCCGCAAAACCCTTGCTGACCTGGAGAATCAAGGTGGATTTTCCGATACCAGGTTCTCCACCGATCAATATTAAAGAGCCGGGGACAACTCCGCCCCCAAGCACTTGGTTTAATTCTTCAATTCCGGTTTTTCTTCTCTCTTTTTGTGTTTCTTTGATTTCTTCATAAAGGACTGGTTTTGAGGGAGGAAAAGAGATTTCTGCCGGCGCGGCCTCCTCTTTTTCTTCTACTAATGTGTTCCATTCACTGCATCCCGGACAACGGCCCATCCATTTTGGTGAATTAAAACCGCAGTTCTGGCAGACAAAGACTGTTTTTGTTTTCATGATCAAAGTCCACGACTGAATTAAAGTATGAATACAGGAAGAATTGAAATTGAGAGATCATTTTACGATTCGACGCTCTGAAACTCCCTGTCTCTAAATTGAGCAAATCGGTTTAAAAAAGCCAGCTCGATCCCTCCAGTGGGGCCGTTTCTTTGTTTTGCCACATTAACTTTTGCAATTCCTTTGACGCTCTCGTCGTCTGGATTATAAAACTCCGGTCTGTAGATAAAAATAACGACATCTGCATCCTGTTCAATCGCACCGGACTCTCTCAGGTCCGATAATTGAGGAATCGGCTTGGCCCGGCCCTTTTCCGGAGCCCGGCTGAGCTGAGAAATGCCTACAACCGGAATTTGAAGTTCTTTGGCCAACTCTTTCAAAGACCGGGAAATAAAGGACATTTCCTGGACTCTATTCTCATGCCGGATTCCCGGCCGCATGAGCTGTATATAGTCTACGAAGACCAGGTCTAGATTCTGCTCCATCTTCAGCCGCCTGGTTTTAGCTTTCATTTCTATAACGGATAAAGCAGGAGTTTCATCCACAAATATCTTTGCAGCGGAGAGGGACTCGGCGCCCAGTTTAAGCCTTTCAAACTCCAGGTCTCCGATAAAACCGGTGCGGAGTTTTTGCAGATCGATCTGGGATTCTGAGCACAAAAGGCGCATGACCAGCTGCTCTTTCGCCATCTCCAGGGAAAAGAATCCAACAGCAAGATCCGTCTTAAGACCAACATGCTGAGTGATGTTCAAGCATAACGCTGTTTTTCCCATGGAAGGGCGCGCTGCGACCACGATGAATTCAGAGTTATGGAACCCGGCTGTTAACGAATCCAGGTCTCTGAACCCCGAGGGGATCCCGGTAACAGCCTCCTTCCTGTGCCGCAAATAATCGATCCTCTCCAGGACCGGCTCGGTCAAGTTGTTCAGGGCAACAAATCCGGGCTTGATCCTCTGTTCCGCAACTTCGATGATGGCCGCCTGGGCTTCGTTTAGCAGAACATCCGCCTCGTCTTTTTGTTCATAGCTTGAAGAAATGATCCTCGCAGACGAGACGATCAAGCGCCGGAGCAGGGCTTTTTCCTTTATGATCCTGGCATAGTACTCGATGTTCATGCTTTTTGGAACACCGTCCATTAAAGAAGAAAGGTAAGAAGCACCCCCGATTTCCTCCAGAATCCCCTTTGTCTTCAGGCTTTCACTCAAAGACAGGAGATCGACCGGGATCTTTTTGTCAACCATATAGACAATTTCATCGAGGATCTTCCGGTTTCTTTCCAGATAGAAATCGTCCGTTGTGATCGCAGAAAGGACAACATTCAAGTTTTTGTTATTAACAAGGATGCCGCCCAGCACCGTCTTCTCCACTTCAAGGCTATGAGGAGGGGTTTTTTTCAGGAACATTAAATCGATGTCCATCAATCCTCTCCTCCGGCAAATAGGCGCCTGTTATTAGTGTATAGAAACTTGCACTGCATTTCCAGTATAGATTATTAATAAAACGTGAATAATCTTGGCTTGCTTGAATATTACCAGCTTGCGGAAACAGTTTATTATTCTTTATTCTCGTCCGTTGTTTCGCTGTCAGTTTCCACTTCTGCCGGCACTGCCTTTTTGCTTCCCTCTTCCGGCGCAACCGGTTCCACTGGCGCTTCTTGCTCTTGTTCCTTTTCGGCCATCACAGAAATATCTTCAGTTGGTTCATCTGTCTGTGTTGTCTCTTTAGTTTTAACTGATTCAATACTGGCATCTGGCTTTTTCTCCGCTCCCTCTTCGACAACAGCGATCTTGAGCTCGGCCCTGTCATCATGAAAAACCTTTACCGGAATGGTGTGTTGTCCCAGTGTTTTGATCGGCTCAGACAGGAGAATTTTTCTTTTTTCGATCTCGAATCCCGCCGCATCCAAGGCCTCTTTGATATCAGCCACACTGACCGAGCCAAACAAGCTATCTTTTTCCCCGACTTTCCTCTTAAAAGTCAATGTCGTCTGGTTGAGGCGACCAATAATTTCATTATAAGAGGACATCTCTTTTTCGAGTTTTTTACGGAGAGCCTTCTGTTCCATCTCAATCATCTTCATGTTTGACGGGGTCACTCGAAGAGCAATATTCTTGGGGAGAAGGTAATTCCTGCCGTAACCAGCAGCAACATCAATGATGTCTCCCCTTTTTCCAAGGTTCTCCATGTTTTCTTTTAGGATTACTTTCATCTTTCCTCCAGAATAAAAGAAACGCCCTAATCCATGATGTATGGCAGCAGGGCCATTAACCGGGCTCTTTTTATAGCCGTTGAAAGTTTTCTTTGATGAAAGGAACACGTGCCGGTAATCCGTCGTGGGGAGATCTTGCCTCTTTCCGGCACGTATCTCCTCAATATGTCCACATCCTTATAATCGATTTCCTTCACATTCCTTTCGCAAAATCTACAGACTTTCCGTCTTGGGGGGAAATATCTGCGATAGGGTTTAGTAGGTCTTTTTTCTTTAATCATATCTTACTCCTCCTCGCTTGTCTTTTCGACTGGCGCTGGGGTTTCCGTACCCGGAATTATTTCCGCGGGCTTTTCCCGGGCAGGCGGTTCTTCCTTTTTGGGCTTATCCTTTTTCTTTTTCCGGACATTCTCTTTTTGGTCCTTTTTTAAGGTCATATAGCGAAGGACCTGTTCCATCTGCTTGAATCGCCGTTCCAGTTCAGCAGGAACCTCCGGTTCTCCTTGATAATGAAAAAAGACGTAGTATGCCTCAGTAAATTTATTGACGGGATAAGCAAGCCGTCTTTTCCCCCATTTGTCGATGTTATCCATTTTGCCTTTTTTCTTGGACACAACGCCTGCCATCTCCTCGATGAGTTTTTCGATCTCCTCTTCAGGCAGATTAGGGGCAATTAAAAAAGCCGTTTCGTAAAGTCTCATTCTGTCCTCCTTGTGGATTTAAAGCTCCCTCTCTTATAGAAGGAACAAGAAGCTTTTCTATAAAAATTCTGTTATTTTCTTTCCGTTTGTTTTCTTTTGATTGTATGTATTCATGGCGGTCTCAATACTACCAGCCAGTATCATTTCAAGCGCATCCTGTGCTTTATTCAGGCTTTCCATGACAATGGGCTGTTCTTCTTTTGTAAAAGAGGATAGAACAAAATCGGCCGCATCCATATTCGGATCCAACGGCCCGATACCGATCCGTATCCTTGGGAAATTTGTCGTCTGGATATTCTGGACAATAGATCTCATCCCCTTGTGTGACCCTGCTCCTCCTTCCTTTCTGACTCTTATCTCTCCCAGAGAAAGATCCAGGTCATCATAAATGATGACTATGCTTTCCGGCGCAATTCCGGCCTCATCCGCGATACGCTTGACAGCCTGACCACTGTTATTCATATAGGTCTGTGGCAGCGCTAGCAAAATCCTGTTTCCGGCCATATCGATAACTATTGTCCTGGATAAATACCTTCTTTTTTTCAACCTGATATTCCTGTTTTTTGCCATGGTCTTCACCAGAGAAAATCCGACATTATGTCTTGTCCCTGAATAAGATTTGCCTGGATTTCCCAGTCCGACCACGGCCCACAAATATTACTCCTTCTTCTCTTCCCTGTCTTCTTCTTGTTTTTCAGCCTCTGCGCTTTCCACTTCCTCTCCTTCAACAGCTTCTTCTTCGATCTCCTCAACTTCGATTTCTTCTTCCTTGGTCGGGGCTGAGACGAGAACGATTATGCTTGTGGGATCGCTCAAGAATCTTATCCCTTCCGGAGGTGGAATTTCCTCGATCTTGAGGCTTTGATTCATGTGAAGCTCACTGATATCGACTTCAATGCTCTCAGGAATATTCCGAGGTAAACATTCGACCTCCACTTCCCGGGTTACAAAATCGATAAAACCACCTTCTGTCTTCACGCCAATTGCATCCCCAACCAGGGAAAAAGAAACCAAAACCCTGATTTCCTTGTCCATCGCGACCTGAATAAGATCTGCATGAAGAAGCTCGTCCGAAACAGGATCGATCTGCATCATTTTTAACATCGTATCTCTGGTTTCTGATTCGAAAATAACTTTAAATATGGTATTCTCGCCTGATTCCGACCTCAAAATATCAATAACATCCTGTTTATCCAAAGTCAGGGGAACAGTCTCGGTACCCGTACCATAAAAGATTCCGGGGATCTTGCCCTCCCTCCTTAATCTGCGGGATGCATTTTTGCCGAAAAGATTCCGTTTTTCGCATTTAATCGCAATAGCCATTTTGCTGCTTCCTCCTTATTCAAACAAAGAACTAACAGAGCTGCCTTGGTTAATTCTTCGAATCGCCTCACCAAACAATTCTGCCACTGATAGTACAACGATCTTCTGCGAGGATTTGTCATTTACAGGTATGGTATTCGTTATGATCAACTCTTCAAGCTGAGAGGTTTTTATCTGCTCAACGGCCTGCCCCGATAGAACACCATGAGTGCAGGCAGAATATATTTTTTTTGCACCTTTCTCTTTTATTGCATTAACGCTTTCAACAAGTGTTCCGCCTGTGTCTACCATATCATCAAGAATGACAACATTCCTGTTTTTCACCTCTCCTATAACATTATAAACGCGCGCAATATTGGGAGCCGGCCTCCGTTTATCAATAATGGCCAGGTCCGCATTTATGCGTTTTGCAAACCACTTAGCTCTGCCTACGCCACCGGCATCCGGAGATACTATTGTCAGATCATCCAAGTTCAAATTTTCCACATATTTGGCCAGGACCGGGGCAGCAACAAGGTTGTCCACAGGAACAGAGAAAAACCCCTGGATCTGGGGAGAATGAAGGTCCATGGTCAAAACCCTGTTCGCTCCGGCTGTCTCCAGAAGATCAGCCATTAATCGTGCGGATATCGGGACCCGGGGTCTGTCTTTCCAATCCTGCCGGGCATAGCTGTAGTAAGGGATTACTGCTGTTATCCTCTCAGCGGAGGCACGTTTCATAGCATCGATCATGATAAACAGTTCCATCATGTGGAAATTTACATCAAACGCGCCGGCCTGAATGACATAGACATCTTCCCCGCGAACATTTTCATCAATAGAAAAACGAATCTCTCCATCACTGAACCGGCTTAATTTACAGGCACCCAGGGTTGTTCCCATGTACCGGACAATGTCTTTTGCAAGCATCGGATTTGACGATCCGGTAAATATTTTGAACGTTTCCTTGTTTCCCACTCAATCTCCTCCTATAAATTCTTCTCCGCATGGGGATATTCATCCCGCAACTCTGGCTGGGGTGGGAGGATTCGAACCTCCGAATGGCGGATCCAAAGTCCGCTGCCTTACCGCTTGGCTACACCCCATTCATTACGCCGCGCCAATATCTGTCCCGTGAAAGCGTTTCAACGAGAAGCGAAGAAAGGTTGTTGCCCAATCTTCCTAAAGCATGCTCGGCTTTATCCTTCTCCGGAAAAAGCCCGTAAACAGCAGAGCCTGTGCCACTAACCAAAGTCAATATGGAATCCCGTTCTGATATATGACTCTTAATGCTTTTTAATTGAGGATATAAGCTAAAAACCGTCTCTTCTAAATTGTTTTCCAACAGGCGAAATTCATGGCTGTTTAAAAACTCGATAATTCTACTTTTTTTCTCCTGTAAAGTCAAGACAATCCGTTTATATACATCCGCAGTGGGAACAGGAAAATCCGGAAGGACCAAAAGGCAGTGGAATTTTTCCAAATCCGGCAAAGGAATGATCTTGTCTCCTTTTCCAAGGCCGAGGCACGTCCCTCCCTCCAGGAAAAAAGGGATGTCTGCACCCAACCGGCCGCCGATCTCCTGGAGCTGCTTTTTTTCCAGAGACAAGCCCCAGATCTGATTCAGCACATATAGAGTGACGGCGGCATTGCTGCTTCCACCACCCAACCCTTTACCGGGCGGAATCCTTTTCCTTACGCGGATCTCCACTCCTGTGGATATTCCAGACGTTTCTTGAAGAACACTGGCTGCTTTGTAAATGAGGTTATCTTTATTCCAGGAAATGCGAGGATCGTCGCCTTCAAGCCGGATACTTTTTCCCCTCAAAGGAAGAAACTCGAGGCTGTCATGAAAATCTATCGTCTGAAAAAGGGTTCTGATCTCATGATATCCATCCTGCCTCTTTTGCAGGACTTCGATACCGAGATTGATCTTAGCAAAAGACCTGGTTTTGTGTGCATTGAGCTGTTTAGCGGTCTCCATTCAACATTCCCTGGATTTCAAACCATGTTTTCTGCTGAAATCGTTTTAAAAAGGTCTTATCAAAAATATCCGGCCTGATCGGAGAGTTCACGTTCATTCTGAGAACCCTGATCTGTCCTTGCCTGTACGGATGTTTATAATTCAGAACCAGTGCAAAGGCTGTCTTTTCTATAAATTTTTCAACTTGAAAAGAAAATTTTTCCCTGCGGCCGGCGGCGATCCGTCCTTTTCTGTCTTTATCGAGCCGCCATCCTGTATCTGCCGGGCGAATTTCTTTTGTTACAACCGGCCGGTCCCATAGACCGAAAAGAAGCGAGATAATATCATTCAAGCTAAGCTGGAAACCGAGAAACACATCTATGATCTCCTCTTCCGGTCCATGCCAATATGCTTTTTTTGATGGTATGACAAAATAAGCTTCCTCTCCGTCAATAACAATCTGATAAAGTGTGGTCCCTAAAAAATTGCAAACCTCGATCCATCCCTGGTCCGGCAGCCGGAATAAAAAAGTGAATTTTGAGCGAGCTGTCCTATCTTTACTGGAAATCTTGATGGACGCATACCCTTCTATGCTTTTGATATTGTCGGGAAGGGGAGAAAGAAGTATATTTGAAGAGCCGCATCCCACCAAGGTAAAAAGGCATACAAGTATTCCATACATAAAAAATCTTTGGAGGCGGGATGTTTCTTTACTGGTTCTCAATGGATTGAGTCCACTCAAATATTCTTACATCCATTCAGATCATATATAACAGGAAGATCCTGCGTGTTATTTGTCCTTTTCTTCGGGCGCTTGTTCAACCTTTTCTTCTTCCAAAGAAAACCCGTAATCCTCTATAACAGTTTTATTCTCTGTCTCCTTTTTTTTGCGGAACAGCGGATACAGAGGAGAACGCACCCTCCTGCCAAAACAGGACATATTCGGGTTGATGATAAGCAACAGGATAAATGCTGCGAATACAAATAAAATTCCATATACACCAATATTCATTTTTTCTTTTTTAATTATATAAATGTCTCCCGGAATAGTCAACATGGTGGTTTTCCGGATTGCTTTTTTTTCAGTTTACTTTTATCCATATTTGTCTTAGAATTGAATTGGAAGGTCATGATGAAAAGTATTTTTAAATCGCTTCTTACTCTTGCTGCTGTTTCTTCTGTGTTCCTGATCGGGTTCTATCTGGGGCAGGAGAAAGTTGTTTCCATGATCCCGGATTTTCAGAAAGACACTGAAGAGACCCCCTGACCTTATCGGGGCGGGGCACATCATTTATCAGGCTTTTCTTTTTCTCCCAATGCATACTTTGAGATCTTTTTTTCAAAAGAAAAAAAGAGTTTTCCTTTTTGCGGCCTTTTCCTTTCTGGCCGCCGCAACACTTTGCGCACAGGGGATCAGAAAACCTGTTTGGGCAGGGTTGTTTTATCCAAAGGACCCCAAGGCTCTTTCGGATCAGATCGATTATTTTTTAAAGAATACAGGAGGGGCCTCTAAAATCACCGGGGAAATCAAGGCTCTGATAGCTCCACATGCCGGATACGTTTATTCAGGCCAGGTTGCGGCAGAAGCTTATCGATCGGTCCAAGGAAAGCCCGTGGACACAGTGATTATTCTTTCCCCCTGTCACCGGTATGGGTTTTACGGCGCTTCTATCTACATAAAAGGAGGATACGAAACTCCTCTGGGGGTTGTCAAAATCGACGAACAGCTCGCCCTGGAGCTGTCAGACAAAACGGGCTTTCAATATGTCGCCGCCGCCCACAGGGAAGAACATGCTGTAGAAGTACAGATCCCCTTTATTCAAAAAACTCTTCCCGAGGCTAAGATCGTTCCTGTTATTATGGGAATCCCAAGTCAAAAAACAATAAAAAGGCTGGCCAAGGCCCTAGCCTCTGTTACATCCGGAAAGAATGTCTTGATCCTGGCCTCCACCGACCTGTCTCATTTTCTTCCCAAAGCCCTGGCGAATGAGACAGACAACAGGACAATTTCCCTTATTAAATCGTTCCAAGCAGACCAATTGATCAAAAAACTGGAACGCCGCGAAAATATCATGTGCGGCGGAGCCCCTGTTGTCACCATCCTCCTATTTGCAAAAACACAAAAAAAACCAAAAATTAAATTGCTATCTTATGCAGATTCATCTGATCATACCGGTTCTTCAGCCCGGGTTGTGGGTTATATGGCAGCAGCTCTTATAACAGAAAATCATATTCAGCCTTTCTCTCTCTCCCGGGATGAAAAAGACGAGCTGCTCAGGATGGCACGCGTCTCCGTCTCACAATTTCTTAAAGAACAGAAAGTTCCCGTCTTTAATCCGGTTAACGTTATCTTGCTCACAAAAAAAGGCGCTTTTGTTACTTTAAAAAAGGATGGGCGTCTTCGTGGATGCATCGGATTTATCGAGCCGATCAGGCCTTTATACCAAACCGTTGTTCAGGCAGCCCTGTATGCGGCGTTTCAAGATAAAAGATTTCCTCCTGTCACCGCCCAGGAATTGAATAGCCTAGAGATCGAGATATCCGTGCTTTCTCCTCTCGAAAAAATACACGATCCAGAAAAGATCAATGTCGGGCGACACGGGCTCTATCTTTCAAAAAATGGGCGGTCAGGGTTGTTGCTTTCTCAGGTCGCAGTCGATAACGGATGGTCAAGAGAAATGTTTTTGCGTCAGGTATGCCGCAAAGCCGGCCTCCCGGTGAATGCCTGGGAGGCTGACTCTGAAATATTCATTTTCGAAGCGGTCGTTTTTCATTAACCGCCGGAATTCTTATGTTCCTCTAAACGTTGCGCCGCCTGCAAAGTATTTTGCAGCAATCCTGCAATTGTCATCGGCCCTACACCGCCAGGAGAAGGAGTCAAAGCAGCGGCCACTTCTTTCACTTCATCAAAGTCTACGTCACCCACCCAACGGTATCCCTTTTCAGATTGCGGGTCATCGATCCGGTTGCTGCCTACATCAATCACAAAAGCGCCGGGTTTAACCCAGTCCGCCTTGACCATCAAAGGCCGTCCGACCGCCGCGATCAGAATATCAGCGCGCCGGCATACGGCTGGAAGGTTCTTTGTCCGGCTGTGGCAAACAGTCACTGTTGCATTCCTGTGAATAAGCAACATTGCGACCGGTAACCCCACAATATTACTCCTCCCTAAAACCACGGCCTCGGCTCCTTCAAATTGTGCTCCTGCTTCCTCTAACAGGCGGATCACCCCGGCCGGCGTGCACGGCACAAAGAGGGGATTGCGCTCTTTCATGGACAGTCGGCCGATATTGACGGGATGAAATCCATCTACATCCTTATGCAAAGGAACCGCGTTTAACACCGCCTCTTCATCCAAATGACCGGGTAATGGAAGCTGAACAAGAATACCATGAATTTTTGGATCATTACCAAGCTTTCGCACCAGGTCCTCAATCTCATCCTGCCCGGACTCCTCAGGAAGGTTATAGCCAAAGGACAGAATACCGACCTTTTTGCACCTGTTCTGTTTCATACGTACATACTGGCGTGAAGAGGGATTATCTCCCACTAGAACAGTGGCCAGGCCGGGCCGGAATCCTTGTTCCCTGGCCATTTTTTCAGTCGCATCCGCTATTTGGTCTCTAATACGGCTTGCTACTAATTCTCCATCAATAATTTTTGCCGTCAATTTGCTATCCTCCAATTTTTTTATTCAGATTATCACACTCCCCTGTGTTCGTCCATCCTCCACAGGGGCCTGAACTATTTATAACCTGCTTTATTCATAAAATCTGTCGACACTATTAATGATTTTCAATGACTTAAGCCTTGTACATTATTAATATTGTATGCACCAAATTCAATGCTTACTTTATTGACTTTTTTCTAAATTAAGTCGACATCTTTTACCCTTCGGGCAAGCCGATCTCACCGCAGTGGCTTCGTCGTGTTCCGTTCACAGTATATGAATACAGCTTCACGAACCACTCCTCGCAGCTACGGCAACCTCGACTCGTGAATAAAGCAGTCTCTGAATTATTCATAAAAACTGCCGATAGCCTAACATAACTTTGATGCAAAGGGTTCGAGGATTCAAGTGAAAGAATAAGAGGCCAAAGGCCAAGGCAGCTTAGCCCAAGGCTATTTTAATTACTTTTCTGCCTTTCACCTTTGGCCCTTGGCCTTCTTTGACTTCTACAGACTTCAATAGACTGTTTTTCTTTGGCCTCTCCTCGACACGTGAATAATTCGGGGTTGGATAAATACTTCCGGCTCTGCTATAATGGCTTTTCATAATATTGGGAGAAGACAAATGCCTTTGCATGAATATAAATGTTCAGAGTGCGGAGTTGTTTTTGAAGTACTGCAAAAAGTCAGCGATTCGCCGTTGAAAAAATGCATCAAGTGCGGAGGCCCGGTGAACAAACTCGTTTCTTCTCCCGCCATACAGTTTAAAGGGTCGGGATGGTATGTCACGGATTATGCGCTAAAAAAAGACCGCTCGACCGCTGCGGAAAAAAAAGTGAGCCCAAAGACCCAAGAATCACCATCCTCTAAACCAGCGGAACAAAAAAACACTACAAAAGATTAATAAAATTGGCCTGCAGCCAATCAACTAACCTGGATTATTCACGGGTCGAGATTGCCGCAGCTGCAAAAGAGATGGTTCGGAGAAAAAGCCTGACTGGATGATATATAAGAAGTTATGTTAGACTATCGGCAGTTTTTATGAATAGAGCAGGCTAAAATAATCAAAACTATCCGGCAAAGATTAGCAGAGGGGTTATAAAAGAAGTATGAAAATAATCGTCCGGGCGCCGAATTGGATCGGTGATGCCGTTATGTCCCTACCGGCAATATCCTGCCTTCATCAAAATTATCCATCGGCGGAAATCTGGATCGCTGCAAAAGGCTGGGTCAAAGATCTGTACCTCGGGTATGATTTTATTAACCACATCTTTTGTATTCCAGACAAACCCGTAATATCCAGTTTAAAACAGGCGGCCAAAAAAATAAAAAAGCAGAATTTTGATATAGGGCTGCTTCTGACCAACTCCTTTGTTTCAGCCATGATGTTTTACATGGCTCGTATTCCGGAAAGATGGGGTTATAACCGGGATGGCCGTTTTTTCCTCCTGACAAGTAATATCCGTGTTCCAAAATTCGAAGAAAAACGTCACCATGTTCAATACTATTTGCATTTGATCTCCGGCCTCGGCCTTGCAGTGGACAATCCTAAGCTTTCCCTGCCGCTCAGGGAAGACGAGGTCAGAGAAGCATATGACAGGCTTCGATCTTCTGGAATAGGTTTTGATAATCCGATCGTCATGTTGAATCCCGGAGCATTTTACGGCACGGCAAAACAGTGGCCCATATCCCGCTTTATTACCCTTGCTCAGATGCTGCAGGAACAAAGCAATGCAGACATCGTGATTGTCGGATCCCCAGAAGAACGTGTTCTTGCTGATACGATCGCCTCGCGACTTACAAGGAAACCTGTCGTCTTGGCCGGAGGGACATCCCTGCGACAATTAGCTTCATTGATCCATCACGCTTCCCTGTTCGTGTCTAACGATTCCGGCCCGATGCATATCGCCAACGCGGTAAAAACCCCGGTCATCGCCATCTTTGGCCCAACGGATCACAGGGTAACCGGTCCTTTCCAGCCTCCTTCTTTGATCATAAGAAAAGAAGCGCCTTGCTGGCCGTGTTTATACAGGAAATGCCCATTCGACCACCGCTGTATGCTGTCCATCCAACCCAAGGAAGTATTCCAGGCTTGTCAGAGGTTTTTATCATGAAAAAAGCTGTTTTTTTGGACAGAGACGGAAATATCAATAGAGATGTAGGTTACCCTGCCTCCTTCGAATCCATCCATATATACCCATACAGTTTTGAAGCGTTGAACAAGCTGAATTCAGCAGGTTTGCTTGCTGTCATCATCACCAATCAATCCGGTATCGGAAGAGGACTTATTAAGGAGCAGAATCTGCAAAAAATCCACAAACAGATGATTCAAGCTTTCAGCGCCCAGAACGCCCGTATTGACGGCATTTATTATTGTCCTCACTATACGCACTCTCTCGATCCGAAATACAAGAAGGACTGCTCTTGTCGAAAACCCAATCCGGAGATGGCATTAAAAGCAGCGAAAGACTTAAATATCGATCTCTCCGGTTCCTATATGATCGGCGATAAAGTCGATGATCTCCTTTTCGGATTGAACATCGGCGCCAAACCTGTGCTTGTTTTGACCGGCTATGGAAAAGATTCCCTTCTGCGGCTAAAAAAGGGGACTGTTCGGCCGGTGTATATAGCTAAAAATCTGCTTCATGCTGTTGATTGGATATTATCTCAAGAAAATTACAAGGACAAGGTCAGGTTCTCAAGGAAGGGCCGGCAAAGACAATGATCCGTATTGACGATATCCTGGAAAAAGTTGCATCCACCTTTTCGGATAAAGATATTAACTTAATAAAGAAGGCCTATGTCTTCGCGGCACAGGCCCACCAAGGCCAGATCCGCAGGTCTGGAGAACCGTACTTGAGCCACCCGTTAGAGGTCGCCGATATGCTGGCTGATATGAGATTGGACAAAACCACGATCGCAGCCGGCCTCCTTCATGACGTCCTGGAAGATACACGTATAACTCCCAAGGAAGTCCAAAAAGCTTTTGGAAAAGATATTTCTCTCCTTGTAGAAGGAGTAACAAAGCTCAGCCGTGTGCAGGAATCATCTCCGGCGACACGTCATGCTGAGAGTATTCGCAAAATTATTATTGCAATGACGGATGATCTCCGGGTCATCTTTATTAAGTTGGCCGATAGAATCCACAATCTGAAAACCCTCACATTTTTACCAGAGAACAAACAACGGCAGATCGCCAGAGAAACACTGGAGATTTATGCTCCCATCGCCAACCGGCTTGGCATGGGCCGGATCAAGGCAGAGCTGGAAGATCTTGCTTTCCGGTATGTGGACCCGGAAAATTATTTTAGGATTACTTCGCTTGTTGACCCGCAGAGAAAATCAGCCGAAGTAGAGCTGAAAAAGATTCGAAAAACCATGATCACCCTGATGAAAGAAAGCCGGATCCCTGTTAATATCTTTTACCGGATCAAGCGGCCGTACAGTGTTTATACAAAACTTAAACGACAGAAGATCGAATTTGATCAAGTCTATGATTTTATGGCTCTCCGGCTGATCACGGATTCGGCAAAAAACTGTTACGCCGCGCTGGGAATCATTCATCAACGGTGGCCGCATCTTCCCAACCGCTTTAGAGATTTTATCGCCATGCCGAAGCTGAATCTATATCAAGCGCTGCACACGACAATCATTACCTCGCAAAAAAGCATGTTTGAAATTCAGATCCGTACACACGATATGCACAATCTTGCGGAAAACGGTATAGCTGCTCACTGGAGATACAAAGAAGCGGCTCCGCGGTCCATTATTAAAGACGATAAGCGACTTGTCTGGTTGAGAGAGATGGTGGATATCTACAAAGAACAAAAAAATCCCCGCGAATTTCTTAAGTATCTTAAAACCGGCCTTCTGCCGGAAGAAGTGCATGTTTTCACGCCAAAAGGAAAAGTTGTTGTTCTTCCTCTTGGAGCTTCGGCCCTTGATTTTGCATTTTTCATTCACACAGAAATCGGTCTTCATGCCTCAGAAGCTAAGATCAACAGTATATTCGCCCCATTAAAGACGATTCTAAAAACAGGTGACATTATTGAGATTCTGACCTCCGCCGATTCAACCCCCAGCCGGACATGGCTGAATATTGTTTTTACCCCAAGAGCAAGATATCAAATCAACCGCTGGTGGAATCTCCAGGATCGGAAAAAACAGATCGTTGTGGGGAAAAAACTATGGCAAAAACAAGTGGAGAGAAACCGGCTGCCCGTCTCAAAATACAAAGAAAGCGCGATTTTGAAGATGCTCTCTTCCATAATGAATGTTCGTATAGAAAGAATGGAGGACCTTTATATGTTCCTCGGCAAAGGGAAAATCATCCTCAATCAAAAAATTATGGAAAAACTGTTCTCTGCTGAAGAAAAGAAAACAAAGGCGGATATATTATTTAAAAAAGCTGTTACAAAGGTCACAAAAAAAACCCATCCTGATATCAAAGCCCAGACCTCAACAAGCCCCCTGGTTCATCTTGCCCATTGCTGTTCTCCCATCAAAGGAGAGCCGATTATTGGTTATATGACCTCCGGAAAAGGGTTAACTATTCATTCTCTCCGCTGTTCTCTTGTTCAAAAAGGCCGGCTGGATCAACATAGAATGGTCCCCGTTTCATGGGACCGTGCAACAAAAAAGCCTTCTAAAGGAAAAATTCTAATCAAGGGAAAAGATGCTCCCGGTGTTTTGGCAAAGGTCACGGCAGGCATTGCTGAATTGGGAGGAAATATCATCAAGGCAGAGATTTTTCCCTGTCCAAATAAAAAGGTCCACATCCGGCTTATTCTGGAAATCAGGGATATAGAACACCTGCAGAGCATAATTAAAACTATTTCTCAGATTAAAGAGATCTTCTCTGCAGAAAGAATCTAGTGTCCTGTCATCTATGTGATGTCGCAAAGATGATCGTCATTCCCGTGTAAACGGGAATCCAGATAAACCAGACAACGAACCCAATAAACTGGATTCCCACTCCCCGATCAGGTCGGGGACAAGCTTCGTGGGAATG
>DAOVDI010000013.1 GCA_030669585.1 Acidobacteriota bacterium
TGTGTCCTGTTATGGATGCCAAAAAGGGCGAGGTCTATGCTGCATTATTTGAGTCCAGAGGAAGTCAAATAGCAGAGATAGTCACTCAGGGAGCCTATAAACCTGACCAATTCTTTTCCCTCCTGCCGGCACGCAGAGTAATCTCTTTTATAGGAACCGGAACAGATATTTACAGGGAAAAGATCCAAAAGTATTTCGGCGACAAGTCGCGATTTCCTCGCCGGTCTCTTTTTATTGCCCATGAAGTGGGGATATTGGGCTATAAACTTCTGAAACAGGGACGTGGAAAAAATTTTCTGGATGTAGAACCTATCTACCTGCGTAGATCCCAGGCGCAAGACAACCTCTGATCATTATAAATTGAGCGGTATATTATGAAATCCCTGATTAAATTTTTTTCTTCAGTAAAACTGGCCATTGTCCTTCTGATCATCATTACTTCAGCCTCCATCCTGGGTACACTTGTTCCACAGGGAAGAAGCGCGGCTGAATATGCCGCACGATACGGCCAGATGTCTGATCTGATGATCCGGATTGAAGTCACCCGTCTCTATCAATCTTGGTGGTATATAGGGCTGCTTTTGATGTTCTCGATGAATACAATTGTGTGTACTTTGATGCGTCTGCCCCCTAAGCTGAAGAAGGCTTTTCAGCCCGTCCTTGAATTTGAGCAGAAAAAACTGAGGTCACTAAAGATTAAAGACCAATTGGAAACGAATGAAACGGTAGAACATACCAAAGAGAGAGTAAAAACCGCTTTGTTCTCAAGACGGTATCGCATTAAGGAGAGTACAAAAAAGAGTTATTTCTTTATTTTTGCGCAGAAAAAACGTCTGGGAATATTTGGCTCTGATGTTGTCCATCTCGGCCTGCTGATTATATTGGCTGGCGGGATCATAAGTGGAATGGCGGGATTCAGGACAACTCTATCAATTAAGGAGGGACAGACTCTTCCGGTCCCCAATGAGGATTTTTCACTCAGACTTGACAAATTTGAAACGGAATATTATGCCAACGGCAGTGTCAAAGATTGGAAAAGCACTCTTACTGTTATCGATAATGATAAAGAGGCCTTGTCTAAAGTTGTTGAAGTCAATCACCCTCTGACATATAAAGGCGTTGTTTTTTACCAGAGCAGTTATGGATTGCATTGGGATAATCCTTTAGTAGAGATCCATGTGACCGATAAAAATGATGCCTCGATATCCGAATATATCACGCTGAAAATCGGTGACACGGCTGTGTTCAGCAACCAGAGATTGGAACTTCATGCCATGAGTTTTATTCCTGATTTTGTTTTAAATGAAAGGAATGAAGTTGTAACCAGGTCACTCGAGCCAAACAATCCTGCTGTTTTCATCAAGGTAGTAAAGGAGAGGAAAGAGATATTTTCCGGATGGCTTTTTGCTAAATATCCGGATTTTGCGCGGATGCATTCACAGAAAGAAACCGGGCTGTCTTTCAATTTAGCAAACTTCAAAGCAGGGCAGTATTCCGGAATCCAAATTGCCAGAGACCCGGGTGTGTCCCTTATTTGGGCTGGATGCATCTTCCTCATGCTGGGTTTTTTTATTGCTTTCTATTGGATACCTTCTGAAATCAGAGTCATTATAGAAGAACAAAAAGGGAGGACCCGGATCATTCTGGGAGGATCAGCCTCAAAAAAGACTGAATCTTTCAAACAGGAATTCGAAAAAATCATTGAATTTATCAGGAAGTAAAAAATGAATGAAAGTATGCTTTTTTTAATTGCATTTATTTTGTATATCTTATCCGCTTTTTTC
Organism: Acidobacteriota bacterium; assembly: GCA_030669585.1. Lineage (GTDB taxonomy): Bacteria > Acidobacteriota > Aminicenantia > Aminicenantales > Aminicenantaceae > DAOVDI01. The sequence goes on from DAOVDI010000013.1 coordinate 1,785, forward strand.
TATTTTATTTTTCTTTTTTCCAAAAAAGGGAGCTTTGCCAAAAAGGGCTACTGGACTATTATTATAGCTCTAATCTCTCACACAGTTGCCATGGTATTAAGAATATTCGAAAGCGGGCATGCGCCCTTTACAAATATGTATGAGTCTCTTTCCTTCCTGTCTTGGTCCGCTGCATTTGCCTATCTGTTCATTGAACGGAAATTCAAGATCCGGAAAGCGGGGCCTTATTTTATGGTAATCGTGATCGGGCTTATGGCTCTGGCCTCATCGCCTCTTATGCCTAAAGAAGCAACTCCTCTTGTTCCGGCCCTTCAGAGCTATTGGCTTTGGCTTCATGTTTCAGTCACACTATTTGGAGAGGCCTTTTTTGCCATTGCTTTTGTCACAAGCATCATGTATCTGGCAGAAAAATATAAAGAAAAAAAGGGGAAAATATCACCATCAGGATTAACAGCAGAGAAGCTGGATTCCATTTCATACAGGAGCGTTGGCATTGGCCTTCCTATTTTTACGCTTGGCGGCCTGGTCTTTGGAATGGTCTGGGCTTACAAGGCGTGGGGGAGTTACTGGAGTTGGGACCCCAAGGAGGTTTGGAGCCTGATCACCTGGTTTGTTTTTGCCATTTATCTGCATACGCGGCTGGTGATGGGATGGAGGGGAAAAAAATCTGCCATCATCGCCATCATTGGCTTTCTTGCAGCCCTTTTTACATATTTTGGCGTCAATTACTTGCTGTCAGGACTGCACAGCTACACATAGCTTCTATCATTTTATTTATCCGGAGGTTCCCATTCCTGAATCATGTCTTCCGCGGGACTCATTTTTTTTAAGACGGATGACCCATGAGGATCTGTCCATCGTTTTAGAGATAGAACGCATCTCCTTTCTCAATCCCTGGATGCCGTCCACTTTTGAGGGGGAGATCGACAATGCTCCGATTTCCAACCCCTATGTTATTGTCTATAAGCCTGTTAATCGAATCATAGGTTATGTGATCTACTGGTTTTTAAATAAGAACGTGCAAATCAGCAATATATCCATCCATCCTGATTTCAGAAGATTGGGAGTGGGAGAAGAAGTGATGTACCGGATACGGAGACAGATTAAAAAGGAAGGGGCGAAACATGTCCTCCTCGAGGTCAGGCCGTCCAATACTGCTGCCTGGGCTCTTTATAACAAACTGGGGTTTCAGATACTTGGAATTCGCCAAGGGTACTATTCCAATCCTACAGAGGATGCGCTTGTTATGGGAAAGAATCTATAGCCTGGAATAATCCAGCCTGCTTTATTTATAAAATTTGTCGACACTATTAACGATTTTCAATGACTTAAGCATTGTATATTATTAATATTGTATGCACCAAATTCAATGCTTACTTTATTGACTTTTTTCTAAATTAAGTCGACATCTTTTACCCTACGGGCGAGCCGATATCACCGCAGTGGCTTCGTCGTGTTCCGTTCGCAGTATATAAATACAGCCTCACGAACCACTCCTCGCAGCTACGGCAATCTCGACCCGTGAATAAAGCAGTCTCTGAATTATTCCTAAAAACTGCCGATATGTTGAAAAAAAGGGTTCGATGATTCAAGGGAAAGAAGAAGAGCCCAATGCTAAAAGCAGCTTCTCCCAAAGTTATTTAATTTACGTCATTCCCGTGTAAACGGGAATCTAGGCTAGCTTTTTTTTATACTGGATTCCCGCTTTCGCGAGAATGACGAGAGTATGAGATAACGAGACAAACGAGACGAACCAGTTCAAAGAACCCAATAAACTCAACAAACTCTTCTTGAATTCAACGACTTCAATAGACTCCTATGGACCTCTATGGAATTCTATAGACTGTTTTTTCTTGGCCTCTCTTCGACTTGTAAATAATTCAGGCTAGTTCAATAGATGACTTTGATGAGGCACAATCCCTTAGCCGGAGCCGTAGGAGCTAGGCGTGTCCGCTTTCCTTTTTCAAAAATGGTTTCAATATCTGCATGGGATAGATGCCCTCTTCCTACTTCAAGGATTGTTCCCACAATGGTCCTGACCATGTAACGAAGAAATCCGCTGGCTTCGATAGTAAAGATAATTTCGTTTCCTTCCTTCCTGATCTCGGAGTGTGTGACCCGGCGTACCGGATGGAGAAGCCGATTGGATGAGAATGGGTTATAATCAGCTTCCCTGACGAACAATACGGCTGCTTCTTTCATATCTTTAATGTTCAGTGGACCGAACCAGTGGTGAACATAACGGATCACAAAAGGGCTGATATGGGCAGAATTGAAGATGCGGTATTGGTAGATTTTTGACTTAGCTGAACGGCGGGCATGAAATTCCGGGCTTGTTTTTTCAAGGAATATGATCCGGATGTCAGGGGGAAGTAAAGAGTTGAGGGCATGGGAGAGCTCGTTCTCATTAAGATCAATGGGTATGCTGAAATGAGCGCACTGTCCCAGGGCATGAACTCCGGCATCTGTTCTACCCGACCCGATTACCAGGATGTTTTTTTTTGAGATTTTCAGCAGGGCTTTTTCAAGAAAACCTTGAATAGTTTTTTCCCCAGGCTGTTTCTGCCAGCCGTGAAAGTCTGTCCCATCATAGCTGATGATTGCTTTATATCTTTGTTCCATTTATCCTGCTTTATTTATAAAAATTGTCGATACATTAAAAAACGGGTTCAAGGAATCAAGGGGTCAAGGATTCAAGTGCTTTGAACTAAACTCTTATCTTTTTTCTTTTCACTCGAACCCTAGAATCCTCGAATCCTATTTTTATTATTTCAACTTTTTACCCTACGGGCAAGCCGATCTCTTCGCAGTGGCTTCGTCGTGTTCCGTTCGCAGTAGGAAAAAATCGTTCATCTCGTTCATCTCGTTCATCTCGTTTATCTCGTCATTCCCGTGTAAACGGGAATCCAGTTCTTTGAGCTCTTTGAGTTTGTTGAGTTAATTCTATTAAAATAACCCAACGAACCCAAAAAACCCAATAAACTCTTATCGACTTCTATGGACTCCAATAGACCTCTAAGGATTTCTATAGACTGTTTTTCTTTGGCCTCTCCTCGACCCGTGAATAAAGCAATCTCTGAATTATTCATAAATATTTTTAAAATTTACTTTAGCGCAAGATCAACCGCTTCCTCAGCAGAATCGGCTCTGATGACGCCCTTAATATCCCATGTCCCAATGCCGATGATTCTTTTCCCCTGGACACATCCATAAGCAATCTCACTCAGTGTTCCGTACTGGCCGTCAATGGCGATAAGAACATCTGAATTCATGACAACAAGGGCGTTACGTGTGTACCCCATACCTGTTGCGATAGGGATATCGATATATGGATTTGCATCCTCCCGGGTATTCCCAGGAAGGATCCCTATGGTTAGGCCACCTTCCTTTTTCGCCCCTCTGGAGGCCGAATTCATTACCCCGCTCAAGCCTCCGCAAACCAGAACAGCATTATTCTTGGCGATCAACTCTCCTACGAGGAAAGCGGTTTCCAAACACTCTGCATTTGCGCTGGCCCCGCCGATAACTCCGATCCTGATTCTTTTTCTATAGTTCATTTACTTGCACCATCCATACTAACAGACCAAGATTATATCAAAATCGTCTCATTTTTATATGACTTTTTCTTATACCCCTTTTTTTTGTATTTTAAATAGATTAAAATTTGAGTCGTTGAGAATAAGGAGAAGAAGAATGGATTCTTTTTTAGATATTAAGAGCATGAATGCTGAAGAGCAAAAGAAGATAGCGCAGGAGATAAAAAGAAGAATAGAGAAAAAAAAGAAAAGTGGTATCTTGACCGAGAAGGAAGTCCGGGAGATTGAGGAAATGAAGCTTCGCCCTCTACCCGACATTCTGGATGTTCAGGGCGTTTATGAAAGTATAAATTTTGATGAATAACAGCAGCTTTGATCATCCATATCAAATGAGGAGGATTGGCTGATGCCAAAAAAACAGGAAATCGATGCAAAGGATAATGTGTCTGAAAAGATTAAGATCGATTATGATAATATCGATGTAAAAGATATCATGGCTCAGATAAAAAAAAGAATCTCCCTGGCCCCGGAACCTCCCTCTGAACAGGAAGATGATCAAACGGAAGCGAGCGGCGATGTTCCTTATTATACACCTGAACCTATAGATGAGGGCAGGAAAGCGAGACTGAAAAAAATCCTTTTCAAGATGATGAAGCCCTTTTCTCCGATCATTAAGCTTCTGGTTTATCCTATTCATAAGGAACTGAGAGACACGATCCTGAAACTGGACGAAACGAACCGGCGTTTGGATTTCTTGTATGAAAAGCAAAGCCAGCAGTTTCAGGAGATTAAAAGAGCCATTGATGTTGTTGATGGCAAAGTTAACAATTTCAACATAAACACCAATAAACGGATCGATGCGGCATTTAAAGATATCCATAAGATCAAAGAGTATACCAGGCTTCTTCATGCTCTTTCGCACAACATGGTTGTTGAAATGACCAAATTGAAGATCGAAGAAGAAAATATCAAGTTGAAAGCAAGGATCATGGAAAAAGACTTTGAATTTTTAGGCAGGAAGGAACAGGCCCTGGAGAAAGAAATATACAAATGAAGATTGCTTTTGTCATCCAGAGATATGGGCTTGAGATCAGCGGAGGAGCAGAGCTCCACTGCCGATGGGTTGTGGAGCATATGAAAAAATACTGGGACGTGGAAGTCCTGACAACACGCTCCTTTGATTATATCACTTGGAAAAACTTCTACCCGAAAGGAACAGAGGTCATCAATGATGTGCCGGTCAGACGCTTTTCCGTCGTCCGGCCGCGAAATCCAGAAAGATTCGGACGTCTTCAGAATGATCTTTTGATCAATGAGCACCGGCTTGAGGATGAGCTGAAATGGCTGGATGAGGAGGGACCTCTCTCGCCATCCCTTATCGAGTTCATCAAAAAACACAAGGACGATTACGATTATTTTATTTTTTTCAGCTACCGCTATTATCATTCCTACTGGGGGATCAAATCCATTCCTGAAAAAAGCATTCTGGTGCCTACAGCAGAGAAGGATGCGATCACTATCTTTACTATATTTAAAGATCTTTTCCGCCAACCCCTGGCATTTGTCTATAATTCGCATGAAGAAAAAGACATGATCAACCGCCTCTCCGGGAATGAATATATTCCGGGCGACATCGTGGGTGTCGGGACCGAGGTGCCGGATACATTTTCCACCCGGGAATTTCTAGATAAGTATGAGATAAAGGATGATTATGTCATCTATATCGGCCGGATTGACGAGAACAAGGGATGTGGAGAGCTTTTTGATTTTTTTATTCGCTATAAAAAGGAGAAAAACTCGCCGGTCAAGCTCATCCTTGTCGGCAGTACCCAGTTAAAAATTCCCTCCCATCCTGATATAAAATATCTTGGTTTTATTCCGGAAGAGGACAAATTTGCTGCCCTGAACGGGGCTCACATCCTGATGATGCCTTCTTTTTATGAGAGCCTTTCCATGGTGACTCTTGAAGCCTGGGCCATGCAAAAGCCGGTGCTGGCCAATGCTCGATGCGATGTATTAAAAGGCCAGTGTCTTCGGAGCAACGCCGGGTTTTTTTATGAGAATTATGCAGAATTCAGAGAGGGAATGAGCCTTCTTATGGACGATCCGGAGTTAAGAGAAGCCATGGGCAAAAACGGGGTAGCTTATTATTCGGAAAACTATACATGGGATGTTATTGAAAAGAAATACCTGGGTATAATAGAAAAGATCACCAAGGAGAAATAGTGGAGATCCATCAATTTGCCACTTCATTGAGTTATGGAGATGCTATCTCTGATGAGATGCTGGAGATCCGGAAAGCTCTGCGCAGCCAGGGATACAGATCCGAGATCTTTATCCGGTTTTATGAGCCTCGTATGGCCAGGTTCATCAGGGACTTCAGGGAATATAAAAACTTCAGTTCTCCTGACAATGTGGTTATTTTTCATTTCTCGATCGGCTCTCCTGTCTCCAAGATGTTTTTCCGTATTCCAGACCACCGGATCATGATCTATCACAACATCACGCCCTATGAATATTTTCTGGATTATCACAGAATACTCACTAGGGAATGCTATAAAGGCCGATTGGAGATCAAGCTTTTCAAGGATAAAGTCGCCCTTGCTCTGGGCGATTCCGAATTCAACCGGAAGGAACTTGAGGCGGTTGGATATCCCTCGACGGGAATTCTGCCTCTTCTGCTGGATTTCTCCAAATTTGACAATGCCGGGGATCCTGCTGTTGACCGCATATATGACAGCGATAAATTCACTCTGCTTTTTGTAGGAAGGGTTATTCCCAATAAGAAGTTCGAAGATGTCATTAAAACATTCTATTTCTACAAAAAGTTTTTTAATTCTGACTCCCAACTCATCCTTGCGGGTGATTACAGAGGGATGGAAAGATATCTGGCTTCTCTTCTGGAACTGGTCGACAGATTGGAATTGTCCGATGTCCATTTCACGGGCCATGTTGAATTTGCTGAATTGTGTTCTTTTTTCAGGATGTCCGATGTTTATTTAAGCATGAGTGAGCATGAGGGATTCGGGGTCCCGCTCCTGGAATCGTTTTATATGGGAAAACCGGTCATTGCGTTTGCAGCCGGAGCTGTCGAGGAGACAATGAACAGCGGTGGTATTTTGCTCCGCTGGAAAAATTATTTCGGAACAGCTGCTCTACTGGACCGGCTCAAAAAGAATGAATCTTTCCGAAATAAGGTAATTTCATCACAGAAAAAAGCTCTGGAAAAATACAGGAGCGGTAGTGTCAGCAAGATACTTATGGATCATATTAAAAAGGTTGTCAGGCAATGAGGGTTGACCAGTTGATTCCTGCATTTCACATGGGTGACGCCATTGGTGATACCGCTTTTCACATGCGCAACTTTCTCCGATCCAAGGGGTTAGATTCTGAAATATATTGTCTGGAACGGGACAAAGGGCTTGAGGAGGAATCCATTCTTTTTGACCGTTTTTCAGAACCGTCCCCTGATGATGTGACCATTCTTCATTTCGCCCTTGTTTCACCTTTGACCAGGAGATTTGCAGAGTTGCCCAGCCGGAAGACCCTTATATATCATAATATCACACCATCTGATTTTTTTGAGGACTTCTCCGGGGAGATGTCCCGGATCACGCGATTGAGCCGGGAGGAACTCAAATCCCTGGCACAGGATGTTGAACTGGCTCTGGCTGATTCTGAATTCAACTGCCGGGAATTGAGGGATCTTGGGTATAAAAAAACGGAAGTGTTTCCTCTGTTTATCGATTTCGAAAAATACAAGAAACCGGAAAGCCGTTTTATTTATAACCTTTTTAACGATGACCGGACTAATATTCTTTTTGTGGGCCGCATAGTGCCCAATAAAAAAATTGATGAGTTGATCAAAGTGGTTTTTTATTATAAAAAATATATATCGCCCCTTGTCCGGCTCATCATTGTAGGGAAGACGAATTCTCTCCCTAAATATTACAAGAGCCTTATCCAGATGGCTGATGAATTTTATCTTAAACCTGAGGAAATTTCTTTCACAGGCCATATCACGGACGAAGAGATGTATGCTCTGTACAAAGCATCCCATGTTTTTTTATCATTGAGTGAGCATGAAGGTTTTGGGCTGCCCTTCATCGAAAGCATGGTGTTCGATCTTCCGATCATAGCGTATGATTGTACGGCTGTGCCATTTACATTGGGAAATGCCGGGGTTTTGATAAAAAACAAAAATGTTGATATTGTAGCTGAGTTGGTGGATATAATTGTTCGAAACCAGGCATTCAGGAACAGGATCATTCAGAGCCAGCGCACAAGGCTGGATGAATATAAAAATTACGACCTGGAAAGCTCTTTGTTAAAGGGCCTGAATTCTATAATAAAATGAAAGCCGGGAAAATAGCATTTATTGTTCAACGCTATGGAAAAGAAGTAATGGGAGGATCTGAACTCCACTGCCGGCAGGTCGCAGAGAGGCTTGTGGAAAAGGGATATGACAGCACGGTGTATACAAGTGCGGCCAAGGATTATATCTCATGGAAGAATGAGTATCCTTCGGGGGAATCCATCCTGAACGGTGTGGTGATCAAGCGTTTTCCTGTGGAAAAAGAAAGAGAGATTGAAGAGTTTAATTCCTTTTCCGACTGGATCTTTTCCAACAATCACACAGAGGAAAATGAATTATCATGGATGGAACAACAGGGGCCATATTCTCCTGGATTGATCAATGCTATTGAGCAGGAGGCCGGAGACTTTGATGTGCTGATATTTTTTACCTATTTGTATTATAATACTTATTGGGGTCTTAAAAAAACAAAAGGCAGAAAGGCCCTTGTTCCCACTGCCCATGATGAGCCGGCTCTTTATCTGGATATGATGAGAGAGGTCTTTGCCGAACCAGAAGCCTTTATTTTTAATACGCGATCAGAGATGGAAATGCTGAGCAAGAACTTTTCATTTGAAGGTAAGTATAAGGATATAGTCGGAGTCGGTGTGGATATCCTGGATGAAAGAGTGGATAGGAGCATCCCTTTCAGATATGGCCTTTTCTCGCCCTATATTCTCTATGCAGGGCGTATTGAACCAGGGAAAGGCTGTCAGGAACTCCTCGCTCATTTTAAGAAATATGTCCGGAAACATCCGGATATGACCCTGGCTCTGATCGGAAAAAAGTTGATGGACTTGCCCGACCATCCGAATATCCGGTATTTGGGCTTTGTTTCACCTGAGGACAAGAACGCGTTGATGGTATCAGCTCTTGTGACCGTGCATCCCTCTCCATATGAAAGTCTGTGCATGGCGGCTCTGGAATCTATGGCTGTATGTACCCCCATCCTTGTCCGGGAAGAAACAGACCCTCTGAAACAGCATGCCGTGACCGGGCAAGGAGGGCTTTATTATTCAGGTTATGCCGAGTTTGAAGGGGCGCTATCTCTTTTTCGATCAGATGAGATAATGAGGGAATCCATGGGACAAAACGGCCGCCAATATGTCCTGAACAATTATGCGTGGTCTGTGGTCATGGAGAAATATGACAAATTCATCAATTATTTAACACAAGATAAATAATGCAGATAAAATGCCTAATATTAATTATGTAACTAAAAACCTGGCCATCAAGATCATTTATTACGGCCCGGGCCTCAGCGGAAAAACCACCAATTTGAGATTTATATACAGTCATCTCAATAAGGATTCCAGAGGAGAGTTTCTATGTCTTGAAACCCCCTCGGAAAGAACCCTGTTTTTTGATCTGCTTCCGGTCAAGGCGGGTATGATCCGGGAGTTCGAGACCCACTTTCATCTTATGACGGTTCCCGGACAGGTCTTCTTAGAGGCCTCGAGGAAAAGTGTCTTGAAAGGAGCTGACGGGATCGTGTTTGTTGCAGATTCCCAGGTGCCCTTGCTTGATGCCAATCTGGAAAATTTTAATGGATTAAAGAAAAACCTCCTGCAGAACAATATAGACATCAATTTGATGCCCCTGGTCTTTCAGTATAACAAGCGTGATCTGGAGAACCTGATTCCTGTGAATGCATTCAATAGATTATTTAATTCCATGAATGCTCCCTTTGTGGAATCCAGCGCCCTTAATGGGAAGGGGGTTTTTGAGACCTTGAGTGAAATAGCGAAACAGGTCGTGCCACGTGTCAAAGAAAAGATATTTTGGGAAAAGATCAAGACCGATGTTAATGATGTGATGAAAAGAAAATTTGCTGTTACTAGGGAGCAGATAATCATTAAGCGGGAAAAAACAGTGACATTGGAACAGGGTGAAGACCAGCTTCAAATGAAAAAAATAAAGTTTAAGTCACAAAAGGATGTGGATATAGAGATCGAAAAGCTGCAAAAGGATTTTTTAGACTGACCTAACCCATATTCTATGAATTATTCATAAAAATGAAATAAATATGTATTGTGGAGCGTCTTTATTTCTTAAAAATGCTTTACAGGATCACGAGTGCGTCGTTAATCGGGATAAATGCGCAGACCGTTGATATCGAGATCGATGTTTCCTTAGGGTTGCCCGGTTTTATTATTGTTGGTCTTCCGGATGCTTCGGTACGGGAAAGCAAGGACCGTGTCAGGGCGGCTCTGAAAAATTGTGGCTACAAATTACCATCTGTCAAGATCGTTGTTAATCTTGCTCCTGGTGACAGAAAAAAGGAGGGATCGGCTTTTGATCTACCCATTGCAGTTGGACTTTTAGCCTATATGGGGGTAGTACAAAAAGAGCGGCTAAATGACTATCTTTTTATGGGGGAAGTGGCTCTTGATGGCAGGTTAAGGTCTGTGAGAGGTGTTCTTGCCTCGGCGGTCCTGGCCGAACGTCTTGAATTCAATGGGATTGTTCTCCCGGCGGAGAACGTAAAAGAAGCCTGCCTTGTCCGGAAATTGTATATTTTTGGATTGGAGAATATTGTGCAGGTTGTTCAATTACTAAATGAGCCGGAATCAATAAAGCCAAGAAAATATTCTCTCAAAGATCTTCTTGTGCAGAATGTGCTTTGTGGAGATTTTAATGAGATCAAAGGCCAGCAACATGTTAAACGTGCGCTGGAGGTAGCGGCAGCAGGGGGTCACAATATAATGTTGATCGGGCCGCCCGGAGCAGGTAAGACAATGCTGGCTCGAAGGCTTCCTTCCATTTTACCTCCACTTCGATTTGAAGAGATCATTCAGGTGACTCAGATCTACAGCGCAGCAGGATTGTTGGTGAATGGGGAGGTGATCAGAGGCCGTCCGTTCAGGTCTCCTCATCATACGATCACGGATGTCGGTTTGATCGGAGGGGGAGTTATCCCAAAACCAGGAGAAGTAACGCTGGCTCATAGTGGCGTGCTGTTCCTGGATGAAATTTCCGAATTTCAGAGAAAGGTACTTGAAGACCTGAGACAACCTATTGAGGATGGTAGTGTTACGGTATCCAGAGCCTCCATGTCTGCAACGTTTCCTTCTTCTTTTATGCTGGTGGCGGCAATGAATCCCTATGAAGATGTAGTCCTTGGGAAGAGATCCTCATCCTCTGACTATTCCGAGTCACAAAAGTTGAAATACTATTCAAAAATATCCAGTCCCCTGCTTGATAGAATAGATATTCAGGTAGAAGTGCCTAAAGTGGAATACAGAGATATTATTTCGGAATTTACAGGAGAAAGTTCCCGGGATATCAAAAAGCGGGTGATCGCAGCTAGAAAGCGGCAGGTTCAGAGATACAGAGGATCAGCCAAAATCTGCAATGATCAGATGGGAACCGAGGAAATGAAAAGGTTTTGTTTTGTGGATAAGGAAGGGAAGGAACTTCTTGAAATGGCAGTAGATCGTCTTGGGTTCAGTGCCCGCGGATATTCGCGTGTTTTAAAGGTCGCAAGGACGATCGCGGATTTAGAAGGGGTGGAGCATATCTCTTCCATACACATTTCAGAGGCTGTTCAGTATCGGATGCTGGATCAATATTTTCGATAGTATACAATTCTCAATAACATTATCACGGATATGCCCCCCATTTTTCCTACCACTTTGAGGACTATTTTTCGCTAGCATCACAGTAGAATAATCAACCCTTTTTTAATTTAGAATATACACCATAAGCAATAGCAAGGAAAGTTAAGCTTCTCCTTCTACAAGATATATAGCGCATAAATAATTAATTTAACGCCATTTTGTTCAATGGACCTTCAATCCCGCCAGCCTCTTTCTTGTATCAATAACTTCAGGGAGGCCGGGATCGGCGTTCTTCCAGAGGTCAAGGAATTTTTCGTAGTGTTCGATGGCTTTGGCTTCCTACATTCTTACTCATTGCCTTCAATGATCACATGACGCCTATTGACTTCTAGCCCATTGACTTTCTGGAGCTTGTTTCCAATCCAACGCACTTTGACATCTACTGTACCAGTGTAGTCGCCAAGGCCGATATGGACAACCTGATCGTCACAAGATGAGTATCCACGCATGCCGGCGACTTCGCGAACGTAGGATCTTTCATTCGCCGTCACGGTGACGCGTGCACCGTAAGCCATGCTATTGATGTGCTTGCCGCCATGGAGCTTCAGCTCAATCCAATTCGCACTCGCCGGGATTTTTCCCCTGTCAATCAGTTTGTTCTCATAGAGAAGCAGCCCTTTGTTTCCGTCAAACACAAACCAGTCCAGGTCGCCGTCATTGTCGAAATCCGCTGCGGCTTGACCGCAGGCGTTGGCGGCGAACGCGCCAGTCCGGAAGGTCACTTCCCGAAAAGACCCGTCGCCAACTCCCTCATAGAGCTGGTTCACGTAGACTCGATAGCAGTTCATGATTGACAAATCGAGATGGCCGTCATTGTTGAAATCGGCCAGCAACGGATCGGTATTGGTTTCACGAAACACAAGGCCGGAATCGAGCGAGTTATCCTGAAAGCCATGACCTGTGTTCAGGTACACGCGCGAGAGGTCCATGATGAACGGCGGGTCATTAGATAGCATATATCTAGGATGGGAAAGGTTTGCACAGACGAGATCCAAAGTACCGTTTCCATCGATGTCTCCCCAGGCGGCTCCGGAGGTATGTCCCCAAAAAGTTGTTCCTCTATATACAATTCGCCATCCCTCAACGCCCCGATCCGATCCCTCGGGAATCTCTGGCTGCTTGTCAGCTCCGAACAAGGGCGCGGCCGCGCATTGGACAAAGGCTATTTTCCCGCCTCCCGAGACATTCCGCCACAGTGTATTACGGTTGTTCGGGTAGGTATAGTTGGCCACGAAGATGTCTGTGCGGCCGTCGTTATCGTAGTCCCCAGGGCTAACGCCCTCTCCGGGAGGCATAACATCGTCGCCTGAAAATCCCCAGGCATTTGCGACTTCCTCAAAAGTCCCGTCCCCTTTGTTACGGAGCACCACAGTTCTTGTATCTCCGTGTTTATCTTGGCTTGCCAGGTAAACATCGATAAGAGCATCACTATCTCCATCAATGAGGCCGATCGCTCTGGGAGACTCTGCTACTCTGTTTGCCGGATGAATCACGGGTCTGAAAATTCGCCCTTTGGTCTGTAACGAGACGCCAAACTTGTCTTTACCTACGATGATGACGTCAACCAGGCCATCGTTGTTAACGTCGGCAAAAGCTCCGCACATACCCTTGATGTCGAGACCCAGCTCTTTATCAACACGTTTGAATGTGCCGCCTCCCCCTAGATTGCGCCACAAACCGTGATCTGGAACCAGCACATCCGTGTAGCCGTCGCTGTCGTAGTCCCCAAGAGCCATTCGATTGTAGTCATCATCCGCTCTCCGTAACTCGCAATCCTTAAGACCCGTACGTCTGACCAACTCGAAGCGGATAGTCGTGTCGGGCTGATCCTTGAGAAATGGATTCGCTGCGGTGTCCAGCGCAAGTCCGCTTTCAACAAGGCTATAGGCGAACAGAGATTCATGCATTATGAGGCGCCTGATCTGCGCTTGGACTATCGGATTGGCCAGTCGGATGCTTTTCACATCCTCTTTTAGCGAGTCCATATAATAACGATGGTGCTTCTTCGCAAGTTCCGCGCCTTGTCGTCTATCTTCCGGGTTCTTGGATGAGACAAATCCGATAGTGAAATATCTGGCGCTATTTAATGCAGATGAACGGAGCGCCCGCTCCTCTCCTGGAAGCTTGAGAGCGTAGTTCAAAAAGGACTCGGGAGACTCCAATATCGTATAGATCGGCTTTTCGGACTTCTGCCATAGGCTGAGGGCTTTCTTCCGTTGGCCGGTTTCCATCAGCCCCCAGAAGTAGGCCGCGCGAATCGGATGCTCCCTCCAAGTACCGTTCTGCATGCCTTCCAGAGGTCCGTACAGTTGGACGAGCTCATTGCCCGTGATCGTTTCCCAGTTATACGCAAGGTTGACTTTCTCCATAACAAGGTCAGCGGATTCCTCAATCGGGAGCGTTTTGGGGTCAACGCCGAGTTTCACCAGCTTGTCCAGGAGTCGTGCTGTTTCGAGTCGGTTCGATTCATTGATGGCAGTGTTCAAAATGGACCTTAGCAGTTCAACATCCTCCTTGTTCCGACATGTCGGCGAGAAAAGGAAACTCATGGAAAAAACAAGTAGAGTTGACACAATTTTAATCTTCATGTTTCCTCCCATTAAAGATCCCTAAGTACTAGGGGACAACGGCAATCTTATCTTAAAGTACGATTTAAGGCAATTGAACATAACCTAAGGGACACTCCACATTTCCAACAGAATATAAAGGTATCAGGATTTCTTTTAGAGGGGAGTGTAAATTCAAAATACCTAACACGTACTTTGATAACTTCTTCCAAGGCTTCAAAATCATCTTGCTCCCAGAACAGTAAACGATTCTCTGATTTGAACCTCCCTATAAAGGATTCTGAGTAGACATTGCCCTTGGCTCCATCCTCAGAGTAGGAGATACGAACTTTATCTTTCACAGCCACCTGGTACAACCACCGATGCCCAATATACACACCATCCTGATCATGATGAATGATGATGCCTTCAACTTTTTGGCCGAACCTTCTCAGCATGAACTTCGCTTTTCCCCAGGCCTCAAGTGCCAAATCTGTATTTGCGCTCTCACCAAGTGCATGGCCTACAATGACTTTGCTGCAGTGATCAATAATCGGCATCCAATGAGCCTTAGTCTTGCCCTTTTGGTAGCGGATCTCAGTAAAATCAGTATAGAGAACTTCAAAATCAGCAATTCTCTCAAGCGATTGTACAAGGTTAATATTTGATCCAGCGTCTCGCAAAAGAACTCGTAGAGGATTCTTCTTGGGGTGCTTTATGCTCTTAAGGACGGAGAGATCCCAATATGAATGCAATCTCTCTATAACCTTATGATTTACATAAATTCCCCTGGTTCTCAGCTCTGCGGTTGTCCTACGGTATCCATACTCAGGATGGACTCTGGCTATATCAAATAACGGTTTCCTTAAAAAATGATATTTGTCTTTGTATTCGCGTCTTTTTTGAGCGTAGTACCAGGTATCCTTGGATAACCTCAATACCTTTAAGACTCTATTAAGACCATATTGGTCTTTGAACTTCTTTACAAGTTCGACTTTCTCTTCTCGGGTGAACTCCCGGCTATAAAATTTTTTAGCAAAGCAATCTCCACCTCCTTATGACCTATCAGTCGCTCAAGTTCTTGAATCTTCCTCTCATACTCATGGATCGTTGTCTTCTGACTAAAAAGTTCAGGACCTTTCTCCATAAACTCCTTTTTCCAGTGAGAGATGGTAATTGGATGAACACCATAAGCGCGAGCTATTTGTCCAATGGTTTTTGAACCTTTCAGAAATTCCAGGATCACTTGAAATTTGAACTTTGCTGTGTACCGCCTGCCGTGTTTAGACATCATCATAAACCTCCTTACGAAGGGCTCTTATCCTCGCTGATGATGCCTATTATGTCACGAAAATCTTAGTACTATGGGTGGTCTTAATTTGGGGGGGCAGCTGCTCACTGGTTAAAATCTAATGCCGGCTGCCTGTCCCGTATAACGATCTGACCATTCTTTATGACATGTTTGACAGGGTTAATCCCTAGGTGGTAAACCAGGTAAAGATAATTAGGTGAATCACACAGGATCAGATCCATCTTTTTCCCTATTTCCAGGGATCCGACTTCTTTATCTATTCCCGCGGCATAAGCGGCATTGGCTGTAGCTGCGTTTATACTTTCCTCTATCCCCATCCCGAGAGTGTAGACAGCTAATTGCATGATAAAGTGCATGGATTCTGTCATGGAACTGCCAGGATTGAAATCTGTTGCCAATGCAACTATGGCTCCTTTGTTTATTAACGCACGGGCAGGAGCTTTTTTCTCCTGCATTAGGAAAAAGGGGACAGCAGGGAGGAACGTTGCAGCTGTATTGCTCTGTGAAAGCGCCTGAATGCCTTCTTCTGAAAGAGCCATCAGGTGATCCGCAGAAATTGCCCCTTCTTCTGCTGCCATCTGGGCACCGCCCAGAGCAGAGAACTCATCGGCATGGATCTTGATCTGAAATCCAAGGTCTTTAGCTGCCCTGACCATGCGCCTTGTTTCCGGGACGGAATAGACTCCCTCCTCGCAAAAAACATCAAAAAAAACAGCCAGCTTTTTGTTTCTTACTTCAGGGAGGATAGAGTCGATCAAAAGGTCGATGTAGGCGTCCTTATTCGATCGATATTCCGGAGGCACCTCATGAGCGCCCATAAATGTAGGAATAATATCGATCGGATGTTGGATATTGGCTTCCCGGATTGCCTCGAGCTGTTTTATTTCGTCCTTGCGGTTCAGGCCGTAGCCGCTTTTAGCCTCGACCGTGGTTGTGCCATGAAGTAACATGGAGTCAAGCCGTGACAAACAAAGGAATACAAGTTCTTCCCGGCTGGCACGCCGGGTTGCTTTGACTGAAGTTTGGATCCCCATACCTTTTTCGGCAAGCTGCTGATAAGAATATCCCTGGAGGCGGAGGGAAAATTCCTCTTCGCGCCCGCCGGCAAAGGGCAGATGGGTATGGGGATCCACGAAACCTGGGAGGACAGTCAGGCCTTTTGCATCTATAATCTCTCCTTCATTTGTAAGGGAAAATTCCTTTTGAAAATTTTTATAATGCCCGATAAAGACAATAGCGCCTTTTAAAGAAGCGATACATCCATTTTTAATGATCCCAACGTCCTTCAGAGCTTTACTCCTTTTGGGGATTGTCCCCTGACAGGTTAGGAGCTGGTTGCAGTTCAGGACAACCAGGTCAGCGTACTTCATTAGGTGTTTTCCTGTAGGCGTTGTTTTTGTTTCTCAAAAAAGAGGGGGCATCATAAGGCTCCCATCGTTTTTCCCATTCTGGTTTAGCCATCATAACACCTTCTTGTCTTTTTGTGCCTTTTGATTCAAAAAGATAGGGGGGAGTGGGTTCTTTGGGCTGTGGTTGGGGAGCCATTGCATGGGGAATACGCGGATCATGGATATCTTTAGCGGAAATGACAGCTTTCCCGGAAGAATCGTCAAATCCCGTGGCGATGACCGTGACTTTAACCATTTCTTTAATGCTTTCATCCAAAACGATTCCAAATATGATATTGGCTTCAGCGTGAGCAAGACTGTGCATAAGTTTTGATGCTTTGGAGACCTCGTGCATGGTGATGTCTTTTCCGCCTGTTATGTTGATGAGCATACCTCGTGCGCCTTCGATCGTAGTGTCGATGAGCAGAGGACTGGAAATAGCTTTATGCGCTGCTTCAACCGCTCTGTTTTCTCCGGATGCCATGCCGGTTCCCATGAATGCGTTTCCGGAACCTTTCATCATGCAGGTGACATCTTTCATGATGGATTTGACATCGGCGAAATCAAGATTGATAAAGCCTGCCTTGAGAATGAGGTCTGAGATGCCCTGAACAGCCTGACGGAGGACATCGTCAGCCATTTTGAAGGCTTCATGGATGGATGTTTCCATGCTGATCGTTTCTAGTAGTCTTTCATTGGGAATGGCGATGACGGTATCTGCTGCTGCAATGATCTCTTCCAGGCCTGTCATGGCCTGGTTCATGCGGATTTTTCCTTCAAAATCAAAGGGCAGTGTGATAATAGCAATGGTCAGAATATTCTTTTCTGCTGCCAGGTTGGCTATGATGGGAGCAGCTCCGGTTCCGGTTCCGCCACCCAAGCCGGCAGTGAGAAAAAGCATATCTGTGTCTTCCAGTATTTCCAGCAGTTTTTCCGTATCTTCCATAGCGGCTTCTTTGCCGATATCCGGCTTGCCGCCAGAGCCCAGTCCTTTGGTCAAATTGTTGCCGATCTGGACCTTCCGGACGGCCCGGTTGGAATTGAGGGCCTGCAGATCGGTGTTCAGTGCGATAAACTCAACGCCTTCGATCCTTGCCTCGATCATTCGGTTGACAGCATTCCCGCCTCCGCCGCCGATACCGATAACCTTGATCTGGGCGCCTGAGTGTTCCTCCACAAGATGAAACTTTAAATTGTTTCTCATGACATTGGTCATTTTGTCCTCCTATGCCTCTTTTATCCAATTTTTGAATTTATTCCAAAAACCTTCCCTGTATTTTGGGGGACCACCTTTTTCTTTCCAGTGCTCATGCCCGTAATGGATAAGACCGACGGTGGTTGCAAAGTCGGGGGTACTGACCCTGTCGGACAGGCCTCCGACGCCACCGGGATCTCCCCGTCTGACAGGAAGATCAAAGATTTCTTCTGCCACTCCTTCCAGCCCGTCGAGCATGGCTGTGCCTCCGGTCAGTACGATGCCGGAATTGAGGGATTTTTCATATCCCATTCTATGGATGTCGTTATCAACAAGCTGAAAGATCTCTTCTGCTCGCGGGTGGATGATATCTGCCAGCAAATGCCTGTTCAGGATGCGTGCTTTTTTCCCTCCACCCACGGATGGAACCTCGATGGTTTCCTGTTCATCCGTCATGGAGCCTGTGGCGCATCCGTATTTTTTTTTGATTTTTTCTGCATCAGGAATGGGGGTTCGCAGTCCGACAGCAATATCATTGGTGAAGTTGTCTCCACCAAGCGGGATAATCGATGTGTACCAGAGGCTCGTGCGCTCAAATATGGCGACCTCGGTTGTTCCTCCACCGATATCGATCAACCCAACTCCTAGCTCCATTTCATCCGGTGTAAGAGTCGCCATGCTTGTGGCCCTCTGGTTGAGAATGATCTGCTCTATCTCTATACCTGCCCTGGTGATGCATGTCCTAAGGTTCTGGACCGAACAGATGGCCCCTGTCACAATGTGCACATTAACCTCCAGTTTGATCCCGTTCATTCCCAGGGGATCTTCGATGCCGTCCTGGTCATCTACGATAAATTCCTGGGGGATGATGTGGATTATCTCGCGGTCGGGAGGAATGGAAACTGCCTTAGACTGCTCGATAACACGACGTATGTCTTCACGGCTGACCTTCCTGTTTTTTCCGGAAACTGCGATGACACCCCGGCTGTTAAAACTCTTGATATGGGCGCCTGAGATGCCGACAAAGGCGGAATCGATCTCGACTCCTGCCATAAGCTCTGCTTCTTCCTGGGCCTTCTTTACAGCATCAACTGTTGCCTCAAGGTTGACGACCACGCCCTTCCTTAGTCCACGTGAAACCGAAGTCCCGATACCGATGATCTCGATCTTATTATCTTCCGTGACTTCGCCTATTACTGCAGCCACTTTTTTTGATCCGATATCGAGCCCTACTATATATCCGTTTTTGGGCATTATTCTACCCCTTTCAAGGATTTGGGAAGAGTGTTTCCACTTGTCCCGGATTGAGTTTTTAGATAGATCCTGTCCTGAAATCGAAGATCGACATATTCGATTGGGCCGTATTGTAACAACCCGGCCTTGATATCCTTGAAGTAAAGCATTTTGTCTGTAAAATGCTTGTGATCAAGAAAATATTTTGTCATGGAATCTTTCAATTGAACGATAATTTTATCTTCCCGGCTGAGATCAAGCACAGAAATTTGTTTTTTGAGTTTTTCTGTAATACCATCCATGCACGCCCATGCGGTTTTTAATTTTTCATCGTAATCATGATGGAAGAGGTCAGCATCAATTAAAAGAGGAAGGGTTCTGTTTTTATTTAAGGCAGCCTGCCTGATTCGGATTCCTTTTCTGTCGATCAGGTAGATCTTTTCCATTTGAATATAGGCTACAGGCGTCCTTTCCATGATTTCCACAAGAAGTGTTGCCGGGAATGATTTACGGATACGGGCATCATCGATAAAAGGTTGTTCTTTAAGTATTTTCTGAAGTTCTTTGACGTTCAGCAGAAAGAAATTGCCAAGGTTTGTCCGATTGAGTAATTGAAAAACTTTTTCCCGGACCATGGTTTCACTGCACTCGACCCGTATTGTATGTATAGTCAGGCCATCCCAGGTAATAAGAAAAATGTATGTTTGTTGAACGATGAAAAATAGGACCCCTATAAGAATGAACATGAACAGAATGTGTCCTGCCTTGATCTTCCGTTTCCGTTGCAGTTTTTTTGTCTTCATTTTGCTTTTTTTGCGCCTGTAACGCATCGTTTCAGCAGGAAATCCAGCTTTAGTAAAGTGGACAGCCGAATTCATATTGACAGCCATAGGGCTCAATTTCCTCCCAATTTTTGAATGATCTCAGGAATGACTTTGCTGATATTCCCCGCTCCGAGAACTAAAATAATATCTTCAGGCAGGGATATATCAACTACACGGTCTGCTATTTTGTCCAAGTCTGGTTCATAGATGACATTCTTATGACCGTACTGTCTGATCTCATTGCATAGCGCTTCTCCACTTACTCCCGGCCTGGGTTTTTCGCCTGCCGGATAAACTTCGCTTACAATTAAAACATTGGCTTGATTGAATGCCGTTCCGAATTCTGTCATCAGCAGGGATAGACGTGAGTAACGGTGGGGCTGAAAAACAACCAGAGTTCTCCTCGACCACCCCCGTTTTGCCGCATCCAGTGTGGTCCTGATCTCAGTCGGATGATGCGCATAATCCTCAATGATCATGATGTCATTTATTATCTTCTTTAGCTCGAACCGTCGTCCGATGCCATCGTAAACTTCAAGAGCTTTTAAAATAACAGATGCTGGAATGTCCAGGTCCATGCCGACTGCGATCGCAGCCATGGCATTCTGAATGCTGTGAAGCCCGGGAACATTGAGATTCAGTTTTCCCAGCTTTTTTCCTTTCCAAAAGATGGTTGAAGTGCTGGAAAATTCATTGAATTCTGGATTAAGGGAATGTAGGTCGGCCTGGGTAGAAAATCCGTAAGTGATGATCCGGCGGTCGAGTTGGGGAATCATACTCTGGAGATTTGAGTCATCCAGGCAAAGCACGACAGGGCAGAAAAAGGGGACTTTATTGGCAAAATTTACAAAAGTCTTTTTGATCTCATCAACCGTTTTATACTGGTCAAGATGTTCCTCATCGAGATTGGTCAGTACTGCTATAAAGGGCGAGAGATAAAGAAAGGAACGGTCGCTTTCATCGGCCTCTGCCACAATATAATCTCCTTTACCCAATTTTCCATGGGCGCCGATAGTATTCAGCCGCCCGCCCAGAATAATGGTCGGGTCAAATCCTGCTGTTTCGAGGACAGATGCGATCATGGATGTTGTGGAAGTTTTTCCGTGAGAACCTGCTACAGCAATACCGTATTTCATGCGCATCAGCTCGGCAAGCATTTCAGCTCTGGGAATAATAGGAATCTTTTTTCGCCTTGCTTCCATCACTTCTACATTGTCGTTTCCAACAGCAGAGGAGGTGACAACCACATCCGCTTCCTCTACATTATCTCTCCTGTGGCCGATGGATATCTGCGCTCCCAGGGCGGCGAGCCGTTTTGTGGCCTGATTAGCGCTGATATCCGATCCGGAAACTCGATACCCAAGGTTCACCAAAACTTCGGCGATCCCGTTCATTCCGGTTCCGCCGATTCCGACCATGTGAATGTGTTTTAATCTTTTATTGACTCGTTTGACCACGTCGATCACTCCATGTTTTTTTTTGCATGAGCTCAAAGCAGAGGTCGGATATTTTTTCTGCTGCTCCTGTTTTTCTCAGAATATTTAAATTCTTTTCCATTTGGTTGAGCCTTGTCTTGTTTTCCATAAAGTGGATGATCTTACCTGAAAACAGTTCAGGTGTGAACTCCTGTTCTGTAATGATCTCCGCCCCTTGGATATTTTCCAGTTCTTTGGCGTTGTGCAGCTGATGGTTATCAGCAGCGCCTGAAAATGGTATAAGCAGTGAAGCCTTACGGCTTGCAATCAGTTCAGCAACAGTTGTGGCTCCTGCTCTGCTGATGACAAGATCAGCCTTTTGAAAATAGTCGGCCATATTAAAAAAGAAAGCTTTGACCATAACATTCCGGATTCCCTGCTTTATGTAAGCCTGTTTCACCCGCTCAAAGTCATATTCGCCGGTCTGGTGGTAAATGTTGAGGTTTTCGGATATTTGTTTCAGTGTAGGTAATGAATTAATGATCCCGTCATTCAAGAAACGGGATCCTTGGCTTCCGCCGAAAATCAGAAGAGTCAGCCGATTTGTCCTTTGTTTGGAGGAAAGAGAATAAAATTCGTCCTTGACGGGATTGCCGATGTAAATTCCCTTTTTCCGGAAATAAGGCAGTGAGCTTTCGAATGAGACCACGGCCTTCTTGACCCAGGGAATGAGCATGCGGTTGGTGAATCCGGGAATACTGTTTTGCTCAAGGATCAGAGTTGGGATACCCATCCATGCTGAAATGATGAGGATCGGTCCGGAACTGTAGCCTCCTACACCGATGGACAGGGAGGGTTTTAACTTCAAAAGGATGGACATGGATTTCAGAAAAGCCGGAGGGAGGATAAACAGGGATTTGGCGATCTTGATTCCTTTTCCCTTCAGACCCTCGATATTCAGAGGGATAAAGTCAGCATGATAATGGTTCATGATGGATTTTTCCAGTTTGCGGGTGCTCCCTACAAAAGTAATTTGAATGTCACTGTTTTTTTCCTTCAATTTTCTGCCTACTGCCAGAGCTGGGTGGATATGACCGGCTGTGCCGCCTCCGCTGATAATAACTCTCTGTTTGCTCAAGGTTTTTCCCACCTGTTTATTCTTCTCTGTGAAATATGCAGCAAAAGTCCGAGACTGAACAGAGTTACTATCAGAGAAGATCGTCCATAACTAATCATCGGAAGGGTTAGTCCTGTTGGAGGAACCAGTCCGAGGACTACACTGATATTCAAAAGAGCCTGGAAAAAAATTGCCATGGTTATGCCTGCTGCGGCCAACTGGCTGAAGGGGGTCGGAGCCTTTTTAGCGATCAGAAGACCCCTCCAAAACAACAATGTGAACAGGATAAGAACTGCCATGGTTCCTACAAATCCCAGTTCCTCACCGATAATGGCGTAAATGTAATCCGTATAGGCAGAAGGGAGGAAAAAAAGCTTCTGGATGCTTTCTCCGATTCCCAGGTTCAGGATACCGCCTGATCCCACGGCTAACTTAGATTGGATGACCTGGAATCCCAGGCCTAAAGGGTCTTTTTCCGGAGAGAGGATGGCAATGATCCTGTTCCATCGGTAGGGGGCCTTTAGCAAGTAAAAAGCAAAAAGTCCTATGGCAGACAGTCCCGGGAAAAAGAAATATTTAATTTTCACACCTCCCAGATACAGCATTGTGGCGCTGATAATACCGATTACTATGGCTGTGCTGTAGTCTGGTTCCATCAAAACCAGAAAGATGATCAGAAATATAACGGAAAACGGGATAATAAGGTTGACCGGATGATTCATCTTTTCTTTTTTCCGTTCGAGGAAAAAGGCTAAAAACAGGATCAGGCTGATTTTTGCCAGTTCCGAAGGTTGAATTTGGAAATTGAGTATATGTATCCAGCGGTCGGTCGCTCCGGTGGAGGGCAGAACAAGACAAAGAACCAGAAGTCCAAGGGTCAGGAAGAGAAGACCAAAAACAAAAAATCGGGTCTGGTAAAAAGGAATATTGATCTGCATCAAGATAAGAATGAGGGATAGCCCCAGACCTGCTCCCATAAGCTGATTAAGTAAATAATGGAATGGGTGGCCGAATTTTTCGCTCGAAATTATTCCGGATGAGCTGAAGACCATAATGATTCCGATGGATACGAGGATGAGCGTTATGAAAAATGTCGCCCTGTCAAAACCAAATGGTTTGAAGAATTCGGTGTCTCTATACATGCTTTGCCTTATTCTTCTTTTGAAGAGCTAAAGTGCAAACTTTAAAATCCTTCCCCCGTTGTTCAAAATTGTCATACATATCCCAGCTTGTACATGCCGGGGCGAGGAGTATGATTTCTCCCTTTTCCGCCAAGGAAAACGCCAGATCGACTGCTTCGGCCATGGATGCCGCTTCTGTCATCGGGACGGTTCCATTTAAGGCCTTCCGGATCTTGTCCTTGGCTTCACCAAGGAGAACAATGGATTTTACCCGTTTCTGAATAGACTCCTTGAGTTTAGTAAAATTTCCTTCCTTGTCTTTTCCGCCAAGGATCAAGACAATTTTATTATTAAAACTTTGTATCGCGTTCAGTGAAGCATCAACATTGGTTGCCTTGGAGTCATTATAAAATTCAATCCCATTCAAAGATAATACCCGCTCTAAACGGTGTTCCAGGCCCTGGAAAGAGAGGATGGATTCTTTGACCTGAGAGAGGGGAAGTCCAAGAAGAGAGCCGACCAGAGCCGAAGCCAAAATATTGTCTGTATTATGTTCTCCCAAGAGCGGAATTTCAGATGGTCTCATCAGATGTTCTTCCCCTCCATTCGATAAGGTAATCCATCCGTCTTTTAGGTATATTCCGGGAAAGACTTCCTGTTTTCTGCTGAAAGCGTAAACGGTAGCTTTTGTTTCCTTGCCGGAGGCCCAGACATATGGATCATCCCGGTTCAGGATGGCCAGATCGCTTTCCTTCTGATTAGAAATGAGATTTTTTTTAGCATTGTAGTAATTTTTAAAATTGATATGCCAATCAATATGGTCCGGTGTCATATTGAGAAAAACAGAAATAAACGCCTGGAAATACTGTATGTTATCGAGTTGAAAGCTGGAAAGCTCGGTCACATAGATGTCTTTGTCCTGGCTGTCTGCGACAAATTGGATCAAAGGGGTTCCAATGTTTCCTGCAAGATGAGCCTGGAGTCCACCTTCTTTCAGGATTTTGTGGATCAGACTGGTTGTGGTGGATTTTCCGTTCGAACCTGTAATTCCAATGATCTTCCCCTTGAGAAACCGGAAGGCCAGTTCGATCTCGGACATAACCGGTATCCCGTGTTTCCGGGCGGTTTGAAATAAGGATAAAGGCGGGATTCCAGGACTGCTGATAATGAGGTCGGGTTGGAGGAAGAAGCCCTCTGTATGTCCTCCTGTTTCCAGGTGATCCACTTTTTTATTCCATTTCTCAAAAACCGGGCTCAATTCTTCAATCCCTCTTTTTTCTGAGATCATGAGGGATGCACCGGCGTCAAGCAGGAAATCACAGACTGCTTCTCCTGTTTTTCCCAGTCCGACGACGAGCGCTTTTTTCCCTTTGAGTTTCATATTACCTCAGTTTCAGAGTTGTTAAACTGAACAGGGCGAAAATTATGCCTGCTATCCAGAAACGCACCACTATTTTTTCCTCAGGCCAACCCATAAGTTCAAAGTGGTGGTGCAGAGGGGCCATTCTAAATATCCTTTTTCCTCTTGTTATCTTGAAATATCCGACTTGGATCATGACTGAAAGGGCTTCGATCACAAAAACGCCTGATACCATGAACAGGAGAAATTCCATTTTTATAAGCAAGGCGATCACACCTATGGTTCCGCCAAGCGAAAGCGCTCCTACATCTCCCATGAAAATCTGGGCAGGGTGGCTGTTATACCAGAGAAAGCCGAGACAGGCTCCGGCCATAGCTCCGGCAAATACAGTAAGTTCCGCGGCCTGAGGGACCCTGGCGATATTCAGATAATCTGACCACAGTGCGTGGCCTGCTATGTAGGTGAGAGCTGTGAAGGCCGTGATGCTGATCAAGGTCAGGCCGGTGGCAAGACCGTCAAGCCCATCTGCCAGATTGACAGCGTTGGATGAGCCGACCAGAATTAATATGACCCATGGAAGATAGATCCATCCCATATAGGGGGCCCATTTCTTGAAAAAGGGCATAATGAGATGGAGATTAAATTCTCCGTGTGTTCCCAGCCAGATAAAAAATAATCCGATGATGGCGGAGAGAACTATCTGGTAGAAGAATTTACGAAATACAGGGAGGCCTGAACGTTTTTTCTTGATGATCTTCAGATAATCATCCAGAAAACCGATAAGCCCGAAAGACACCATTGCAAACATAACTGTGCGGACATAGGAGTTGCTAAGATCAGCCCATAGAAGTGCAGGGATCAGAATTGATATAATGATGAGGATCCCTCCCATGGA
Organism: Acidobacteriota bacterium; assembly: GCA_030669585.1. Taxonomy (GTDB): domain Bacteria; phylum Acidobacteriota; class Aminicenantia; order Aminicenantales; family Aminicenantaceae; genus DAOVDI01. Next base: position 27,701 of record DAOVDI010000013.1, read on the forward strand.
GGGGGTCCCTTTTTTATTAAAGTGCGACTTTGGTCCTTCAGCACGGATCTCTTCACCGATCTGTTTCTTTTTCAGAAGTTTGATCAGAACAGGGCCCAGAAAGAGACAGATGATGAGGGCTGTAATACCGGAAAGGGCAGTGCGGACTGTGATATACCGGAATACATTGAAAAAGATCCAGTGCTCTTTCAGAGGAACAAGAAGATAATATAACACCTTAAAACCCGTCCTTTTTTATGAATTTGACAATTTTTTCAGTCCGGATACCGCGAGACCCTTTAACCAGCACCAGGTCCCCCTTTCTGAGGATATCTCTGATATGAGCAGCGGCTTCATCCGATGTCTTGAAAAAGAAAATCTGCCCCTTTCCCATCCCGGACTTCATGGCGCCGTCTTTTATGTGTTGACTGAGGGGACCCACTGTTACCAGGACGTCCCATCCCGTCTCCTGGACCTGAGTGCCGGCCGCAAAATGAAAATCCTTCTCATCCGGGCCAAGCTCCAGCATATCTCCGAGAATGGCGACCTTTCGGGCTTTATTCTGCATGGAAAGAGACTTCAGTGCTGATTCCAGCGCAGCAGGGCTTGAGTTGTAGCTGTCATCGATCAATCTGATGCCGTTTTTCAGATGGAAAAGATGCCCGCGGTCGGGAAGAGGCTCTAAAAATTTGGCGGCCTCAACGATATCTTCGAGCCGGATATCAAGAGAAAAAGCCACAGCAGCCGCAGCAAGGAAATTATAAAGATAGCTGTCATAAACAAAGGGCAAGAGGATGTCTTTATTCTTATCCAGATATCGGAGACGACATCTTATGCCGGACAGGCTGTCTTTTTTTATGTTTTCAGCAGAAATATCGCAGTCTGTGGATAGGCCAAAGCGGATGCTTTGTCCCTTCCAATCCTGAGAGATCCTCTGAATGAGGGGGTCGTCGGCGTTCAGAACAGCCGTTCCTCCAGGATCCATTGTGTCCAGGATCTCCTTTTTTGCAAGGGCTATATCGTCAATGCTGTTAAAGAATTCAAGATGGACCGGATGAATGTTGGTGATGACAGCAATATCCGGGTCTGCGACCAGAGTCAAATCCGCGATCTCACCCTGGGCGCTCATGGCCATTTCCAGCAGAGCTATATCATGTTCCGGGGACAAACGGAGCAGTGTCAGAGGGAGGCCCAGGTGGTTGTTGAAATTGCCTTCTGACTGCAGGACCGAATACCTGTGAGAAAGCAGTCGTGCAGTAAAGTATTTGGTCGTTGTTTTCCCAATGCTCCCTGTGATACAGGCAACCTTGCCCTTGAATCGGGTTCTGATTTTGTGTGCCAGATCCTGGAGAGCCGTGACCGTATCTTTCACTCGGATAATGGCAAAATCCTTCCGTGGAGGGGTGATGTTTCTTGAAACAACTGCTCCCCGGGCTCCGTTCTTTGCCGCATCAGGTATGAATTTATGGCCGTCTCGGTCTGCAATAACCGCAAAAAAGAGATCCCCGGAACTGATTAAGCGTGAATCCATCTGATAGCCTGTAAAAATGCTGGAGGGCTGTCCATTGATGATACGGCCGTTCATCATCTCTGCAGCCTTTTGAAGGGAAAAATCTGTCATCTTCAGATACTCCTCTCGCCGGCAAGAAGTTCTCTTATGACTTCAGCATCGTCGAAATGAAACATCTTTCCTTTGATGATCTGATAATCCTCATGTCCTTTCCCGGCTATAAGCACGTAATCGCCAGCGTTTGCTGTCCTGAGGGCTTTGGCAATAGCCTTCCTTCTGTCGGGAATGATCTCATATTTCTTCAGGCCGGTTGTTTTTATGCCTGCTTCAATGTCATTGATAATGGCTTGAGGGTCCTCGCTCCGGGGATTGTCCGAAGTGATGATGGTCCAGTCGGCAAGCCGGCCCGCGGCTTTACCCATCCTTGCCCTTTTGGATTTATCTCTGTCTCCTCCGGCCCCAAAAACAACAATGGTTTTGTTTGAATTGAGTTCATTCGCTGTTTCCAGCAGATTTTTCAATGCATCATCGCTGTGGGCATAATCCACAAAAATTTTAATGTCTCTATCGTTCTGGATATTCTGAAATCTTCCACGAACGCCTTTTAAGGATCTGATACCCTCCTTGATTTTGGGGATGGGGATGTTCAGGGATAGTGCCGAGGCCACTGCGGCCAGAATATTGTAGACATTGGGTTTTCCCAGCAGGGAGGAGAAGACGGACATGCGTCCTGCCGGGAATTTGATCTGAATATCGAGCCCATCCTCCCTGAGTGTAGATTTTTGGGCATGAACAGTGGCAGGTTCCTTGAGTCCAAATGAGATAATCCCACCGGAGATCTGCGATTTCAACTTTTCACCCCATGGGTCATCTGTATTGATGACTGCCGTCCGGTTCTTCGGGCCGATCAAAAAGAGTTTTTTCTTGGCATGAAAATAGTTGTCCATGGATTTGTGATAATCCAGGTGTTCTCCGCTGAGATTGGTGAAAATTGCTAAGTCAAATCCGATCCCGGTAACGCGTTTGAGTTCCAGAGAATGGGAGGAAACTTCGATCAAACAGTGTGTTCCCCCGTTGTCCAGAATTTCACGCATCATCCTCTGAAGGTCAGGGGATTCAGGGGTTGTGCGTTTGGCAACCCTGTCGAATCCTGGTCCCCGGTAAGAGATTGTTCCGATAACACCGGGTTTGAAACCTGCTTGAATTAAAATAGATTCCAGGATGTAGGTTACAGTAGTCTTTCCTTTTGTTCCTGTGATTCCTATAACTTTGAGTTCTTGTGAGGGATGTCCATATAAATTTGCCGCTGTCAGGGCCATGGTTTCCCGAGCATCTCCAACCTGAATCCAGGTTTTGGCAAATCCGGGCGGGGGATCTCTTTCTGAGAGGACAGCCGAGGCCCCTCGTGTAAGAGCTTCATTAATATAGTCGAATCCGTCCGCTTTCTCTCCTTTAAGAGCTGCAAAAAGAAAATTATTTTGTACTTCTTTGGAGGAATATGTTATGCCTGCGATATCAATATCCAGGGAACCAAAAAAGCAAATTCCAGGAGTATCGGCCAGCAGGTGTTTCAGTTTCATTCTGCGGCTCCTTGCGAATGTTGGGCCACGATAAGTTGTTTTTCGGGTTGTATCTCTCTGGGAATACCGTAGTAGCGTAATATTTTGGAGGCGATGGCTCTGAACACAGGTGTAGCGACCTGTGATCCGTAATATTGTCCTTTTGGGTCATCGATGACAATGATTATCGAAAAAAGCGGGCGGTTGTTGGAAACATATCCCACAAATGAAGCTATATGGGCAGTAGACATGTATCTCTTGGTCACTGGGTCTCTCTTCTGTGCGGTTCCAGTCTTCCCGGTGATGGTGTATCCATTGATACGGGCGGATGTCCCTGTCCCGAACCGCACCACATCCTGGAGAATAGCCTCGATATCGCTTGCCGTCTGTTCGGAAATAACCCTGATTGGCTTTTCCTTAGCGGTAGGTCTTTTATTGGAAGAGATCATGATATTTTTAACAATTTTTGGAGGGATATACATACCCTGATTGGCGATCGTGTTTAAGGTCATCAACATCTGGATCGGAGTGACGGAAATCTCGTACCCGATGGACAGAGACGCGAGGGATCTTTTGGACCAACGATCAGTCGGCCATAAAAGGCCGGGTTCTTCCATGGGAAGGTCTATTCCTGTCCTTTGCCCGAACCGGAATTTTTTGATCATGTCATAAAGATGCTTTTCCCCGATACGCTGGCCGACCTGGATCGTTCCTACATTGGAGGAGTGAATTATTACTTCGGGGAAAGTCAAGACATCGTAATGGGAATGATCCTTAAAATTTTTTCCAGCAATATTGATGGAACCTGCGCTGCAGTCAAATGTGTCATTTTGATCGACTTCATGGAATTCCAGTGCAGCCGATGCAGTGACGATCTTGAACGTCGAACCGGGATCATAAATATAGTGAATAGAATTAATTCTGTCTGTCATATCAAAGTCGGACGAAGGAAGATTCGGGTCAAATGTCGGATAATTGGCCATTGCGAGGATATCCCCGGTCTGAGGCTGAGAAATGATAACCGTTCCTCTTTCAGCGTGTCTTTCTTTCATTGCATTTGAAAGTTCTTTTTCAGCGATGAACTGGATCGTTTCATCGATGGTCAGCATTATGTCGTGGCCGTCCACGGGTTCCTTTGTGATCTCAAATCGGTATTTCCTTCTTTTGGCATCAAAAAAATTGATCTGTTTTCCTGCTTCTCCGGCCAGGATGGATTGGAAATAAAGTTCGAGCCCGGTCTGTCCTGCATCATCGCGACTGACCCGTCCGAGGAGGTGGGCTGCCAGCTTCCCCTGTGGATAGAACCGTTTCTTCTCCTCCTGCATATGGACTCCGGCTATATCCAATTCCTTAATTTTTTCAGCCGGTCCATCCTCGATCTTTCTCATGATCCAGATGAAATTATCATTCTTCTGAATCCGGTTTTTTATTAGTTGAATGTCTTTGTCGGAGAGTTCTATGATGTTTTTGAGCCGGTTTATCTTGTTGATCTGTTGGCTGACGGAATCGTTTTCGAAGGGGTGGTAAAATACGGACTTTCGTGGAATGCTCCGGGCAAGAATGTTTCCTTTCCGGCCGTAGATCGTTCCCCTATTGGGTCGGATATCGATAATTTGCTGGTTTTGAGCCAGGATTTTTTTCTGGGCGTCGGTTCTTTGTATGATCTGCATCTGTACCAGACGAAATGTGAGGCCTCCGAGCCAGAGAAAAAGAAATAAACTCAACAGAATTGTTCTTCTTTGTATTTTCTTCTGGTATGGCTTAGTCATGGCATCTTTTTCCGGGGAGGAGTTTGCAGATCGTCATAGATTATCTGATCCTTTCGGGGAGGGGAAAGCTTCAATTGTTCCTTTGCGATCTTTTCCACTTTTTCAAGAGCCAGGTAGCTGGCTTTGATGGTTTCCAGTTTGTTGATATCTTTTTGCAGGATGTGGATCTGGTGTTCCAATTCCCGCACTTCATAACCGAGCCGTATGGATTCGGTCTGATGCCATATGTAAAATGAAAGAGAAAATATAACAATGGCTGCCGCGGAAATGCCCAGTGTAATCTGTTTTTTGCTGAACTTTTTCTGAATCAACGCACGACCTCTGCTGCCCTTAGTTTTGCCGACCTTGCTCTGAAATTCGAAATGACCTCTTCCCTGGATGCAACAACTGGTTTTTTTGTTAGAACCTTTAAACATGGCGGACAGTTCTCTGAGGATGCCATTCGGACAAATGCCTTCTTGATAATCCTATCCTCCAGGGAATGAAAGGAGATGACCACGATCCTCGATCCTTCCCGAAGTTTGTGAAGGATCTTTTCCAGAAAGTTATCCAGGCCCTTGAGTTCCTGATTGACTTCGATGCGCAGCGCAAGAAAGAGTTTGGCTGCAGGATGGATCTTCCCTTTTTGGGGCCTCCACCGGCAGACTTCTTCAATGATCCTCCTGAGCTGGGTTGTTGTCTCGATCTTATTGATCTTCCTTCTTGAGGCTATTTCCCGGGCCAGTTTTCTGGCCTGTCTGATTTCCCCGTATTCAAAGAAGATCTTATTGAGCTGATTTTCTGAGCTTTTATTGATGATTTTAAAGGCTGAATATTTATTCCTGAGGTCCATTCGCATATCAAGAGGGCCGTCCTGATTGTAACTGAATCCTCTTTCCGGGGAATCAAGCTGAAAGGAGGAGATGCCTAGGTCTATCAGGACGCCGCGGATCTTCTGGAAATCCAGGTTAAGGTCAGGGAGATAACGGAAATCGGAATGATAAAGTGTGACTCTTTCCCTGAACGGATCCAGGTTTTCTCTGGCTTTCATCAGTGAGATTTCGTCTATATCCAGTCCGATCAGGGATGATTTTGGATGTTTTATTAAAATTTCTTTTGCATGTCCTCCTAATCCCAGCGTGCAATCAACAAAGACTCCTTCACCGTCACCATCGAGGTAGTCCAGAACCTCGTTGAGGAGCACCGGGATATGACATTTTCCTTCCATTCATTATTCCTTGGGGGTGAGTTCGGATAGGCGTTCAAAATCATTGTCTGACAGGGGATTGTCCTCTAACATCTGGTCGAGAAGTTCTTTATTCCAAATCTCGATATGATCATGCAGGCCGACAAGCTCCACCTCTCCATCCAGCCTGGCTATATCTCTCAGCTCTTGATTAATAAGAATCCTTCCTTTAGAATCTATTTCCTGATGATTTCCTTTTCGATTGACATGAATTTTAAATCTTCTCAGTTCCGGTTTAAGCTGCAAAAGTCCTTGAGTAGCAAAACCGGTCAATTGTTCCCAAACGGGCCAGGGATAGATCTGGATGGATTCGTTTGTCAGAGAAGTGATAAAGACCTCTTTGCCGTAACAATCTTCAATCACAGAGCGGTATTTTTCCGGAATTTTAAGTCTTCCGCTGCTGTCAAATCGTGCTTTGTGGCTTCCTGATAACATTTTATCCCAAATAGTCCCAATTCTTCCCGTTTTCAATATATATACATAAAAATCGCTTGTCAAGAAAAATCCCATTTATTTTTTTTGTTTTCTAGGGTTTTGGAAAGATTGTATATTGACATTTTGTGAGTGGAATCATTACAATCTGAGCATTCCAAATACTTATAAGTTGAAAAGAATGTCAAAATACAGAAACCCTTTTCCCACTGCAGACATCATCATCGAAGTAAAACGTGATAATGGACAGGATGGCATCATTCTTATCCAACGAAAAAATCCTCCCTACGGATGGGCTATACCAGGCGGTTTTGTGGATTATGGCGAGTCCCTGGAAGATGCAGCCATCCGGGAAGCCAAAGAAGAGACAGATCTGGATATAACATTGAAATATCAGCTTCATACCTATTCAGATCCAAGCCGGGATCCCCGGAACCACACCATCACTACAGTCTATGTGGCTTCGGCCAAAGGGCAGCCAAAAGCCCTGGATGATGCCAGAGATATCGGTATCTTTACCGAGGATGAGATCAATTTTCCACTGGCATTTGATCATGCCCAGATCCTGTTCGATTATTTCAGCCGGAAGAAACACGGAGAAACACGCCATGAGTGAAAGCAAGAACAGCAAGAATCATTACAATGAGGATATGGACCTGAAAGAAGTTTTAAAAACACAGGGTTCTGTTGAAGCAGAGGTCGTAAAAAGTTATCTGGAGAGCAACGGAATATCTGTTCTTTTAAGAGGGCTGGTTGTTCAATCCGTCCATGCTTTTACTGCAGACGGTTTGGGGAGGATCAAGGTTTTTGTCCCGGCAAAGGATTTCGAGACCGCAAAAAAACTTTTAGAAAAGCGTTGAACCGAGCTCTCTGGATAACAGGAAAAAGAGACACTTGCCCCATAAAGATGACAATATATCAATTCCAGGCTTTATTTTTTCCCTGAGACCTGTTGGCATAAAGATTGCATCTGAGTATAATAGAAAAAAGAATGAGGAGTAGAACAATGAAAAAAGCAGGATGGATATTGATTCTTTGTTTAATATTCTTTGCAACAAGCTGTATGACCATCGATCCTCAGCTCACAGAAAAGAGGGTCAAGATCCGTCATTCCAGAGACTATGATAGGGCGGATTATGGTTATTATGACGATTACTCTTATTCATCGATGTATTACAATCCCTACTACAGTTATTATCCGTCATACTGGATGGGAATGAGTTGGTGGTGGAATCCGTTATATTATTATGGCCTTTATGATTATATGTACTGGTATTATCCCAGGTCCTACTGGGGATGGGGATATGGATCCTATTACAGTCCGCGCTACGGTCGATCCGTTGTGACCAAAAAAGCCCTGCAGCAGCCGAGGACCCGGAGAATTCCCACTGGTATTACAAAGAGGAGAACCACCCGTTCAAGCTCTTCCGGCAGTTCCCGAGGAACGGTTTCCGGAAGATCCGGGACATCGCGGTCGAGAGGTACCGTCTCCCGGGGCGGATCTTCCCGCTCGGGTTCTTCCGGTAGGTCCAGTTCCGGCAGGTCCAGTTCCGGATCCCGATCCAGTTCAGGCTCTAGTTCCCGAAAAAAGAAATAATAAATCCTGTTAGTCGCTGCCGGCAAGGACAGATTCCTCGCTTCTGGATCCCAGTGATGTATGATAGAAAAAACTTCTTGCCAGGATCAGCGGTCCATCAAAACACAACCTGAAATATTCTGCTTTGTTCTGAAAGTCGGCAATAAGTTTCTTGTTTAAAGGTTGGACCGGTTTAAATCTGTAAGAGAGAGGGTTGATGAACCTGCCGTTCTTTTTTATTCGATAATCCAGATGCGGGCCTGTGGATTCGCCGGAATTTCCCACATATCCGATAACCTGTCCCTGTCTGACCTTTTCGTTTGTTTTGACAGCATACTGGCTGAGATGGAGATACATGGATTCATAGCGGTTTTTGTGCCGGATCTTAATCATGCGGCCTGCAGCGCCGTTCCTGCCTGTAAAAATCACGGTTCCGTCGGCTGTGGTCTGGACAGGTGTTCCCACCCGTGCCGCATAATCCACGCCCATGTGAGGGCGGAAGACTTTGCGGATAGGATGGTACCGGCTGTAGCTGAATCGTGATGTGATCCGCGCAAAACTGATAGGCGATTTTAAAAACTCCCGTTTGAGAGAAGCTCCATCGAATCGAAAATAATCCCATTTTTGTGTGCCCGGATAAGTATAGCGGAAGGCCTGAAACAGTTTTCCCTGGTTCATGAATTCCGCAGCAAGGATGTGGCCGTAGCCCTTGAATTCCTGATCAAGAAATTTTTTTTCAAACAGGATCTTAAAAGTGTCCCCTTTCCTAAGGTCAGTGTGAAAGTCGATATCCCATGCAAAGATCTCGGAAAGTTTTATGGCCAGCAGCTGTTTTTCGCCGGTTTTCTGTACAGCGTTGATGGGATTGTCTTCGATGATCCCCCAGATGAGTCCTGTTCTGAGTTCAACGGCTAATTTGATGATTTCTGCTACATAGAGACCGTCTTTCCTTTCAATACGCACAAAACTTTCCACATCGATGTCATATTCCAGACGTATAACCCGGCCATCCGCTGCAGTGTACACTCTGAATTCATGCCCAGCCTTGATCCTGGCCAAGTCATAGACCGGCTTGACGTCCTGGCGGAGTTTGTAGATCTCAGCAGGCGAGAAATCAAAGGGGGAGAGAAGATCTGTGAGAGTGGTTCCTCTTTCAATATGAAGGATGTATTTCTGGTACTCAGGTTCTACCGGAATAACCGGTTTGTCAGAGACAAATTGTTCAGAAACGGAATCACTACGATCCTTGGGGAGAAAACTCAGGATGAAAAATATGATCAGCATTGCGGCAATCAAAATGGTTATAAAAAGCAGGCCGGATGGGTCTTTTTTGTCCCTGATTTTGATGTAAACCTTCATATTTGATGTTCTGTCTTGAAAATACGAAGATAAACGATATTGCCCATTTAGTCAATGTCCTGGATTATTCATAAAAAATGGCCGATAGAAGTCCTTGGAGGTCTATTGAAGTCTATAGAAGTCATTGAAGTCGAAGAAAGGCCAAAGGCCAATGCAAAAGAGGCTCAAAGTAGCTTAGCCCAAAGTCATTTA
>DAOVDI010000007.1 GCA_030669585.1 Acidobacteriota bacterium
TGCTCCTGAATTTCATGGAGCCGCAGAACACGATCCAAGCAAAATGACATTGTTATGCCCACAATGCCATGCAAAAGTAACTACTGGATTTTGGTCGAAAGAAAAAGTTATTAAAGCCATGGAGTCACCAATTTGTAAGACACAAGGCTTTAGTAGAGAAGTGTTTGATATTGGACATGGCCATCCAGCAATTCAGTTTGGTGGGGCATTGTTGAATAATTGCCCTATTCCTATCCAGGTGCGAGGAAAGCCATTATTTAAAATTGAACAGCCCGAAGAAGAAGATGCGCCTTTTAGATTGTCAGGTGTTTTTTGTGATTCTAATGGCAATATTTCTCTGCAGATTATTGAAAATGAGTGGCTGGCTAGTAGCGCAAACTGGGATGTTGAAGTGGCAAAGGGAACTATCACAATTCGCGGAGGCAAAGGCAATATTCACCTGAGACTAATAGCCAATCCACCAGACACCATAGTAGTTGATAGGTTGAATATGTATCTATATGGGTTCATATTCGAAGCTAATGGTAACTTCCTGAAAGTTAAACAACCAAATGGTAGTGTTATGGAGTTTACTTCGTGTATCGCCGATAACTGTCAAGTGGGGATGGCATTTTGATTTCTAACAATAGCATCGTGTTCGCTCACTATCGTTCGCTGGGGCGCGCCAAAAAACGGCGCTCCCCACATGCTAGCCGTTAGGTGCGGGAATCAATAATAACGCTTGACACTATTAACGCGCTGCAATATTATCTAATTAATGATAAAAAGCTTTGCTTGCAAAGAAACAGAAAAAATATTTAATCGTCAAGTATCACATAAGCTCCCACAGGATATACAGAAAAGTGCGCGTAGAAAACTTGAAATAATTGATGGTGCTGAAATCCTACAAGATCTACGAATACCGCCAAATAATCGGCTTAAAAAACTATTAAAAGATAGAAATGGGCAACACAGTATTCGCATTAATGATCAGTGGCGCATCTGTTTTGAATGGCGCAGAGGGGATGCATATGGGGTAGAAATAATAGATTATCATTAAGAGGAAACGATGACAAAAAAATTATTAGAACCAATTCATCCAGGTGAGATTCTGATGGAAGAGTTTCTGAAACCTATGAATATTAGTCAGTACAGAGTAGCTAAAGATATTAATGTTCCTGCATGCAGAATAAATGAGATTGTTCACGGCAAACGTTCAATAACTCCAGACACCGCTTTAAGACTATCAAGATATTTTGGTCTCTCAGAAAGGTTTTGGATTAATCTTCAGGCAAGATATGATCTTGAAATAGAAAAAGACAGATTAAAAAATAGACTTGATGAAGAAGTGCATGTTTATACTTCTGCGATTTGAAAATTTTGATTCCAAGAAAATTGTGCAAGAGATCGATGCAGAAATTCAGGCATTAAGGAATTTGAGGAATTTCTTAGGCCCGGGCTAGGTTTTGTATCTCAAAATAGCGCCAATATCTCCGTACTGCTTCAGTTTGGATGGCGGGTTGATATGCTTTACATGACTATTCTTTCCAAAGGCAGCCTCAACAGCCTCATCGATGACATCGGTCACCGGATCTGTTTTAATCTGGCAGGACGGGCATTTGGCCTCATCCACAAAAAGGAAGCTGCATTTCGGGCATATTTTCCCCGCTTTTGAAAAATGGCGGGTGATGAGCAAAGTATGCACTTCTCCTCTGTTCAATTTTCTAAGCGTATTTTTTAGGCCGTAAACAGATAAGCCTCCTTTTTTGAGCTCTGCGATATAGGTTTTTAGGATATCTTCTTTTTCCAATGTTTTTAATTGTTTTTTTAGTTTGAGCGCTTTATCCAGGATCTTTGTGGGAGAATCGTTCGGGATGGCTTTTATCTGTCCCTTCAGCCTTTCTTTTAGATAAGGATGAAGAAGCGAGTTAAATACCGGTCTGTATTCATCTCTGCAGCCGAGAAAGAGCCAGTCGAATTTATTTTTTTTGAAAATACTGAAAGTTTTTTGGGCGGTTTTTTTCAGATAATCCCTTAGCCGGGAGGTAGTATGTTTTTCGATCTGGCTTAACTCAATACCCTCTCTGCCGCCTTCTTTAACTTGGCTTGGAACATCGCTTTTCATGCTGTCTATAAGGGATATCTCCCCCATGAAGATGTCATACCATTTGGCCTCTTTTCTGTCGATAACAAGAGAGCAGATACGTGTGTATTCAGTATAAATAGCGGAAAGCGGCCGGATATACGGATTTTGATCAATGATGACGCGGTTCCTTGGGGAATTAGGGAGAAAAAATTCATGCCAGAAGTCTTCGCCAGCGCAGGAGAACAGCGCAAGACCTGAGTATTTGTACGATGTTAGTTTCCGGGCGCAGAATTTGCTGATCTTATCCAGGTCTTTCAGGAGAGAATTCTTTTTTTCTTTATCCAGATTCATCTGATGGACTCTGGATTTTGCTTTTGCTACAAGATTTTTCGCTGCCAATACGACTTCTTTTTTTGTCTTTGTGCGCTTCTTGGTGTCCAGGAAAAAAGACGTCGTCTGGAACCTGTCTGATTTAAATTTTGCCAAAGATTCGATCTGATCCCGATTTAGTAATTTCATATAATCTCCTTTTGTGAATATTCCGGGTTAGTAATGTTGGTATAAATATATCTTGGGATTGCTGAACAAAATGATAAAGAGAAAAAATTTCCACCTGAGTCTAAAATAATTATACTGCCCTTGTTTGTCAAGCCTCCTGACATAAAATGAGCATTGAAATTACTTTCTCTTGCTTTACACTCAATTTGTTTCTGTTTATAATACATTGCCTGCTCATATGTTCGTATTGTGCGTGCGGAAGTGGCGGAACTGGTAGACGCGTAAGCCTCAGGAGTTTATGGCCTTTTGGCTGTGGGGGTTCGACTCCCCCCTTCCGCATTATTTTTTCGTCACATTTACTTTCACGGGAACAAGGAACGATTCACCTGCTATTGAAATTACTGCCAGAAAATTCTATCTTATTAAATATGTGATTATATAACCTGGAGCTACTTATGAAGAATAACGGGGTTCTTGTTTTTGTGGTCTTAGTACTGTTCCTCTCATGTCTTGTTTTCTTCCTGCTGCTAAATACAGGATGCCATTACTACAATCTTTCCAAAAAGCTGACTCCTGAGTATGCGGATTTTTTTGAAAAGGTCCGGTACATCATCACAAATCAGGAAGAAAAAACGTTTCTTAATCTTCCCGATTCAGAAAAAGATCAATTTGTCGAAGAATTCTGGAAACGCCGCGATCCCTCGCCGCGTACAGAAGAAAACGAATTTAAGATGTTGTATTTTGACCGCATTGAAAAAGCGAACTCCCTTTTCATCAGTGAAGGCAAGCCCGGCTGGCTCACTGACAGGGGCCGGATATTCATTCTTTATGGTCCCCCTTTGGACAGGATTCGAGATCCTATGGGACAAAGTTCTTACGGTTTCTGCCGGGAGGTCTGGTACTATGGAAATTTTCCTGTAGTTTTTGTAGATAGGGCCTGTATAGGTGATTACCGGCTGGTCACGTATAACTTGCGTCTCATTCAATCCCTGAATCTTATGTACCTGCAAGAAATAAACATGGATCAGGCTGATTCTCCGCAGAGCTTACAGGAGCAGGAGCAGTTTTTCAATTTTGAATGGTCTATTCACAAGACCCATGTTTCAAAGGAACGGATTGAAGGGTATATTTCCATAAATATACCCTATGCTAACATCTGGTATGAAGAAGAGGATGGATATTTGAGAACGGTTCTGGACATCCATCTGGAGCTTAAGGATGCAGATGACCGGATTGTCTGGGAACACGATCAAGCCCAGGAAGTCAAGATCGAAGAAGAAGAGCTGACCCGTGACCGGTCCAAGAGATTTAATATTAAGATTCCTTTTATGAAAATAGGTTTTTTTGAAAGACTCGTACAAAAATCAGGCCGGATGTTAATAATTTTGAAAAACAGAACAGGTGGCAGCAAAGTTGAAAAATATCTTGAATTCATGATCAAATAACTAGTGTTTACAGAACAAAGTTATGGCGGAATTTGTTCTGAGAAATAGCCTGACCTTGACATTTTAGAGGGAGTCAAGTAACTTTAACACTCTTGAGGAGGTTTTTATGTTTTTATTTGGTCCGGTCGGTCCAACAGAGCTTATTCTTATTGTTCTGATCATTATTATCATCTTTGGTGCACGGCGTTTACCCGAACTGGGCAAATCTTTAGGCGAGGGCATTAAGAATTTTAAACGATCCATTGGTGGAAAAGAAGAAAAGGAAAAGGAAACACAGGAAGATAAATCCAAATCCGATTCAAAGGATTGATGCAACGCACAATTGAAAAACTCACCCAGGAAAGGAAAAAAAAAGAGCAGGAGTTTTTTTCCCGTCTAGATGAATTAAAGACAAAAAGCCAGGAACTGGAATCTCAGTTAGGATCTCTTAAACTGCAGAGCCTCTTCTCCCGTCTGGAAGAATTAATAAACCATTCCTCTTCTCAGGATTCCCTTCAAGACAGGGCTCAAAGCCAGGTCAACCATCAGATTTTTCTGGTTTTTAAAGAATTCCAGAATCTCTTTTCTCAAAACTGGGAAGGAACACACGACCTGCTTTCCGGCCTGACCGATGTCATTCAACAGGGTTCCGGCCTGATCGATGTAAAAGACAGGGAATGGGATGCTCTGAGCAGCAATCATACGGGGATGATCTTCAAGAGCATGGAATGGCGGGTGGACCGCCTGGCTGCCGCATATGAGGACGTCAATCTCCTGATAAAAAAGTTCCTCCATTTAAAGGAACAGCTAAACCGGCTTCTTTCTGTCCTGAACGAGAAAAAAATGCCTGCCGGGGCCCAGATCAGGGAAATTTCTGATCCGATCGAGGATTGGACATATGCGGCTTTCGAGAACCGATACAGAGGTACTGCCGACGATGTTAAATCTCAACAGATGGAGTATCTGGCTTTTTTCTCAAAGGGAAAGAAAGTACTGGATCTAGGCTGCGGTAGAGGGGAATTCATAGAACTTCTCGCAGACAATGGGATTGAGGCCGATGGGGTCGACATCAATGAACAGATGATCGAGATCTGCTTTGAGAAGGGATTGAACTGTAAAAAGGCGGATATTCTGGAAACCCTTGCCGGTTATGACGACGGGGCTCTTGGCGGAATCTTTTCCTCTCAGGTCATCGAGCACCTTCCTCCGCCATATCTGAAGCGCCTGATCGAGCTTGCCTATTTTAAGCTGGCTCCTTCGAGCCCCATTATCCTGGAAACCGTGAATCCGACTTCGGTTTTTGCCCTGGTACAGATCTATTTTCTGGACTTGTCGCATCAGAGACCCATCCATCCTCTTGCATTGCAGTTTCTGATGGAGAGTGCAGGATTTGAAGAAGTGGAGATCAAATATTCGGTTCCTCTTGATAAAGAAAGGCTTCACGACCTGCCTTCTTCGGATGAGACAGCCACTGTTCTGAACAGGAATATCGACAAGCTCAACAAACTGCTTTACTCCCCTTCCAATTATGCTGCGATCGGTGTTAAAAAATAACATTAGATAATTTCAATGAAAGACAGTTCTTTTGAACAGATCATTAAAAACGGTGTTCTTGTTCTGGAAGATGTGTTTCCCAAACAAAAGTACCTCTACTTTCCTCTCCTTTACACTACCATTTTCTGGATGCTGCGCAGGCCCGGGGAATGGAAAAAAAAGATCTTTTCCTGGAAGGTCTGGTCAGATCCCGGGCGGGTCAGGATCAAACCGGACGAATTTATCCTGTTTTTTTTCGATCTTAATGAGGATCTTTCCCGTCAATACAGGGTTGAGGTAGAAAAAAAAGATATGAGGGCCCTCAGAAAGGCCTTCAAATGTTTGTATCCTGTTATTGGCCTCTCGGATCCGTTCTTAACTGCTCTTTTTTTTGATGAATTGAATAATCGCGATTTCCGCTGTATTGTCAGTGAATTTTCCAGACGGGTATCAAAAGCGGTCCATGATATTGATACGGCAAAGGGCCGGTCACGTCTTGTCGCGGGTCTCTCGTTGGTTTTTGAAAATCTGGCTTCTCTCAACGCCTCTCTTCTTAAACGATATTCTTCGAGGAAGGCGATTGCCGGACTTGTTAAAAAATATGCGGCAAAGAAAAATGACTAAGCTTCTTGAGACAGCCCGAAAAGCGCAATTTTTGTTGGTTCTGTTTATTCTTTGTGTTTTCACATCTTGTGTTTCCCATCTCCAGGAGGCTAAATTCCACTTTGCAGAGGGACGGGATTTTGCGCGTTCCTATGATAGAGACAAAGCGGCATCGTTTTATAAAAGAGCCAGGCTGGAGGCGGTGTCCGAAGTAAAAAAACATCCTTCTGCTCAAGCCTATCTCGTAAAGGGCATGGCAGAAATGGAATTGGAGCTTTGGGCTGAAGCTGAAGCGAGTTTCCAGAACGCATTCGTATTTGGTTTTGAAAAGGGAGAAGAATGGGCCGGCGACCTGGCTCTTTACGGAATGGCAGTAACTCTTAATGAACTTGGGATGGGGAATGTATCGGATAGAGTATTTGCGCATCTTATGGACAGATCAAAATTTAAGCCTGTCGTGCTTTTGTCCGCTCAGCGGTATGTGGAGACATCCCTGAACAAAGTCCTTTTGGCAGAAAGAAAGGAAAAAACCAGGGCATTGAGATCTGTTCTGACAAAAGTCGAGCGGCTCTCTCAAAAGGATCTCAGCTGCGGTTATTATCATTATCTTATCGCTCAGATATGCGGACACCTGGATGATTATCAACCCGGCTTTGAAGAAGCGGTTATGGCGAAAGAATTGGGCCTTCCTGCTGTTGAGATCAGCAGGGACAATGACCTGCAGATCATCTTTTGCTATAAAAAATTGGAAGCCGGACTGCCGGGAAAGGACAAGGATGCTTTACGTTTTTCCTACAAGAGATGGATAAAAAAATGGGGATGGATTGGGCCTGAAACCCCGGATTGGAAAAAATAACAAATGCTGCCGACTATAGCCTGGAAAAACGATAAAGTTTTAATGATCGATCAACGAAAACTCCCGGGAGAAGAGGTGTTTGTTGAGTGTTCCTCCTATATCTGTGTGGCTGAGGCGATCGAAAAAATGGTGATCAGGGGAGCTCCTGCCATAGGTGTTGCCGCTGCTTTTGGTGTGGCTCTGGGGGTTTTTGGGCTGAAAAAAGACCAAGGGTTGGAACAGGAGTTTGACAGGATCTATCAGAGATTGGAGAAGACCCGGCCCACTGCGGTCAACCTGTTCTGGGCGCTCGAAAGGATGAAAAAAGTCTTTTTAGCAAACAGTGCAGAAGGACTATCCCGCCTGAAACAGAGATTGTTGGATGAAGCAAAAAACATCGAAAGAGAGGATGTTGAAGCCAACAAAATGATCGGATACTGGGGAAAAGACCTTTTTCAGGACGGCGAGACCGTGCTAACCCACTGTAATGCCGGAGCGCTGGCCACTGCGGGTTACGGAACAGCGCTGGGTGTTATTAGGGCAGTTTTTGAATCCGGAAAAAAGATCACTGTTTATGCTGATGAGACCCGCCCCTTTCTTCAGGGGGCTAGATTGACCTGCTGGGAACTTGTCAGAGAAAATATTCCAGTGGTACTAATAACGGACAATATGTCCGGCTATCTCATGAAAAAAGGCGAAATATCCGCAGTCATTACCGGCGCGGACAGAATTACCCGGAACGGAGATGCGGCGAACAAGATCGGCACCTATTCCGTTGCTGTGCTGGCCAGGGAACACGGGATACCTTTTTATATTGCTGCTCCAATGAGTACGGTCGATTTTGAGCTTCAAGACGGAGACCAGATCCCGATCGAGGAGCGAAGCCCGGATGAAGTAAGGAAGATAAGCGGTTTGTGTCTGACTATCGAAAATGTCGAGGTCAGGAACCCTGCTTTTGATGTTACTCCGGCAGAATACATTTCCGCTATTATCACGGAGAAAGGAGTGGCCCGCCCGCCCTTTAAGAGCAGCCTGGCTGAACTCAGGATGGATCTTCAAGATTGAAAAATGAATACTAGGAGGGAAAAAAGGCCAGAAAAGAGTCCATACATCCTGGCAATTGAAAGCTCATGCGATGAGACGTCGGCCGCGGTTCTGGCTGCGGGGTATGAGGTTCTGAGCAATATTGTACTGTCCCAGGACGAAATTCATGCTCCCTACGGAGGAGTTGTGCCTGAACTGGCCTCGCGCAGGCATATACAATCCATTGGTTATGTGGTCAGTGAAAGTCTCGAACGAGCAGGCTTCCGGCTTTCCGACATGGATTATTTTGCTGTGACGCAAGGACCGGGCCTGATCGGGTCCCTTCTTGTCGGCCTGTCTTTTGCCAAGGGACTGGCATATTATTTTGATAAACCGCTTATCCCTGCAGACCATCTTGAGGCTCACATCCACTCAGCGTTTATTGAAAATTCCGAGATTCCCTTTCCCGCCCTGGCGCTTCTTGTTTCAGGGGGGCATACCTCTATTTATCTTGTAAAAGAAAAGTTGGATGCCGGGCTGATTGCCCGAACACGGGATGATGCGGCCGGTGAGGCTCTGGATAAGATCGCTAAATTCCTTGATCTGGGGTATCCCGGCGGTCCTGTGATCGATGAAATGGCAAAAAGCGGAGACCGCAAAAGATTTCGATTTACTCTGCCTCGTATGTCGGACAATAGCCTTGATTTCAGTTTCAGCGGCCTGAAGACTGCGGCTATAAAGCACATCAGGGATCAAAAGATCAGCAAAAGTTGTACAGAGATCTATGATTTTCTAGCCAGTTTTCAGGATGCCGTCGTCCGCGCGCTGCTGATGAACCTGAAAAAGGGCATCGATCTGCTTCATCCGCGTGCGTTGATACTTGCCGGAGGAGTGGCGAGAAACCAGGCTTTGAGGCTGGGTTTTACTGAACTGGCAAAGAAACAAGGGTTGGACGGTTTCATCCCTTCCCCTGAATTCTGCACAGACAATGCTGCCATGGTCGCTGCTCTTGCTCTTGAGAAAATAAAAAGAGGAGACATTCCGTCTTCTTTTCTTGATCTGAACGCCTATGCCAGAATGATAAAATGAAAATCGCCTTTTTGATGTGAAGTCAATTTAAGGTATAATAAGATTTGGGATGAGCAAAATAAACAGAAGGGATTTTTTGGATTTCTCCATGAAATGGACTGGTATGTTCGTGATCGGGTCTCCGGCTGGTTCTCTTCCAAACGTCAGAAACCAAAAAAAGGAAAAAAAGAAAGAATTATATCCTTCCTATTTGAAACTGCATAAAGAAGGGAAACTCAAAGAACGGATCAAAGAACTTAAGGCATATTACGAAAGCTGTACCCTGTGTCCCAGGGATTGTCGTGTGAACAGGACAAAGGGAGAACTGGGCAAATGCCGGGCCAGCGACAAAGTGAAAATTTCCAGTGCCTTTCCTCATTTTGGTGAAGAGGCACCATTGGTCGGGACACATGGATCAGGAACAATATTTTTCTCGAACTGCGGTCTTCGGTGTATTTACTGCCAAAATTATGAGATCAGCTTCGAAGGGAGTGGAGAGGAGGTTTCTAATAGACGATTGGCCAGGGCCATGATTAAAATGCAGGAATTCAGATGCCATAATGTCAACCTGGTCACACCGACTCACTATCTTCCCAACATTGTCGACGCCTTGAATATGGCCATCCCTATGGGTCTGAAGATCCCCCTTGTCTATAACACCGGCGGTTATGAAAAACCTGAGGTTTTAAAGCTGCTTGATGGGATTGTTGACATCTATCTGCCGGATTTTAAATATATGAACCCTGAACATTCGGCCGAATATTCCTCAGAGGCCTACAATTATCCTTATTATGCAAGGCTGGCCTTCAAAGAGATGTTCAGGCAGGTGGGCGACTTGAAGACAGCAGAAAGAGGAATTGCCCGTCGCGGCCTGATAATCAGGCATCTAGTGCTGCCGAACAGGGTTTCAGATACAAAGCAAGTGCTTGAGTTTATTGCCGAAGAAATATCGAAATCCAGCTACATAAATGTTATGCGGCAGTATCGTCCCGAATACAAAGCCAAGGATTATCCTAAAATATCCCGGCGGCTGAAGCGTAATGAGTATAATGAAGCACTTAAATGGGCAAAGGAATTAGGCCTGAACCGTTTAGCCCGTTAGGGTGGCGACCATTACTGCCTTGATTGTATGAACCCTGTTCTCGGATTCGTCAAAGACGATGGATGCCTCGGACTCGAAAACCTCTTCTGTTACCTCGATGCCGTCCAGTCCGAACTTCTGAAACATCTCCTCTCCGACTTTAGTTTCCCTGTTATGAAAAGCGGGAAGGCAGTGCATAAATTTGGTTTCTGGATTGCCCGTGGATTCCATCATAGCCCTGTTTATCTGATAGGGTTTTAAAAGGTTGATGCGTTCCTCCCAGACCGAAGCCTCCTCCCCCATGGATACCCAGACATCGGTGTAAAGAAAATCGCAGTCCTTAACTCCTTTCCTCACATCATCCGTGATCTGGAGGGTTGCTCCTGTCTGCCGGGCGATCTCTTCCGCCTGCGTTACGATATCCCTGTCAGGTTGATAGGAAGTTGGGGCTACAAGACGAACATCCATACCCATCTTGGCGGCGCCCAAAAGAAGAGAATTTCCCATATTGAATCTGGCATCCCCCAGATAAGCGAATTTTATTTCGTGAAGAGATTTGCCGGAGTGCTCCATCATGGTCAGGAAATCCGCCAGGACCTGGGTGGGGTGGAATTCATTAGTCAGCCCGTTCCACACAGGGACGCCGGCGTATTTGGCAAGTTCTTCCACTATGTCCTGACCGAAGCCGCGGTACTCAATTCCGTCATACATCCGGCCCAGGACACGGGCCGTATCCTTCATGGATTCCTTGTGCCCGATCTGCGTGCCGGAGGGACCGAGATAGGTCACTCTGGCGCCCTGGTCAAAAGCTGCAACTTCGAAAGCACAGCGGGTCCGTGTGGACGTTTTTTCAAAGATAAGAGCGATGTTTTTGCCGGTCAAACGCGGCTCTTCTGTTCCTGCGTATTTGGCTTTTTTAAGGTCTTTGGACAGTTCCAGCAAATAGCCGATCTCGCCGGGTGTAAAGTCCAGAAGTTTCAGGAAATGTTTGTTTTTTAGATTGTATGTCATCTTAACACCTTTCTTATGATTAAATGAGAGGGTATGACCTGGAAAAAAAAAGGATTGCGGACCATAAGCTCGGATGAGAGGTGCTTCAGGTTCAGGTCGATCTCATACAGGTGAAGCCACTTATAATGGAACGAAGTGGGAAGATACAGATCCAATTCCTTTTTTTCGTAGGATATTTTTCCCTCAAATTGCGGCAGGTCAAAAATGGAGAACTTCACTTGATATTCCCCTTTTTCTGATCCGAATTTTATCTTTATATCCTTCAGCTTTTTTCGGGAGCTGAAGAAGATCTTGTAATCTCCTTCCCTGTGAAGGAAGAGTTCTGCTGCCCTGTGGGCGATAACTCCTTTCCCCATGGGGGCCATATAATATCCAAGGGATGTTTGCTCGGAGTACTTGAATACGCGGGTTGGGTAAAGAGCGGCTCTGGGAAAAACGACCCACAGAAAGATAAACAGGAAAAGAAAACCATAGGATACCAGCATCCGGAAGACGGGTTTGGAAGAAGACTCTTTTTTCCGAAACGTATAGATGGATACAAAAAAAACGATCGCCAGGATCCATGTATAGTTGGGCAAGTAATGGAGATTGTTGATCTTAATGAAA
Organism: Acidobacteriota bacterium; assembly: GCA_030669585.1. Taxonomy (GTDB): domain Bacteria; phylum Acidobacteriota; class Aminicenantia; order Aminicenantales; family Aminicenantaceae; genus DAOVDI01. The sequence goes on from DAOVDI010000007.1 coordinate 11,748, forward strand.
GAAGGCAGAAAGCCGGGCAGAAATACAAACATGTTGCTGAGGGATACGAACATGTCGCCCGGCCGGGATGTGAATTCATGTGTGGTCGGCTGGTAGAGAAAGGAGGGGTGGAGCAGGAGCAGGAAAGCTAAGATCAGACTGGCAGCGCCCAGTATCCAGAAAATGTTGGTGAATATTCTTTTTTTATTGTAAACGAGAAAATAGCCCACAAAAAGAATGGCTACCCAGGAGATGGGAGTCAAGATTCTGGCCTGCGGGCAGTGGCCCTGCCGGTGTGAGAAAAAGGCATAATTAAATATAAAAGGAGCTGCAATAAAGAGAAGGATCAGGAGATCCCTTTTTGACCTCCGGAAAACCTCGATCATGCCAAGGAATCCAAACAGATAAAGAGGGGAATAAAGAAGAAGTCCATCCCTCTGATCAAGGAAATAATCGAAAAAAGTGTCGATGCGGAGCATTATAGGGATCTTAACTATCATCTTTTTGAAAGCCTGCACTTTCTCAGGGGTCATGACCCCTTCATAGATTGAGATTGGGGAGAAAGCTCCATACAGTTCGTAGAGATAAAGATAAAACAGACCCAGAGAAAGAAGCGGGGGAGCAAGAAAGTAGAGTATCTTCCAGCGGGCTCTGTGTTCCTTCAGGAGGAAGTAGAGGGAAACCAGAAGCAGAGGGAAAAAGATCATGTTGTACTTCAAACCGAACCACAGAAAAAGAGAAAGCACAAAACCCAGGAAAACCAGGTTCAGGCTGGATAAAGGCTTTTTTGACCGGACCTTCCGAAAAACATAGATGGAGAACAGGGCGATGGGGATCTCGGGGTAAAGATGCGTTGCATAAAAAAGAACGGGAACGGAAAAGGAATACAGGAACCAGATGGCAAGAGAAAGATTTTCTTTTCTCCAGTGTTCGAGGGCAAAAAGATAGATCTGGAGGCCGAGCAGCACGGCCCATATGGCAAGACTTCCTTTTAGTATGAATGTCCGTGTTTTCCCTGAAAAATGCTGGCTTAGCCAGTAATGAGGAAGCATGAGAAAAGAAACCCCGGACAGATTGATGGGGTAAAGATGTTTATCTCCTTTCCGCCCGTCCCGCGCATAGATACCAAGCTCCAGATTTGGATTTTTGTCTTTTTCATAAAAATGAAAATAGTCTTTCCGTGCGTAATTATTCCAGACATTGATATCCTGATCTTGATGGAGGCTGTGAGCGGTCAGAAGATAGTATGGTTCATCTCCGGAGAATGTGACCCCTTTGGAAATGAGGACAAAAGTACAGAGATTGTAAACGGCAAATGCGAAAACAAACAGAAATACAAGTTTTTTTTTCAGCGGCAGTGCGGAAAATCGTTTCAGCTTTTTTTCAGCAAATTGCCGGATCTGGATACGGATAGCACATTGTTGATAGACTTGAAAAAGAACAAAAAGATTGACAAGAAGGAACAGAACATCCAAGCGCTGCCTCAGATCCCCCCGGTCGATGTAAAAAGTTAAAAGAAGAGGAGAAAAAAGAAGGAGCAGGTATGGAACGTAAGGCAGAAAGTGATTAGGGACACGTGCCGAATTCTCTGAAATTCGGTACGTGTCCCCACGTTTTTTCCAGAGGAAAAATAGGAGGATAAATGCCGGAAAAACAAAGGCGGCCAGAAGAAGGGGTTGGAGTCTGTAATTATGTGCAACGATCGTGAAGGAAGACAACTGGACCCGAAGGTCAAAAAAAATGAACAGTCCGGCGGGCAGAAGCAGGAAAAATACAACGGGAATAATTTTTTTCACTGTTTGAGGAATATTAAATTTGCGCCTGCTTGTCAAGGGATCATTCTTGTTTCTTCTATGATATATTGTTAACGTAACAGCTAGTGTCGTGTCATCTATATGATGTCGCAAAGATGACCGTCATTCCCGCGGAAGCGGGAAACCAGCATAAGATATGAAAATAAAGAAAATAGACAGGATTCCCACTCCCCGTTCGGAGTCGGGGACAAGCTTCGTGGGAATGACGAGTGCCTGATACGATACTTCACGCATGACACGACACTAGGTATAAATATGGAGGATTAGCATGGTACGCAGTAAAAGCCTTATGGTAGTGATAGTGTTGTTGATCGCAGTGGCTGCCGCGGGTTGCTCGGCGGCCAGTAGATTTACGAAATCGCCGGTAACGATCTGCGAAAAGGAACTGGTAATTCCGACTTACAAGATCGGCAAGCCGGACCCGAATCCCAGGTTCTATGAGGGAAGGGCATACCAGGGGGCGCAGGGGCGCGTTTACCCGTATCCCATGATGGACAGGCTGACCGATAAGTGCGAGGACAAGGCCTATAATGCGGTCTACCTTGAAAACGAATATGTAAAGATATGCGTGCTTCCAGAGATAGGCGGCCGGGTCTTCGAGGCCGTGGACAAGACGAACGGCTTTGACTTCCTGTACCGGCAGCATGTAATAAAGCCCGCGCTCATCGGGATGCTCGGGGCCTGGATTTCCGGGGGCATCGAGTGGAACTTCCCCCACCACCACCGCGCCTCGGTCTTTCTGCCAATGGACTACGTGCTTAAGGACAATCCCGACGGCAGTAAAACCATCTGGATGAGTGAAATCGAGATGCGTCACAGGATGAAATTGGTAATCGGCATAACGCTCCGGCCGGGGAAGTCGTATTTCGAAGCCGAGATCAAACTGTACAACCGTTCGCCGTTTGTGCACAGCTTCCTGTACTGGGCCAATGTCTCCGTGTACGCGGACGAAAACTACCAAGTGATTTTTCCTCCAAGCACCCAGTTCGCCGTGTATCACGGGAAAAACGAGTTTGTGCGCTGGCCGGTCTCACACGAGATATACAGGGGCGTGGATTATACGAAAGGTGTGGATATAAGCTGGTGGAAGAACCACCCGTCACCTATGTCGTTTTTCGCATGGAACTACAAAGATGACTTCCTCGCGGGCTACGACCATAAAAAGGGCGCGGGTACTGCCTACGTCGCAAACCACCATGTGACACCCGGTAAAAAGTTCTGGCAATGGGGCCCGGGTCCGCGCGGGCAGATATGGGACAAGATTCTGACCGACAAGGACGGCCCTTACGTGGAACTCATGGTCGGTGCATATTCCGACAACCAGCCCGATTACAGCTGGCTGCAGCCCTATGAGGGCAAGAGCGTCAGGCAGTACTGGTATCCCATTCGCGATATCGGGGGTGTGAAAAACGCCAACCTCGCAGCGGCCGTGAATATGGAGATTACGGATAAAAACACAGTAAAGATTGGGTTCAATACAACGGAGGAATATAAAAATGCTAAAGTGCTGTTGGGAGCCCGCGGCAAGGTGGTTTTTAAAGAAAATATCGACATAGGCCCTGGCAGGCCTTTTATCAAAGAGATTTCCCTGCCCGCTGGAATGAAAGAAACCGATTTGCGGGTTTCGCTGGTTTCTGCCTCAGGTGATGAGCTGGTGGCATACCAGCCGGCAAAAAAGCTGGAAACGCCGATGCCCGAGGTAGTCAAGCGTCCGCCCGGCCCGAAGGAAATCAAGACGGTCGAGGAGCTTTACCTGACTGGCATGCGGCTGGAGCAGTTCTATAACCCATCGCTTTCCCCACTCCCGTATTATGAAGAAGCCCTGAAAAGAGACCCGGGTGACAGCCGGGTCAATGTGGCCGTCGGCATACAGTACCTGAAATGGTGCATGTTCGAAAAAGCGGAAGAGCATTTAAGGGTCGCGCTCAAGAGGGTAACCAAAGATTACACGAGCCCGAGGAACGGCAATGCGTATTATTACCTGGGCTGGGTTTTAAAGCTCCGGGGGGAGCTCGACGCGGCCTACGATTCCCTGTACAAGGCCTCGTGGAGCCACGCGTTCCACACGGCCGCGTACTTCCACCTCGCTGAAATAGACTGCATGCGGGGCGATTTCGAGACCGCGCTCAAGCACCTCGACCGCTCGCTCGTCACTAACGCCTGGCACACGAAGGCGATAAACCTGAAGGCTGCGGTGCTCAGGCGGCTGGGACGTCCGGAAAAAGCGGCGGAGATTGCAGAGAAAGTATCAATCGGCGATCCGCTGAACCTTTGGTCTCTGCACGAGGCATATATGGCCGGAGCCGCAATGGGATTGGAGGAAGAACAAATCGCCGGGTTGAGGGCGGACCTGGAGCCGAAGTGTTATGTTCAGATTCCGGATTGGTATGGGGCCCAGGCCTACCTTGAGATTGCGGTTGACTACGCCAATGCCGGCTTGTGGGACGAAGCGATCGAGATGCTCAATCTGATCGCATTTTTCGGGGAAAAGAGGGCGACCACCTACCCCATGGTCTTCTACTTCCTCGGATATTTCTGGGAAAAAAAGGGGGATATAAAAAAGGCATCCGAGTACTACCGGATCGGCGGGAAAATGCCGGCCGATTACTGTTTCCCCTTCCGCGCGGAATCGATACACGTGCTCCAGGCCGCTTTTTCCAACCAGAAGGACGGACGCGCGCACTATTACCTGGGAAACCTGTTCTACGACCGCCAGCCGGAGAGGGCGATAAAGGAATGGGAAAAAGCCAGGGACCTGGACCCCGGGATTGTGACCCTCCACCGCAACCTCGCAAGAGGATATTTCCAGATCGAGCACGACGTTGCCAGGGCAATTGCGAGCATGGAGAAGTCTATCAAGTACGACAAAGACCCGGGGCTCTTTTATGAGCTTGATGTCCTTTACGAGGCCGGCGGCGTATCGATGCAGAAAAGGCTGGACCTCCTTACAAAGAACCATAAGTACATCTGCGATCATAACGACGCATTTTCAAGGGAGATCGTCCTGCTGACCCGGCTGGGGCATTACGACAAGGCCATTGAACTGATGATGCCGCCCAGCCATTTCCGCAGATGGGAAGGGCTTGGCAATATTCACACCACGTACTTGAATGCCCACCTGCTCAGGGCCCGGAAGCATTTGAAGGCAGGGCGATACAGCGAAGCCGTCGAGGATTACGAAGCGGCCCTCGAGTATCCTGAAAACCTGGAAGTGGCCAGGCCGCACCAAGGCGGGCGGGACTGCGAGGTATACTTCCTGTTGGGCACAGCATACGAAGCGTGGAACAATACGGAAAAGGCGAAAGAGTTTTATGAAAAGGCGACCACCACAAAACGGCACGAAAGTCGGTCGGCGCTCGACTTCTATCAGGGCATGGCTTACATGAAGCTGGGCCGGGAAGACAAGGCCGGGGAAATGTTCGATGCCCTTATAACGTTCGGCAAGAAACAATTGAATTCTCTGAAAGCGGGCGCGACACTCGAGTTCTTTGCCAAGTTCGGCAAAATGAAGTCTATAAAAGACCAGAGGGCCGACGCACTGTACCTGATGGGACTCGGCTTCATCGGAAAGGGCGACGTGGAAGCCGCAAAAAAGAAGTTTGGGGAAGCGCTCAAGCTAAATACCAACCATCTCTGGGCGAAAATACATATGGAAGACCTTTCCCCTTTTATTGGGGAATGATCGAGAACCGGTAGGGGTGCTGATGGGTGGCGATGCCGGATATATTTTTAAGCGAGAGGCTGATCCGGTAAAGATGAAGTTTTTTGAGCGGATAGGAAGAAGACGGTATAAATTCCAATGACAGGATCTCCCCTTTTGTTGTCCCTTTAAAAAGTTCTTTATCAAAATATTGTACCCGGAAATCATATGTTCCCAGATCAGAACCCAGTTCCAGATGGAATTTTGAGATTTTCCTCCATGAAGTAAAATAGAACACATAATCCCTGTTTGCCTGGGGCAGGATGAATTTCCCCGGTTCCTGCATTTTCGCCACCCGGCCCAGGGAATAAAAAACGATCTTTTCACCTGTAGGGAAGGTAGTGTTTCTGGGATAAAGTAGAACAGGTTTCGGGAAAAGGACTATCCAGCTTGAGAACAGGGTAATACCCGCCAGCGCAATCGCAACATGACAGGAGTATCGGAATTTAAAGTTATGTTTTTTTACAGCAAAATACAGAAGGATAAATAGAGGAATAGCCGCTATCCAGATGATGTTCGGCGGCCAGTGTCCGTTTTCAATCTTGGCAAAAGACGGTAGGAACTTGGGTAGATAAAAGTGCAGATTGCTCAAGTGAAGAAATAGAGTTCCCGCTCTCTCGGTTTCACCATATGTTGTGAGCTGGTAGAGGGACATGGGATTCTTCAGTAGGAGAAATACTAAAAGGAAACTGATGAATGCTGCAGCGGAGAAAAGAATGGAAAATATTTTTTTTGCATTGTAAGCCAGAAAATAACCCAGCATAATGCCGAATCCCCATGTAACAGCAATAACCTGTCTTGCTTGGGGAGCATATCCTGCCCGCTGCGTCATAAAGGCCAAGAAAAGAATATAGGGAGCTATAACAAAAAGAAGGCTGTACAGCTCTTGACGTTTTCTCCTGAACATTTCGATCATGCCCAAAAAAGCAAAGAAGTAGATCGGTGCGTAGAGAAGAAATCCATCTTTCTGGTCGAGGAAATAGCCGGCAAGGGTCTCCCAGCGGTAGCGGAAGGGAATGTCAATAAAAACCGACCGGAGGAAGGATAAAAACCCATGGGAATAGACCTGGCCTCTGGTAGAAATGGCGGAGGGGGAGAGGGAACCATAGAGGGTATACTGAAAATACAGGTGAAGAAGAGTGAGGATGACAGGGAAAACAAGAAAAGCAAGCACATTCCATTTGACCTTGTGCTTTCTCAAAAGGATCCATAGTCCGTATAGGATCAGAGTCCCGGCGATGACCACATATTTGATCGCGTGAAACCAGATGAATGTTGAAAGGATCAGCCCGATGCCCAGCATATGGCTCCTTGAAAAAGAAGCTCGGTGGCTGAGAATGCGAAACACATAAAAGGATAATAGGGTTATGAGAAGTTCCGGATAAAAATGAAAGCTGTAGAAAAAGATCGGGGAAGTGAAGCAGAATAGGGCCCAGAGGATAACAGCCAGAATTTCTTTGTTCCATACCTGTCGAGCATAAAGGAAGATTTGAATGCCCAGAAAAGCTCCGATAAGACTTAGGCTGAAGCGCAAAATAATTAAAAGAAACTTGCCCTTGAACAATGAAGCCAAAGCATAAAAAGGGAGCATAAGAATGGAAAAACCCGGAGAATGAAAGGAATACTTTCCTTGTGTGCCGGGGGCGATGTGCCGGACCAGTTGGGTTTCAGGTGGCATGTATTTTTCATAATCTTTGTTTTCGTAATTATTGGCCAGGTTGATGTCCCCGTCATAGAGAAGGCTGTGAGATATCATAAGATAATGGGGTTCATCTCCGGAAAATGTAACGTCCTGGGATATGATCATCAGGGAGCCTGCATTGTAAACGAGGATCGAAGCAAGAAAGAGCCAGATAAGTTTTCTTTTTAGCGGCATTTTACTGAACGTGCTGGCCCAGGATCCGAAAACAGATGGGTTTTTCAGGTGAAGTGTCCAGATCCCTGCTGCTTTGAGATAGAGGACAGCCATAAGGACTGCCATGCCGAGAAGGCTGAAACGGGTAATCAGATCATCCGAACTCAGATAGTGCCTGTTGGCAAGTGGCAGGAAGAGGAAAAAAAGGACGGGAACCCAGCTTAGAATATTTCGCATTCGGACATCATTGAGGTTTGTGTTAAACAGGCGGGAGAGCCATTTTGAAAAAAGCAACCACAATCCTGTCATGATCACAAACACAAGAGCCGTCTGGAGGAGAAATGGGCCCGGTTTCCAGGCAAAAGCATGGTTCTCAAAGACCATATGCCGTGCCTGTTCGCAGAATTGAAAAAAATATACCACAAGGCTGCTAAAAACAATGAAAACAGGGACCTGGAAGAGCAGGGATTTCTTTTTCATTTGAGGATAATTATGTAATAAATCGATAAAGGAGACAATGGAAAATTTTAAACTTCCTTCCGTAGTTATTCGTATAGTATAGTATCCGGTATTGTAGAGAGGTTTAATTTTCTATTATGGAGGATGAACATGCTAAATAAAAGAAATCTGAGTATTCTTGTCAGTCTTTTTATTTTTGGATTTTTCTCTTTGGGCTATGGTGAAGAAACGGTGTCTCTGACACTGGAAGAATGTATTACAACAGCGTTGGAAAACAATCTAAGGATCTCGATCGAGAGACACAACCCGGAGCTGGCAGATGTCTCTATTATCCGGGCCAGGGAGTTATTCATGCCGCGTTTTGATCTTAGTTACGGCCGCCAGCGGACAGAGAGTCCTTCTTACTGGTGGCTCCAGGGGTCCGACACCCAGATATCCAAGTATTCGGATTATTCCGTTTCCCTTATCCAGCAGATCTCCACAGGCGGCAACCTGTCGCTGTCTCTGGCTAATTATTATTCGGACACCAATGCGACTTTCCAGCTCATCAATCCCAGATATGGCAGCACCATCCGGTTTGATTTCACACAGCCGCTTCTGAAAAATTTTGGCCTCAAGGTTAGCCGCAAGGAGATCATAATCGCGCAGAACAATCTGGAGATCTCTCAGCACCAGTTCAGAACTGTTTTGCTTGATACCATATACAGGGTCCAGGAAGCCTACTGGAATCTGGTTTATGCTATTGAAAATTATCATGTTAAAAAGCAGTCCCTTCAGCTGGGCCGGGACCTTCTTGCAAAAAACCAGAAAGAGGTCGAGGTCGGAAAACTTGCTCCAATTGAGATCTTGAATGCGGAAACTGTGGTCGCTCAGCGTGAGGCAGATATTCTCCAAGCCGAAGCCCTAATAAAGAGATGTGAAGACCTCCTCAGAAATATTTTAAATAGGGATGCCGGGCTTCAGAGTTCCGGGCAGAAAATCATACCCCGTGATGATCCGGCCTTTATTGCCCGGGGTGTTTCGCTGCAAAAAGTCCTGGATATCGCTTTAATAAGTCGACCTGATCTGATGGCAACGGAGAAGAATATCGAAACCAAGGAATTGAACTTGACTATTGCTAAAAATCAGATGCTGCCCGGACTGGATTTGAGGTTCTCCTACTGGAGCCCGGGTATTTCAGGCGACAGAGTCCTCTATCTCGATGACAATCCTTTTTCCGGCATCATTGTCGGAAGGGAAAAGGGAAGCGCCGGAGATTCTGTGCGCGATGCCTTTAAACTTTTGTATAACAACTGGTCAGTAGGTGTGACGTTGTCATTCCCTTTGAGTAGTATTTTTACACGGGCTGATTATGCCAGAGCACGGATCGAATTGGATAAAAGCCGTGTCGAAATGGAGGATACCCGGCGTCAGGCATTGCTTGAGGTAAGGGATGCTGTCAGGGACATTGAGACAAACTCCAAACGTGTGGACGCCTACAAGCTGGCCAGGAAACTGGCTGAAAGGCGTCTCCAGGCCGAAGAAAAAAAATTGAGGGTCGGCCTGACCACAAATTATTTTGTTCTCCAATACCAGGAGGAACTGGCCAATGCCAGGTCATTGGAGATCAAAGCCATTGTGGACTATAACCTTGCCTGGGCAAAACTGGAGAAGGCTACAGGGATGAGCCTCAAAAACCGTAATATTCTGGTGAAGTAAGTGGTCATTGTGTTAAAATAAAAAAAATGAAGATATCTGTTGTTGTTATCACGTTCAATGAAGAAAAACGGCTGGAAGCAGCGTTAAACAGTGTCAAGAATATTGCATCTGAGATCATTGTGGTGGACAGTTACAGCACGGATGGTACGCTGAAGATTGCAAAACAGTTTTCAGATCATGTTTATAAGCGGAAATGGACTAACTATGCAGACCAGAAGAACTTTGCCAACAGCAAGGCTTCTTTCCCCTGGATCTTTTCTCTGGATGCGGATGAGCGGCTGTCTCCTGAACTCGCAGGGGAAATTCAGGGATTGCTGGACCTTGAACCCGATTGCTCAGCTTTTTCCATGCCGAGACAGGCCTTCTATCTTGGAAAATGGATCCGCCATTCCGGATGGTACCCGGACAGGAAAACCCGTCTTTTTCTGAAAGATAGAACATACTGGGAAGGCAAATATATCCATGAAAGCCTGGTCGTAGACGGTAAGATAAGCAAGCTGAATGGTTCGATCCGGCATTTCACATACAACAATATTCGTGACCATTTGCAACGAATCAATCTGTTTTCGGATCTTGGGGCGCAGAAACTCTATGCCGCGGACAGGAAATGCCGCTGGTATCATCTGGCGATCTTGCCCTTTTCCGGGTTTATCAAGTCCTATTTATTAAAGGCTGGATTTTTAGACGGATTTGCCGGTTTTGTAATTTCAGCGCTTCATGGCTATTCGATTTTCACAAAATACGCGAAATTAGGAGAGATATGGAAAAAGGGAGAGAAGATTGAGTCTTTTTCAGATTGATGCCGGAAAAGAGTGGAGAGGAGGTCAAAGACAGTCTTTTTTACTAGCCAAGGAACTCAAGAAAAAAGGATATCCCCTTTATTTTGTTGTTCAACCGCAAAGCCCTCTTTATGAACGGGCTCAAAAAGCAGGTCTTTCTGTTATCCCAATAAAAATGCGGAGCGAGGTCGACATTCTTGCTGTGACCCGTCTGGCTGCAGCAATGAAAAAGAAGAAATGCCGCCTGGTTCATTTCCATGATGCACACTCCGTTTCCGTAGGATCGCCTGCATCTTCTCTGGCCGGGGTCCCGATCAAAATTATTTCACGAAGGGTGGATTTTCCCCTGAAAGACAATTTTCTGTCCCGGCAGAAATACATAAAGAATATAGACTGCATAATTGCCGTATCCAAGGGTGTCAGAAAGGTCCTGATCGAAGGAGGAGTTCCCCCAAAATCCATTAAAGTCATCCCTGACGGGATCGATTATTCTCCTTTTGAGGAAGCAAATTCCAGCGATTATCTGAGGCAGGAGCTTTCTTTTAAAAAAGAAGATTTTCTGGTTGGAATTGTTGCTCACCTGGCAGATCACAAGGGGCATAAGTACCTGATCAGAGCGGCCAGGATCTTGAAAGAGAAAGCTCCAAAGATCAAGTTTATCATTGTCGGGGAAGGCCCCCTGAAAATGGAATTGACCCGGCAGGTCAGTGAAAGTCATGTCGGAGATATTGTTTTTTTCCTCGGGTTCCGTGACGATATTCCCCGGATCCTTTGCTCACTCGATCTCTTTGTTTTATCTTCCTACCTGGAAGGGCTGGGCAGCAGCCTTTTGGATGCGATGGCCTGCCGTCTTCCGATAGTGGCCACAAAGGCGGGCGGAATCCCGGAAGTTGTCGTTCACAGGGAAACCGGTTTGCTCGTGCCGACGCGAAATTCAAGGGCCCTAGCGACCGCTATTCTCACGCTCTATGAGGACCGGGAGCTTGCGAGACAGCTGGGAGACAATGGATTTGAACATGTCCACGGGAACTTTTCAGCCGAAGCCATGGCTGGGAAGATAATTGATCAATATGATAAATTGGCGCGAAAAAAGGGAATCAAGTTGAATGAGTATTGAACGGATAGAACTTTCTCTTCTCAAGATGCCCTATGTTCATTACTTTGAGACGAGTTTCAGCAGGGAATACGATCGGACATTTATCATTGTCAAGGTTTTTGAGGAAGGTGTCGTGGGTTACGGTGAGGTCGTTGCAACAGCCAGCCCCCTCTACAGCTGCGAAACTACAACCACGGCCTGGCATGTCTTAAAGGATTTTTTTATTCCCCTGACGCTTAAAATGGCAATATCTGATCCTGTTGATTATCACAGAGAGATGGGGATGTACAGGGGGCATCCTATGGCGAGAGCAGGACTGGAGCTGGCCCTGTGGGATTTAAAGGCCAAAAAAAAGGGACAACCTCTTTATAAGATATATGGAGGGATAAAGGAGGGCATCACTGCTGGTGTCAGCGTAGGGATCCAGGATACTGTGCCTGAGCTTTTAAACAGGATCCATGCTTTTCTGGAAGAGGGGTATCAGAGGATCAAGATCAAGATCAAGCCGGGGTGGGATGGGAATATCTGCCGGGAAATCCGGAAAGAATTTCCTGACATCCTTCTCCAGGTGGATGCTAACGGGGCCTACGGTATAGAGGATGCGGAACATCTTAAGGAACTCGACGGTTATGGTCTTTTGATGCTCGAACAGCCCTTTCCCCCATATGATCTCTGGGATCACAGCCGTCTTCAAAAACTGATCAAAACTCCGGTCTGTCTTGATGAAAGTATTCTTTCCCTGATTACGGTGCGGCAGGCGCTGGAGATGGGAAGCTGCAGGATTGTAAATATCAAGGTTGGGCGTATCGGCGGGATTGTGGAAGCGCGGAAGATACATGATTTCTGCCAGGATAAAAAAATCCCGGTCTGGTGCGGAGGTATGTTGGAATCCGGGATCGGCCGGGCACATAACGTGCATCTGGCTTCGCTTCCCAACTTCCTGTTTCCCAACGATATTTCCGCGAGCAAGCGCTATTACAAGCAGGATCTGATCGATCCTGCTTTTGATATTGAACCGGATGGAACCATCAAGATTCCTCGTGACCCCGGAATCGGTGTAAAACCGGTTGAAACACGGATCCAGGAAGCTACTCTGAAAAGAGAAATCTTCCGGAATCATTAGGAAAACCAGAATGTGCGCAATGACTTATAAAAAAGCCGGTGTGGATATTGATAATGCCGACGCTTTCATTAAGAAGATCGATCCCCTTGTTAAAAAGACCGGAAGGTCCGAAGTGCTGGGAAAGCTCGGTGGTTTCAGCGGTTTGTTCAGACCGCGTTTAAAGGGGATGGCCAACCCGGTTTTAGTCTCGTCGACTGACGGTGTCGGTACTAAACTCCTGGTTGCGGAAATATTAGAAAAATATGACACTATTGGTATCGACCTTGTTGCCATGTGTGTCAATGATGTTCTGGTCCCAGGTGCCGAGCCGCTGTTTTTCCTGGATTATATTGCCACCGGCAGGCTGAACAAGACAAAGCTTTTCCAGGTGATGAAGGGAATCACCAGGGGTTGCCGCCAGGCTGGATGTGCCCTGATCGGAGGGGAGACAGCAGAACTTCCCGGTATGTATGAAGGGGAAAAATTCGACCTGGCCGGTTTCAGTGTCGGGCTTGTCGATCAGAAGAATATCATTGACGGGCACTCTGTCCGCCCCGGCGATGTGCTGGTAGGCCTGGCATCGAGCGGACTGCACAGTAATGGCTTTTCTCTTGTCAGAAAGGTTCTAAGCAGGGGGGAACTGAGGGGACGGCTTGGTCAAGAAGTGCTCAAGCCTACTCGGATATATGTGCAGCCGGTTTTAAAGGTCTTGAAAAAAATCCGCATCAAAGCCATGGCCCATATTACAGGCGGTGGTTTTTATGACAATCTACCAAGGATGCTCCCTGCCGAATGTGCTGTCCGGATTCAAAGAAGGCAGTGGCCTGTTCCGTCTATTTTTTCCACGATCCAGAAAAAGGGTAATATCGATGACCGCGAAATGTATCGCACACTGAACATGGGAATCGGAATGGTCCTGGTATTCGGCTCCAGGGAAGCCGGGAACGCTGTAAATATGCTTACATCTTTTGGGGAAAAAGCCTATATCATCGGAGAGGTCATCAAAGGAGGTCGAAAAGTCGAGATCGTCGGTTAAAGGAGTTTAACACTTTTACAGTCAAAAAGAGTGGTTTTTCTGCTTTCTTGTCAGGTCATTTTTGGCATGTTTCTTGCTATTTTTTATTTAAAAGGATTTTGTATAATCTTTGTACAAAATGTTTAATATGAAAAAAAAAGCTTTGATCGCTGCAGCTGTTTTGAGCACAGTGTTTTTTGTCTTTTCCCAAGAAAAATTGTTTGTGGAAACTCTTGTTGTAAATATCGAGGTTCCCGTCAGGGTCTTTGATGGGAAGCGCTTTGTAGATAACCTCACCATTGATGATTTTGAAGTCTATGAAGAAGGGGTCCTTCAAAAAGTCGAGGCGGTCTATCTGGTTAAAAAACAAAAGATCGAACGGAGTGAAGAAAAGAAGAAATTTACACCTAAAACCGCAAGGAACTTTTATTTGTTGTTCGAAGTTTCTGATTTTTTACCTAAACTTGGCAAGGCAGTTGAATACTTTATTCAGGATGTTTTTTATCCAGGAGACCACCTCACTATTGTTACACCGGTAAAGACCTACCGGCTGAGAGATAAAACATTTGAGGTCCTGTCCAAATCAGACGTTATCCAGCAGCTCAGGGGCATATTGAGAAAGGATACTCTGATCGGAAGCGCGGATTACAGGAATGCTGTCAAAGAGCTGACAGGTCTGGCCAAATCTTTAACTGCTGCGATCGCGCAGGATGGGACAGATGCTAATCCGACTAATAAACCTGATGATTTTGGTATGGCCGCCTACAAAGACATAGCTATGGACCTTCAATTGACTATGTATACAACACTCCTAAGTAAACTGGAAAATCTTCGTTATGTTAACCAGGAAAAGCTGATGGATTTTACGCAGCATCTAAAGCTTGAAAAGGGGCAGAAATATGTGTTTTTGTTCTACCAAAGAGAATTTATTCCTGTTGTCGAACCGAGAATCCTGAACCAGTACATGAACCTTTATCAGGACAGGCCGGATATCCTTCATACGATTTCCGGCTTGTTTGATTTTCATAAGCGGGACCTATCACTTGATATTGATCTGATAAAAAAGGCCTGCTCAGATTCTTCTATTTCCATGCATTTTTTGTATATAACAAAATCTCCTCAAATTGTGTCCGGAGTGCGGATGGAAGAGCATTCGGAAGATATTTTTTCTGTATTCAAGGAGATGGCTCTAGCCACAGGAGGGTATGTGGAAAGCTCCTCTAACCCTGAACATCTATTCAAAAAAGCGGTGGCTTCATCGGAGAACTATTATCTTCTTTATTATTTGCCTAAGTCGTATAAGAGGGACAAAAAGTTCAGAAACATTAGCATCATGGTCAAAAATAGTAATTTTCGGGTTGCACACAGACTTGGTTACTTCGCCAACTAGCCTGAACAATTTACAAGCCGATCTTATCCCATCTGCTGCGATGCTGTCCGTTCGCAGTATATAAATACGGCTTCACGAACAGCCTTTTGCAGATGCATCAACCTCGACTCGTAAATAGTCCAGGCACTTACTTTAACGGGACATAACAAAAACACTATGACAATCCACTATTAAATTGTTAGAAAGAAAAACACTCGAACCCTAGAATCCTTGAACCTTCTCTTTCTATCTTTTTGCCCTCTGGGCGAGCCGATCTGCTTTGTTGTGACGCATTCGCAGTAGGAAAAAATCGTTTATCTCGTTTGTCTCGTTCATCTCGTACTCTCGTCATTCCCGTGAAAACGGGAATCCAGTTCTTTGAGCTTATTGGGTTTATTGAGTTAAATCCAATTAAAATAACCCAAAAAACACAACGAACCCAATAAACTCAACAAACTCTTCTTGACTTCTTCGACTTCGATAGACTTCTATGGACCTCAATTGACTTCTATAGACTTTTTTTCCTTGGCCTAATCCTTTGCTGTTGAATTATTGGTGTGTCTGTAATACCATCTTTTTGAGTAATTCTTTAAAATGAATAAAGAATGGGGGCGCTATGAAAAAATTGTTTTTTTGGTCTATTTTGTTTTTTATTGTTGGCAGTCTGGTAACAATTGGAGGAGATATGTCCCGCCAAAAACTGCTTTATGAAACAGGGAATGTTCCGCAGTATTCAGGAAAAGACCTGACCACTATTTCCTTTCCCATCGGAGGGCTGGGGACCGGCAACATCAATATTGGCGGCAGGGGTGAGATCCGTGAACTTGAGATTTTCAACCGCCCAAATAAAGGCGTTCATCCCGATATGACATTTTTCTCTGTCTGGGCAAAAGGAAAAGGCCAGGATCCTGTTGCCATGATCCTTGAACGAAAACTTCTCCCTCCCTATGTCGGTTGGATGGGATTTCCCCGGAACCAGTTGGCCGGTGTTGCCAGGTTTGATGAGGTTGTTTTTTGCGGCGAGTACCCTTTTGCGAATATCCGCTTCCTGGACGAGCAGATTCCTGTTTCCATCGAGCTTGAGGCTTTTAATCCATATATTCCTCTGGATCCGGAGAGGAGCGGGATCCCGGCAGCGTTATTCAACTGGAAGGTAAGGAACGATAAGTCGAGTCAGGTAGATGTGAGCATAGCTTTCAGCATGCTGAATCCTATTAAAACTCAGGATGAAAACAACCGGAATAGTTACGGAAATAATCTAAATCAATACATTGATGAGGGCCGTTTCAGGGGGATCGAGATGACATCCAATCGAGCGTCTCCAAAGGATCTGGAATACGGCAGCCTGGCCATTGTTACATCCGAATCAGATGTGGATATCCAGACACGCTGGTACAGAGGGGGATGGTGGGACAATGCCCACATTTTCTGGGACGACTTTTCGGATGACGGGCGCATTCAGATCGTCAACGACAGTCAGGAATCCGAAGCCGGCCGAAGTGATGTTGCCACTGTTCTGGTCCATTTTAAACTGGGTCCCGGAGAAGAAAAGACCGTTCCCTTTTATTTGACCTGGTATTTTCCCAACCGGGAGAACTACTGGAACAGGGAAAAAGAGGTCAAAGGGAAAAAATTCCAAAATTTCTATGGCGCCGGATTTAAAGGAGCCCGGGATGTGGCCCGATATATTATGGACAACATTGATGAGCTTGACCATGATACCCGGGCATTTTCTACTCTTCTTTCTCAGTCGACTTATCCTTCTTATGTTATCGATTCCCTTTCGTCCCAGATGTCTTCTTTAAAGACCAATCTGGTTATGAGGGTAGAGGATGGTAAATTATTCGGGTTTGAAGGTCTTACAGACAACAGCGGATCCTGTCCCATGAACTGCACGCATGTCTGGAACTATGAACAAACATTGGCCTACCTGTTTCCCTCTCTTGAAAGGACTTGCCGGGAGACGGATTTTCTGCATAACACGTTTGACAATGGCTACCAGGTTTTCCGGACATTGATCCCTCTGGGGGATTACTGGTGGTCTTTTAAACCTTGTGCAGACGGACAGATGGGAAACATTGTCCGGGTTTACAGGGAATGGAAGATATCCGGAGATACGGAGTGGCTGAAAAAGATGTGGCCCAAAGTCAAAGCTGCTCTGGAATTCGCATGGATTGGAGTGGGCAATGTGCCGGAAAAATTCAAATGGCAGAAAGAGCGCCTTCTCCAACCGTGGGATCCGGATAAAGACGGAGTGATGGAGGGGGAACAGCACAATACATATGATATTGAATATTATGGTCCGAATACAATGACTGGATCGCTCTATCTGGCGGCCCTGAAGGCCTGTTCAGAGATGGCTGCAGCTGTAGGGGACAAAAACAAGGTGGAGGAATATATAAAGCTCTATCGCAGCGGCTCCTCACAGTATGATTCACAGCTCTGGAACGGGGAATATTATGTACAGAAGATCAATGTGATGGATGGACTTGTTGTTCCCGGGCATCTGCGTTCCCCTGAAAAAGAAGATGATATGCCCAAATACCAGTATGGAGACGGCTGCCTCTCCGATCAACTCCTGGGGCAGTATCTGGCCCATGTCGCCGGGCTCGGTTATGTTCTGGATAAGACCCATGTGGATAAAGCCATGGATTCCATTTACAGATATAATTTCAAGAATGACCTCAGCAGCTTCTCCAATGTCCAGCGTGTGTATGCACTGAACGAGGAAGCAGGGCTTTTGCTCTGTTCCTGGCCCAAGGGG
Organism: Acidobacteriota bacterium; assembly: GCA_030669585.1. Classification (GTDB taxonomy): domain Bacteria; phylum Acidobacteriota; class Aminicenantia; order Aminicenantales; family Aminicenantaceae; genus DAOVDI01. The sequence continues at coordinate 29,378 of DAOVDI010000007.1, forward strand.
AACAGGCCTGCCCTGCCATTTGTGTATTCGGATGAGGTGTGGACTGGTATCGAATATCAGGTCGCCGCCTCTCTGATCTATTCAGGCCATATCGATCAGGGTCTGGCTATCGTAAAAGCTGTCAGGGACAGGCATCGCGGGTTTAACAGAAATCCCTGGGATGAATTCGAATGTGGTCATCATTACGCCAGGGCTATGGCAAGCTGGGCTGTTATGCTTGCGCTTTCTGGTTTTCAATATGACGGAGTCGATCATTATTTGGCCTTTTCTCCCAGGATATTTCAGGAAGATTTTAACACTTTCTGGTCCACTGGAAGCGGCTGGGGAAGCTTTTCCATAAAGGGAAAAGAGGTCCGCTTGAAGATCGCTTATGGGAAGCTAAAGCTGGGATCATTGGGACTTGGTAAAGACCTCGGTTTCCGGTCGATAAAACAGTGTCGGATCAATGAAAAAAGCTGCCTGGTGAAGTACAGGAAAGGCCCCTTTTTTAATAAGGTTGAGTTTAGAGAGATCGTATCCCTCCATCGGGGTGATGAGCTGATCCTTATATTTTAATGAAAGGGTTGTTTATAAAAAGTAAGACAGGGGGAATATTTCGTTGTTTGGATTGTATATGAAGTGAGAAAGGAGAATAACAATGAAAAAATTATCAATTGTTTTGATTCTGGCCTTTATTTTAGCCGGGTCCTATTTGGCCCTTGAGGCCTCCCGTGCGGATGACTTTATTTCTGTGGCCGGGAAGGTTAACGACGCACAGGGCAATCCTTTACCCTCGGTCCTGGTTACTGCTGTAGAAACAGGCACAAAAAAGATCCATAAGACTATGACAGATAATACAGGGATCTTCATCTTCAACAACATTCCCGCAGGCGTCTATGACTTCAGGTTTGAGTTGGCGGGATTTAAAACTGCGGTGACAAAAGGCTTTCGGATAATAAAGACCAAAGGGATCATACTGAAAGTGGTTCTTGTCCGGGTCAATGAAAAAGACGAATCCAAGGCAGAGATGGAAGAATCCATCGTTAAAGCCGCTGTTGAGGGAGGTGTAGTGGGCGGAGTGTTGGGTGGAGTGGTTAAAAAAATATTCCGGCCCATGTCAAGGGAGGCTGCAGCGCCTCCTCCGTCCTATTACCATCCCTTCAACACCGAGGAATATGACCGGATCTATGAGAACCAATACTTGTTAGCCCTTGCTAATCCACTCTCCACTTTTTCCATCGATGTTGATACTGCTTCCTATGCCAATGTCCGGCGGTTTATAAAGATGAATCAGCTTCCCCTAAAGGATGCGGTCCGTATTGAAGAAATGATCAATTATTTTCGCTATAATTATCCCCTTCCTAGTGGAAAACATCCATTTTCGATCTATACGGAAATATCCTCCTGCCCATGGAAAAAAGATCACAGATTGGTCCACATCGGCCTTCAGGGAAAAAAATTGGAGACCAAGGAACTTCCTCCGAGCAATCTGGTTTTTCTCATCGATGTATCAGGATCCATGAGATCGCCCAATAAACTTCCCCTTCTGAAGTCGGCTTTTAAGCTGCTGACCAGGCAGTTGAGCAAAAAGGACCATGTAGCTATTGTGGTTTATGCAGGCGCTGCCGGTCTGATTCTGCCGTCCACAGCAGGAGACAGGAAGGAAAAGATCATTGAATCCATAAACCGGCTTCGAGCCGGAGGGTCGACTGCAGGAGGCCAGGGCATCAGACTGGCCTACAAAGTCGCAATGGAAAATTATATAAAAGGCGGAAACAACCGTGTGATCCTGGCAACAGATGGTGATTTTAATGTCGGGGTCTCAAGTACATCTGAACTGGTACGTATGATCGAGGAAAAGCGGGAAAAGGGCATCTTTCTTACTATTGTGGGTTTCGGAATGGGAAATTACAAGGACAGCCGTATGGAGCAGCTTGCAGATAAAGGAAACGGATCCTACCATTACATCGACGGCCTGCTCGAAGCAAAAAAAGTTTTCATCGATGATATGCGCGGCACACTCTTTACCATTGCCAAGGATGTTAAAATTCAGGTTGAGTTCAACCCTGCAAAGGTTAAGGCTTACCGTCTGATCGGATATGAGAACAGGATGCTAAAGAAGGAAGATTTCTCTGACGACACCAAAGACGCTGGTGAATTGGGCGCCGGCCATACAGTGACCGCTCTTTATGAGATCATCCCTTACGGTTCCGAAGAAGAGATCCCCGGCGTTGATAAACTTAAATACCAGGAAACCAAGATAAGTCCGGAAGCCTTTAAAACCAGAGAGCTTATGACCATAAAACTGAGATACAAAGATCCTGACGGGGATAAGAGCAAGCTGATCGTACATCCTTTAGTGGACAAGCATATCCGCCTCGCCAAAACGTCTGATAATTTTAAATTTTCCTCTGCAGTGGCCCAGTTCGGCATGCTGCTTCGGGATTCGAAATTCAAGGGAGGCTCCTCGCTGGAGAACGTCTTGAAAATGGCAAGAGAGTCGAGGGGCAAAGATGCTTTCGGCTACCGGGCCGAATTCATCAATCTGGTGGAGCTCAGTTCTCTTCTTGACCAGTTGAAATAACAGGATTATTCCACTTCCTCATTCTTGAACTCGTCAAATCCGTACCCGACGAGATGAAATGGGTTGATGATCGTTGTCAGGATATTGGCCAGATGGGCGGCGATCCTCTTTAAATATCGAGAAAACAAAGCATAGATCACGGCTTCCCTGACAACGAGATCCTTTTCATCAAGAATGTGCAAGATCATCGCATCCACCTTTTCCGTGACTTTCCGGTGGTATTTATAGTATTCCTTGGCCTTTTCCACGTCGGCTTGTTTGAAGATATTGATGGAATCCTTCAGAATAGCGCTCATATTGTTGCGTATGGTTATCAATTCTTTTGAATAGGCATCGTCCGGCAGTTGCTTTGGATAGTGATTGGCCAACTCTATGATATTCTTGACGTAGTCTCCTATTCTTTCAAGGTCCTTGACCACAGTTATCAATATCAATGAATAGCTGGTGTCTTGCTTTGGGTTGATGGCCAGATGCTCGAGGACCTTTTTGCGGACACTCTTCTCGCATTCATTTATTTTTTGGTCGGTGGAATAGATTTTGGCTCTTTTGATGTTAAGATTCCGGATCAATTCTTCGGTAGCGATATCAAAATTGTTTGAGGCCAGCGAAAACATCGTTTCAGTCAGGCCTAGCGCCTGGTTTAATAAATTCTCTCGCTTCCAGACATTAAAGATCTTTTTAAACATATTTCTCACCTCATGTTCGCAGTATTATTATAAACACAATCGGTATCAGATACAGCATGAAATATAAAACCACAAATATAATGGTATTTTTCTTGGATTTTGTTGTAAGTTTCGCAAAGTTTTCCGCAAGCCATATGGGGACATTCTTAAACGGGTAAATGATAACGATCCCGAATATATTAAAGAGAAGATGTGTGAACGCGACTGTGATCGCTATGGGATTTAATGTCGCAAAGGCGGCCAGCATGGCTGTTACCGTTGTCCCGACATTGGCTCCCAGCATGTAAGGGAATATTTTCCGGATGGTCAGCAAGCCTGCGCCGACCAGCGGAATGGCCAGTGAAGTTGTGACAGAGCTGCTCTGGATGACGGCTGTGACAACAACAGCGAGGAGAAATGCGGTCAAACCGTTTTTGAACAGATACCGGTCAAGGAAGATCTCGATCTTGGACAGCATCAATGAACGCATGATCTTGCCCATCCGGATCAGCGAAATAAACAACAAACCCAGAGCCAGGCCTGCCAGGAGGATTGGATACGGCAGGAGATCTTTAATTAGGTTTATGACCGGCTGCGTGATCGTCTTGAGAGGGCTTAAAAACTCAAGGCCTCCGATCCCCACAAACGCATCAGCAAGGACCGTGGCTGATTTCTCAAGTATGTGGGTGGTCATTTCCAGAGGGAAAAGGATAAAGACCGCCATTAAATTGAAAATTTCATGCACAATGGCGGCAGCAAACGCCCTTTCGAACTCCTGCTTTCGCGCCACATGTCCCATGGAAACAATGGCGCTCGTGATAGTCGTACCGATATTGACGCCCATGATGATTGGAATGGCACCGGGCAAAGTTAAAATTCCGCCGGCAACAGCGCCTACCGTGATGGAGGTTGTGGTTGATGAGCTTTGAATGATACTGGTGACAAGCATCCCAATCAGCAAACCGACAAAGGGATTGGAGGTTGTTTTAATAAGACCTTCTGCAAACCCTTTTCCCATTAGTTGAAAAGATGCGCCCATAAGCTGAATGGAAAGAAGAAACAGATATAGGACAGCTGTAAAAAAAAGCAGCTTCTTGATGCTGGCCCGGGTTTCCTTTTTCATTTTTTTTATAACCGTCCGCAGCATTTTTTATATTTAAGCCCGCTTCCGCAGGGACATGGATCGTTTCTGCCGACAGGCGGCTGTTTATTCGATTGAGGACTGGAAGACATCATGGCCTGCTGTCGCTTCCACTCATCCGCCATCCATCTGAACCGCTCATCCGCATGGGAAAAAAATGCCTTAAATGAGGGGCAGAAATAGTTTAACCCCCGGGACGGAGCCGACAAGAGACGGTCTTTAGGGCAACCTCCTCTGCAGAGTGGAAGCCATCTGCATTTTTGGCATTCAGAGTGAAGGGTTGATTTGATCCTGCCGAACCTGTTCTGTTGAGCGCTGTTCAGCATATCGATGATCTTTTTGTCCCGGATATTTCCCAGTTTCCATTCCGGATCGACAAAAAAGTCACATGCATACACATCGCCGTTGTGCTCGATCACCACATAGACACCGCATTCTTTGAGAAGCGTACATTCTGGAGGAGGCAGTCCCACATAAGAATGGAACAAAGAATCAAACAGACGGATGGATGTAGCCGGGGCGCCGTCAACAAAATCGCCAAGCCAAAGGTCAAAGAGCCGGCAGAGAAACTCCCCGTACTGTTCCGGAGGAACCGAGAACGAAGCGGGTTTGGAACTATCTTTCGGGTCCTTTTCCAGGCAGGGGATGTACTGCTGGAAGGTCAGCCCCATAGATTTGTGGAATGCGTATATCTCTTCCGGGAAGCGGACAGAATAATCATTGACGACCACCAGTGCGTTAACCTCTACTCCCTCATCCATCATCAGCCTGGCTTTATCTTTAACTTTTGCCCAGGAACCCTCTCCGCTGCGTTGTTTTCTGTAGCGGTCATGGATGTGCTCGGGCCCATCAAGAGAAAGGCCGACCAGAAATTTGTATTTGTTCAGGAATTTTGCCCACTCCTTATCGATCAAGAGTCCGTTTGTCTGAAAACCGTTCCCGACGGTATGTCCGCGGCCGTATTTCTGCTGAAAGCTGACCGCTTTTTCAAAAAAGGAAATTCCCATCAGGGTCGGCTCTCCTCCCTGCCATCCAAACGAAACATGATGTTCGCTCTGGGACATGACCTGTCTGGTCATTTCTTCCAGTGTTTCTTCGCTCATGCGGTGAATTTTGTTTTCTGGAAACATTTCTGCCTTTTCCAGATAAAAACAGTAGGTGCATCCTAGATTGCAGTCCGGACCGGCCGGTTTAACAAGAACAGACTGGAGCGGTTTAGCATGCTTTCTTATGGTCCCATAAAAAGCTTTTGGCATGAGATTTATTTTCTAGGAGGCACATAATCCGGATTGGGCCGTGGGAGTCTGGCATTGGATTTTTTAAGCCAGATGACGAGGTCTTCGTTTAATTCCTTCACTTTATCAGGCCTTTTATCCGAAAGCTCATGTTTTTCGCTGATGTCCTCTTTCAAATTAAAAAGCTCGAAGGCATTTCCCTCATAACGTTTGATCAGCTTCCAGTCTCCTTTGCGGATGATACTGTAAGGGACAACACTTCCCCTGTAATGGGGGAAATGCCAGTAGATCGCCTTTCTTTTTAATTGTCCGCTATGTCGAAGAACAGGAATGAGGTTTTCCCCGTCGATCGGCCTATCCGAAGGCAGGTTTATAGAGGCGGCATCACAGATAGTGGGAAAGAAATCAATGCTGGAAACTGGCTCATTGCAAACCGAACCGGCTTTGACCTCTCCGGGCCAGCGGACGATCAGAGGCACCCGGATCCCTCCCTCATAGGGGTATCCTTTCCCCGAGCGCAGCGGTTTATTATCCGTGGCATGGTCTTTTAATCCCCCGTTATCCGAGGTGAAAATAATAAGAGTATTTTTATTGAGGCCTGACTCATCCAGGGCCTTCAGGATCCGCTTCACAGCCTGGTCTACGCCTTCTATCATCGCGGCATAGACAGCGTTCGTATGGTTCGTCTTTGTCTTTTTGTCATATTTGGCAACAAGGCTCTTTTTTCCCTGAAGCGGTGTGTGAACCGCATAATGGCACATGTTGAGGAAAAAAGGTTTATCTGTATTCTGTTTTATAAATTGTACCGCTTCATCAGCTTCCCGGTCTGTAAGGTATTCACCCTGTTTTCGGGGATGCAGGGTTGCAATACTGCTTCGCCGGGCATGTTGATAATAGGGGTCAAAGTAAGCCGGCGGCTGGCCGATCTCACAGCCTCCGATATTGATGTCAAATCCCTGCTTATCGGGAAACCATTCATAGGGTCCCAGATGCCATTTTCCAATGTGGCAGGTGCTGTAACCGGCTGTCTTGAGCATTTCAGCGATCGTGACCTCATCCAGTTCCATCCAGTAGGGATTTGGGGGACAGAGAAGCCTGCGGTTCCGGCCTCCTACATATTCCTCTGGGTTTTTTCTGGAACCTATGGCAGTGTGGGCTTCGCGGTCCAGATGGTGGATCCAGTCCGTCACTCCGATCCTTGCTGGATAGCGGCCGGTCATAATGGATGCGCGTGTCGGGGAACAGACTGCACACGCAGCATATCCATTGGTGAATTTCATTCCCTGGGAGGCGAGGATGTCGATATTAGGAGTCTCATAATAGCGGCTTCCATAGCAGGAAAGATCTGTCCAGCCGAGGTCATCCACATTGATAATGATAAAATTGAGTGGAATTTGTGCTCCAAGCGTAAAGGGGGAGAGAGGACCACCCCCGGCTAAGGCGGCTGCTCCCAAGCCTAGAGAATGCAGGAATTGACGTCTTTTCATAAGTGTCTCCCTTATTCGTTTCGTTTTTTCCTGACGAGTGGGAAAAGACCGGATTCTATACGTGCGGAAAATAGGATATCTCTGATCTTTCCCATAATCTCCGGATTTTTAGCGGCAGCATTATGTGATTCAGCGATATCATTCTTCAAGTTATAAAGCTCGATGTCTTTGTCGTAAGCGGCGCGATAGGCTTTCCAATCGCCCATCCGGACCGCCTGCCGTCCCAGGTATTCCCAATACAAATAATCATGTTCCTGCTGCTTTTCAGGTTGTCCCATCAAAGTAGGTAGAAAAGAGATGCCATCGATATCATGAGGAGCCTGGATGCCCAGCAGGTCAGCCATAGTAGGCAGGACATCCCAGAATGCGGAGATGTGACCTGTCTCTGTTCCCGGCTGGATCTTTCCTGGCCAGCGGGCGATCATAGGAACACGGATCCCTCCCTCGTAAAGCTGGGTTTTTAAACCACGAAGCGGGCCCGCACTGTTGAAAAACGTCGAATCCGTTCCTCCATTAAAGGTTGGCCCGTTATCGCTTGTGAACATAACCAGTGTGTTGTCCTCCAGTCCCAACTCATTGAGAAGGTCCAGGATCCGGCCGATCTCCCTGTCCATACGCGTGATCATTGCTGCGTAAGCGGCTCTGGGTTTTGGATGGGGTGTGTAGCCCCTGTCGCCCTTGTAAGGAGTTTCTGTAAAAGCCCCTTCATATTCCTTCAGGGAATCTTCCGGGACCTGGAGGGAAACATGAGGAACAGGGAAAGGCAGGTACAGGAAAAAAGGCCTGTCCTTGTTCTCACGGATAAACTGCAGGGCTTCTTCCGCCATCCTGTCCATGGAGTATGTTTTGCCTTTGTAGGGCGCATAGGAAGCGGGGTCCAAAGGATCTTTATTTTCCGGAAGTTTTTGATGGGGGAAGAAGTACTCATTCCCTTCCAACGTGTCTTTAGTCCCGTTTTTCCAGAGATGGGTTGGATAATAATTGTGGGCTATCCTCTGGCAGAGATAGCCGTAAAAAAGATCGAATCCCTGTTTATTCGGCTGCCCTGTGCTGTCCGGACCTCCCAGTCCCCATTTGCCGATTGCTCCGGTTGTATATCCATGTTTCTGGAGGATGGTTCCGATGGTCTCTGTGCCGGGCAATAGCGGTCTCTGCCCTTCAAGATTCGGGTCGTGCCATACATCTCCTCTTTCAGATAGTTCGTCATTAGCCCGGATGTATGCATGTCCTGTATGTTTTCCGGTCAGAAGGACGCACCTTGAGGGAGCACAGACCGGGCTCCCAGAGTAGTGCTGGGTAAATTTTATTCCCTCATCCGCCAGTTTATCAATGTTCGGTGTCCGGATCTTTGTCTGTCCATAACTTCCAATCTCCCCATATCCCAGGTCATCAGCCAGAATATAGATTATGTTGGGCTTTTTGATGGTTTTTTTACATCCCCATTCGATCGGAGGGATAGAAAGAGCCGCCGCTCCCAGTCCTATGGTTTTTAAAAAATCACGCCGGTTAAGCTTGGACATAATAAAAGATCTCCCTATTTATAAAAATAATTGAAGATTATTTTTTAAATATCTCTACAAGAGCGATTCTGTTTCCTTTCTGCACCTCAAATCCTGATGACTTGATATGGGAGATGGGGTTCCAGATGATATCAATGAGTCCGTCTTTATCCAGGTCAATTCTCCATCCGTGTTCCAGGCTTTTAATAAAGATCTGTTTTTTTAACGCGGTTTTTGCCTCCGATCCTTTGGAGATTTCCATGGCTGTTATATGACCCGATGTGCTGTAATTTTCCACAAAAATCTTCATCAACCGCTTCCTGGTGGTCTGGAAAACTACTATCCCTTTGGAACTCAGTGAAAAATCAATATATCTCTTCGGTTCTGTAAAAAGCTCTTCGGCCTGTTCCTGTCCAAGTCCTTCGAACTTCTGCCTGGCTTCTGTAAGTGTCAGGTCTTCCTTGAACCGCAGTGCCGGGTCTTTTATGATGATTTTTAGCTTTTGAATGATGAAATCTTCGGAAAAACCATCCTGAAGAGCAGAGTTGACGAAATTCCACCGGGAAATATCAAAGAAGATCTCCCCATTCTTTTTTTTAGGTGTGAGCTGGCCGAGAGACATGTAATATTTATTGGGTCTTTTGCTGCTTTTTTTCCAGGCCCATCCCGGGGGAAGTTGCTCGTCCCTTTGAATTCCATGTTCGTCAGATGCGGCAATACTGCCTGACAGCATGAGCTTTTGATTAGCCACATATTTTCGCATAGGAGCGGGATCGCCTCTTACTCCCAACGGCAGTACAAGCAGGAATAATAAAACCAGAATGATACTTTCTTTCCGGCAAAAAAAACATTTATAGGTGTTATACATATCTGTCCTTCCTCATATGGGATTGTGCTAAAAATTAGTATATAGCTTTCTTCTATTGATGTTAACCTGTTTTATTCATAAAAACTGCCGATTAGTTGATGTAGAGGGTTCGAGGATTCAAGCGCTTTTAACTAAACTCTTATATCTTTTCTTTTCACTCGACCCCTCGATCCCTCGAATCCTTTAATACTACTTTTTTAGTCCTGTTTTTTATATAATGATGTTTTATTTTTACTGACAAGGAGAATATTGATGAGAAAAATCCTGGCTCTTTTGTTTATTTTTGCATTGTTTGTTTCACCCATTATTTCGGATGATCAGGCCGCATCTTTTAACGAACAAGCGGCGCTGAGCTATATCAAGGATCTGGCATCAGACGCCATGGCCGGCCGGCGCAGCGGTCAACCGGGCGGTGTTATGGGAGAAAAATATATCGCAGCCAAGTTAAAGAAGTGGGGACTGGAACCGGCTGGAAACAAGGGCACTTATTTCCAGGATTTTACCATTGAACACAGGAACATTGGTGAGGGCGTTGTTCTAGAGATCCTCACTGAGAAGGGAAAAAGAAGTTTCTATTATGGAGACGACTGGAGAATACAACGGTATTCCGGATCCGGCCATTTTACTGCAGAGATCGTCTATGCGGGGTATGGCATTCATGCCCCCGGGAAAGAGTATGATGATTATGCCGGCCTGGACATTAAAGGCAAGATCGTACTCCTTTCCGCGGACACCCCTCCCAAATGGAAAGACAAGGATGAGGCGAAGATGGAGAACAGGATCAAAACTGCGCAGGAACTCGGGGCGCTCGGAATGGTCGCATACCGCTCTCCGGGCAGTCAGAGCCGTTACATCTATATGCCAACAAAAAAGGAAGATTACAACCCGAATTTTGTGCTTCTCACTATTCAAGATTCCGTAACGAATTATATTTTCAAAGAGCTCAAAACCGAGCTTCGCTTCCTGTCCCGGGAACTGCCCAAGGGGGAATCTCTTTCCTTTAATACGGGAGTGAAAGCCCATGTTTCAGTCAGCGCGATTTATGACGCCAAGCGGCCGACCAGAAATGTTATCGCAAAGATAACTGGGTCGGATGACAAGCTGAAAGAGGAATACGTTATTATCGGCGGGCACATGGACCACCTGGGAATCAGTCCTTATGGGGAAGTGTATAACGGTGCCAATGACAACGCATCGGGGACTGCGGTTACTATGGAGATTGCCCGCATGATGAAGGCCAACAATGCCAAACCCAAAAGAACGGTGATATTTGCACTGTGGGCCGGAGAGGAGCAAGGGCTGCTGGGTTCCCGGCACTACTGTGATTCTCCCATTTTCCCTATTGAAAAAACAGTGGCCTATCTGAATATGGATATGGTAGCCCACGGCAATGGGAATGTGCCGTTCAATGGGACGTATTACAGCCCGCAGATCTGGAAAGTTATCAAGGAAAAACTTCCCAAGGAGATACTGGACTATGTCAAGCCCGGCCGGGGAGGCCCGGGCGGCTCAGACCATAACCCTTTTCTTGCAAAGGGAGTTCCCGGGTATGCCATTATGACGCAGGGCTATCATTTTAAATATCACCAGGTTCGCGATGACCTGGATCTGGTTAAACCGGAGATCCTGAAAAAAGTGGGTGATTTTGTCCATGCGGCTGTTGCGATCCTGGCGGATGAACCCGGAAATCTTATTACTTCCCTCCGGCAGGAGACATACCAGCTCAAATATCAGAACCTGATCAATTACTCGCTTTTCTCCCTGGATAAAACGATCGCTGATCATGGAGATGCCAAAGATCCCTTTGTTGATCTTCAGTTGGCTATTCTGGATGGGGCAAAAAAAGAAGAAGGGGAAGCTCTCCGTATGGAATTAATGAAGGATCTGCTGGGAGTAGGAGCGAAAAGCAAAGAGGCTAAAGGGCTCAGGTTGTGGTCTTCTTCAAGAAGTGTGTCCATGAATTCCCGCCAGGGGAAAACAACCGTGATGACAGGTTTTAAAGATATTGAATCTTTCCGGGACGACCCGCGCTGGGCAAAAGTCCTGGCCGGGATGGGTGTTCAATTTGTATTTGCCGAAAATCCGGTTTTCCTCTTCGGAGAAAAAGGCTTAAGTGAAAAAGGGGAAACCTTTCTCAAAGAAGTTAACAAGAGCGGACTCCTTTTCTTCTACTGGGGGATAAATGACGATCAGACCAGATTCCTTCTTGAGAAATCCACGCGGCCTTTTATCCTTGTCCGGAACGGGCTTCCTGCTAAAGAAATCCTCGATCTTATCAAAAAGGAAAAATCCGTGCTGGGGCTTGTTTTTGGTACGGATGAAGATCCGGAAGCTTTTTTCAAAAAGCTGGATGAAGCAAAAAAAGCCATTGGGGACGGTTCTATTTTACTCATGACGGAAAGGGATCTGTGGACACCCGAAGCTCAGGCTCAAATGCTTAAGCTCATCACAGAAATGATCAAGGCAGACTATGAGAGGTCTGATTTTTCAAATCTGTTCTCCGGCGCATTTCTGAGAGTGTGGAATGCCGCAAAGGGACCTGCATCGACTCAGGAATCAGGAAGGATGCGATTTTAAGAGTGATTTGTCCTCAGTCATGTTTAAGAAAACAACAAAACAGAATAAAAACAAAGGTCTGTATTTCCAGGAAGCTTTAGACAAATACACCCGTCTTCCGAACGACGAATTTGTGGAATGGTTGTACGAAAAAATCCTGGGGAGAACACCGGATAAACCTGGAAAACTTCATCAGATCGATTTTCTGAAGCGAGGAAATTCCCGTGTCGCCCTGGTTATGAATTTTGTTCAATCTCCGGAATTCATCAACAAAGTCCTGCGCGATAATATTCATCTTATTCCCATCAAGGAGGAAAGGCCGCAGCAGTATGCCTCCCGCACCAGGCGTATGACAAATGAGCAGCTCTGGGTTTTTCAGATTCAGGAAAGCGGGGATTTTGACTGGTTGGAGAAAAAGATCATCGAGAACGGCTATTACGAGCGCCAGGGCGTATGGACCATGGATGTGGATGACGACAAAAAGCTGATGGCTGAAATCGCTCTTGAGTTTCAGCCTAAAAGCGTTTTGGATTTTGGATGCGCCAACGGTAGTGTCATGAAACTGCTCTTGGATCAAGGGGTCTCGGTGGAGGGAGCGGAGATCAGCCGGATGGCTTTGGAGAAGGCCTTTCCGGATGTCCTGCCTCACATCCATCTGGGTGATCTCAGGACCCTTTCCTTCCGGTCAAGCTTTGATGTCATCCTCGGCCTGGATATTTTTGAACATCTTAATCCGAATGGGCTTATGGGATACCTGTCCCGCATGTACGGTCTTCTTGAAGACGAGGGATTGCTTTTCTGCAATATTCCGGGATATGGAAAGGACCCTGTTTTTGGAAAAATTCATGAGGTCTATCTTTCGGAATGGGATGAGGATCTCAAGAACAACCACTGTTTCCACACCATTCATGTGGATGACTACGGCTACCCCAAAAACGGGCATATCATTAATGCCGGAACCCAATGGTGGGTGGAACAGTTTGAAAAGGCCGGCTTCAGGAGAGAGACGGATATTGAAAACGCCCTTCACGCCAAATACGACCAGAGAATAACACGCATCTCTGAAGCAAGACTGTCCTTCTATATTTTTTCGAAACAAATCAGCCGAACACGAAAACAGCGGTTTTTTGAGTTATTCAAGAATTCATAAGCGAATTCAATTTGAGAGGATTTCGTCTCCTGTTCCCTTATCTTTTTGGCTTCCTGCTCCTGTCCGGCCTGCCTCAGGGTAAGACTGATTACCCGGTTTTGGGCATCTTTATTGAAAAAGATCTGGATGTAGGGTGACGTGGAAAAAAAAGTTGTGTGGTTTTCAACATAAAATTTAGTCGGCGACTGGCCTGAGGGCTGGATAATAAGGTAATAATCTTCATAGGTAACAGTGAGTATATAATCGGGATTGACCTCATACCTGCCCACATACTGCTGGTAGATAGATGGATCCAGCCTGTAGAGCGGCTTGATGTTCGGTTGAAAGTGCGGCCATTCATAAGTCAGTGAAATACTCCTGAGCATCTCCTCGATGAGGAACTGTCCGTTTGCGCTGTTGGTCATTAAAACCGCTCCTTGCCCTTTCTGGGGATATAGGATTATGTATGTCTGGAATCCTTCTGTGCCGCCCTTTATGTTGATATTGAGATTATCATCAATATCGTCGACGGAAAAACCAAGGCCTTGATTACCGGCCTGAGGAGTCAGCATTGTGCGGGCTGTTTGTGGGGAGATAATACTTTGTGTCTTTCCCATGGCCGTGTTTATAACCGCCAGGGCAAAATTTGCCATGTCTGTGGGCGTTGTCCACAAGCCTGAAGCGGCCTGCGCCGGATAATTAAGCCATTTTCCTTCCAGGGGTTGTCCTTCCCTCAGATGCCCGGATGCTGCTTCATGCTCCAATGGAACCGGAGGTGTGGCGGCAAATGTGCTGTGGCTCATTTTCAGTGGTGTAAGAACAGTCTTATCCAAAACCGTGGTGAAGGGATCATTTCTAAACTCTGACAGCAGAAGCTGAAGAATGGCATATCCTCCCCATGAAAAACGCACCTGTAAGCCCGGTTCAAAATCGATATTGAGAGGGGGATTTGAAGCGGGCTTTTTTCCATTAAGGACCTGTTGAATTGTCGGGAGGTTTTTTCCCTGCTTATATCCCGGAAGCACAGGAAGATTTGCTCCGGAGCTGTGGCTGAGCAGATGGCGGAGGGAAACAGGCGTCTTTCGTGTGTTTCGGTTTGTTTTAATTTTCCAGGTTGTTAAATAGCGGTTGATGTCCTCGTCCAGATTAAGAATCCCCTTTTCAACAAAAGAAAGGACTGCGAGTGCGGCCACAGGCTGGCTCAATTCTCCGGCTTGAAACAGTGTTTCTGTTGTAACCGGATCTGACAAAGAGACCTTTTTGATGCCGTATGCTTTGGCCCATTCTATCTGATAGTTATCAATAACAGCCAGGCTTATCCCGGGAACGCGGTAATATGACATCCTTTCCGGAAGTTCCATTTTCTTGAGTGGCATTCCCTTGATAGAGACTGTTTCCAGAAGGCTTCTTTCCACGGATTTGATGCGCTTTCTTGTCAGCGTCTCCGAAGTTTCGCAGCCGGAATACATGAGGAGAATCATGGATGCTGCTATGACAGAAAAAAGCAATAAGCTTTTTGTGCGAGTTTTGGCCATAAAGGATTCCTTATTCAATGATGAACTTGCTTAAGCATTTATTCTCCATGCAAGCATTTAGCCTGCTTCATTCATAAAAACTGCCGATAGCCTAACATAACTTCTTATATATAATCCAGGGTAGCCTGAACAATTTACAAGCCGATTTTATCCCATCTTCTGCGTTGCCGTCCGTTCGCAGTATATAAATACGGCTTCACGAACAGCCTCTTGCAGATGCATCAACCTCGACTCGTAAATAGTCCAGGCACTTACTTCAACAGGACATAACAAAAACACCAGAATCCTATTTTTATTATCGGCATTTTTCCCCTTTCAGGCGTACCTTTTGCCTCCGTATTCTAAAAAAACTTATCAAATATTTGTTATCAGGTCAATAATATTTTATTGCAAATTCCCAATAACCATAATCTGAAATAATCAAAATTTTGCGAGAGGAGCAAGGCTCTTTTTCTGGGGCTTTAAATTAGTTTGCATTTAGATAGCGTCATAGGAATTAAACTGAGCAAAACACTAAATTGACAAGATATGTTTGTTCTATGTATTATCGTTAATGTTGCAGCACAGAGGGAGAAAATATGATGAAATTTAGAGAAAACCGTCATAAGTAAAAATTATGGAGTAGGAGACTTGAATTATTAGGAGTAAGACCTTCGCCCATTCCCTGGAAAAAACTTACTGCAGAACGCCTGGCCAATGCAATAAAAGAGGCAGTTGAGTTGATAAACATGGAAATTAAAAAGAAAATGAATCACATATAAAAGGTACTCATAAAAGCTATTGATTATAAAAAAGAAAACGTTAGAGCTGATACCCGAAAAAAAAACGAAATACCCTGCAGATTGGCCAAAGGATGGCCCTATAGATCTTTCTGTTCACGATTGTCCGCATGCTTCCTCTACATTGGAATGGTGGTATATGAACGGACATTTTAAAACAACCTGCGGACGTAATTTTTCATTCTTTACATCTTTTTTTAGAAAAGTCGTAAAATACGGTAAGAAAAAGAATGAGTTGACTTATGGACATACTTTGGCCTGGGCCCTTCTTGATCTCGAAAAGAAACAATACTCTGTTTGCTCTCTGGTTGATAAAGACACACCAAACATTTTGTTGGAAACACTGGAAGAGCGTGAGATATTAACAGATGAAAGGCTGAAACGGGCTCTCAAGGAGATGCTGGAAAAAGGGGCTGTTCCTTATCCTGATCAGCTTTTTGAAAAGGATGTAATTGTTGCAATGGACGAGTTAGACCTTAATTATGATGATAACATCCTCAAAACATTAGAAAGCGGGAAGTATCAAATAAAGCTTAATAATCGTGAAAAAAATATTTCTTGCGATTTTACATTTACATTGGAAAAACCAGTTATAAGACATGGGGATAATGGCGTTCTTTTCGGAGCCGAAGGAGCAGATATGTTTTATTATTTTATCCCCCGGTGTAAATTGAAAGGTGTTCTCAGTGTAGATGATCAGCTCCTTCAAATTGAGGAGGGAAGTGCATGGTATGATCATGAATTTGGTGTTCAGCCAACGAAAGAAGATGAAATTAAATCAACTGATATTTGCTGGAATTGGTTATCTGTACAGTTGGATAATGGATGCGAGATTTCGGCTTTTGGTTTTTACAATGATGATAAAGAGGGTTCAAGCCTCGGCAGATGGGTGGTCGTAATTGATGCGTCCGGCAGGGAAAAGGTTTATCGCGATTTTAATTTCGAACCTTTGAATACCTGGACCAGCACAAGAACATTTTATGATTATCCAACCAAATGGAAGCTTGAAATTCCAGAAGCTGATATCCATTTGAATGTAGAGGGATACATTGATCGACAGGAATTTCTGACCTTAATATCAAATCCGGCATTTTGGGAGGGCCGTATTGATGCAATAGGAAGCTGGAATGGAATACGAGTAAAGGGCCCTGGTTTTATAGAGCGCAAAGGATTTCACCCTTCAAGAGATCTCGATGCTTTTTTTAAAATAGTTAGCCGTGAAACGCTTAGGTCAGTTCGCAAGATTCTACCTAATAATCCTACACGCGAAGAAGCCAGTCAATTAATATCCCATAAGGATAACCTGCATTATCTGGATGGTTTGGACATCAGTAAATATTCCAAGTCCGTTATTCAGCCCATTAGGGAAATCATCGACCGTGGCGGAAAAGCCTGGAGGTCTTATGCAGCAGTGGCTTGCTGTGATGCTGTAGGGGGAAATTCTGATAAGGCCAGGGATTGGTTGGCATTGCCGGAAATGTTGCATGTAGGCGCCCTGATAGTTGATGATGTGGAAGACAATTCCGCCATCAGGAGGGGAGGGCCTTCCTGCCACGAAATCTATGGACAGGCCATTGCCATCAATGCCGGTACTGCAAGTTATTTTTTAAGTCAGATTTGTATTTACGGACAAGACGTTTCGGATCAAAAGAAATTGCAGATATATAACTTGTTTTTTGAATGCTTGAGAGCGGCCCATGCAGGACAAGCATTGGACATTGAAGGATTGTCATATATGATGCCGGAAATCATAGAAAGTGGCGAGGGTAATCTTCTGGAAAAGAGAATATTGGCTATTCACAGACTAAAATCCGCTGTTCCTGTTGGTATACTGGCAGAAATGAGTGTAATTATGGGCGATGGTACAGAATTACAGATCAAAGGCCTTAAAAATTATTTTGAATCAATTGGAATCGCTTTTCAAATTATCGATGATACGCTTAACCTGAAAGGCTTCAAAGGAGGCTTGAAATCGAAGGGGGAAGATATTTCTGAAGGAAAAGTAACCTTTCCAATAGCTAAAGCGATGTCCATGCTTCCTTACGACAAACGAAACCAGCTTTGGCAAAAAGTTTCTTCCAAACCTAAAAGTAGAAAAATTATTGCTGAAGTAATTGATTCACTTGAAGAGCACGGTGTGCTTGCCGCTTGTGAAAAACAAGCTGCCGATATAACAGAATCTGCTTGGAAATATCTCGATCCGGTAATCCGCGATTCATTTGTAAAATTAATGTTGCGAGCATTTGGTTGGTATGTCTTGGAGAGATCATACTAAATTACATATTTTCCTTCTCGCTTTCATTAATTTTTTAGATTCTTCCCTTATATTTACAACCAAGAGGGGAATATATTCCACACAGCTTATTTGTCTATTTTCACTACGATTTTTGTGCTTGGATCCGATTCGCTCTTCCATTCCTCGACAACAGGGATTGTTTTGGGTTGGTCATTGGTCAGGTCATAATCCCGTGTTGAATCAACGGTGAGGAGGATTTTTTCAGGATCAGCGGCTGTCTGGGCAATGACTATGGTTTCGTTCGGCATCATCCCGATTCGGGTACCTGTGGGGCGCTTCTCCGGTAATTTGACATTGTGCTTTTCGAGTACTTCCTTAACACGTTCTTCCTCAAAAGTCAGAGACATAAAGATGGCATTGATGAAGTTATCGTTTCTGGTTAAAGGAGTACGGATCGTCTCTTCTGTTTCCGCTGATTGATTTATTGTTGCCGTTATCCCTTATGGAAAACCCTGGTTGAGTTTAACAAAAACATGTGAGAACATACATTCAAGGAGTGAGATATGATTCATCGGAAGAATAAAAAGGTTTCGAGGCGTGAATTCCTCAAGGTCGCGGCCGTCGGTGCCGGGGCAGCGTTTGTCAACCTGGACAGGATTGCTGCGGCTGGAGGACTTTTAGTTGGGACCCAAAAGAATATTCCCATCGGTGTACAGCTCTATTCTGTTCGCGGGGCGGCTCAAAAGGACCTGCCCAAAGTCCTGGAAGCGATCGGGAAGATGGGTTACAGGGGTGT
>DAOVDI010000021.1 GCA_030669585.1 Acidobacteriota bacterium
TAATGAGTTCAAATCAATCCTCGCTTCATCCCGTGGGTTTATTAAAGCACATTGGTGTGGCGCGAATTCTTGCGAGGAAAAGATCAAGGAAGAAACAAAAGCCACGATTCGAATATTACCTATGGATGAGAAAATAAAGGAAGGGGCATGTATCTACTGCGGAAAAAAATCAAAGATTTTTGCTTATTTTGCTTTGTCATATTAAATAGGGGTCAAAGGTTCGAGTGAAAGAATAAAAGAGAGGGGTCGAGGATTCAAGGATTCAAAGGTTCGAGTGAAAGAATAAGAGGCCAAGGGCGGCTAACGCCCTGCGAGAAAAGCCAGACGTCATTCCCGTGGAAACGGGAATCCAGGATAAGAAAAAAGGTCAAGAGCAGCTTAGCCCAAAGCTATTTTAATTACTTTTCTTGCGTTAACCGTTTCTCGCGGGTGAGTTAACCCAATGAGCAAGGATAAAAAAGACAGAGAAAAAATGGTTGCAGTTCAGATCGAGGCCAGGGGTATTAAAAATACCAAAGTGTTGAGTATAATGAGGAAACTTCCGCGCCATCTTTTTGTTCCGGTCGGAATGAAGTCGTCAGCATACAGGGATGAACCTCTTCCCATAGGAGAAGGACAAACGATTTCTCAACCCTATATAGTGGCCTATATGACGGAAGCCTTGTCACTGAAGAAGCATGAGAAAGTTCTGGAGGTCGGAACAGGGTCTGGTTATCAGACAGCCATTCTTGCTGAGATGGTTCATGAGGTCTATACAGTAGAGATGGTCGTGTCTCTGTCAGAAAAAGCTCAAAAAGTATTGGTGGAATTGGGATATAAGAATGTTTTTTTTAAGATTGCTGATGGGACCTATGGCTGGAAGGAAAATGCTCCTTATGATGCTGTGATGGTAACAGCCGCCCCTTCAAAAATCCCGAAGGAATTGATTTCTCAGTTGAAGATCGGCGGAAGATTGATCATCCCTGTGGGAGATTTTTATCAAGACCTTGTTTTAATCGTACGGGAGAAAGATGGTTTCCGTGAAGATAAACTTCTGCCGGTTAGGTTTGTTCCATTGGTAACAACCCAGTAAAACTGTTCAGTTAATGAGAAGAATCATGCAAAAACAGATATTCATTTTTGGACTCGTTATGCTGATGGCAGGGTGTGCGTTGGGATCCAGTACAAAGTATATTCGAATCTATTTTCCGGATGGAGATTCAATCAACGCGGAGTTGGCAATCACCATGGAACAAAGGATCAGGGGGCTGATGTTTCGGGATAAACTGAATTCCGACCAGGGGATGCTTTTTGTTTTTGAGGAGGAGAACATCCAATCGTTCTGGATGAAAAACTGCCTGATTTCCCTGGATATCATCTGGCTGGATAAAGATAAGCGTATTGTCCATATAGAAACTGCTGTTCCTCCCTGTTTTGAGAAAGATTGTCCGTCATATGGTCCTACCATTCCCGCACTCTATGTCCTGGAGTTAAAGTCCGGAAGTGTTAAAGAACGTAAACTCAAGCTTTATGATAAGATCGATTTTATTTTAACTCGAAATAAGATCAAAAAGTTCAGCAGCGGCGTTTTTTGAAGCGATCTGTGTGCCAAGCTGTTTTCTTATCATCTGAAATTGTTCGATCATGGAATTTTGGATGCTGGCTGAATTCATGATCTTTTTAGTTTCATTATAAAGATTCTCTTCGGTAAATTGTCCTTGTATCAACTCCGGGATAATCTTTTCCTGTGCGAGAATATTGACAATACTGTAATTTTTTATCTTGATAAACCGGACGCCGAGAAAATAAGTAAGAGGGGAGAGGCGGTAAAAAGCGATGACCGGTGTTTCCAGCAAAGCTGCTTCCAGGTTGGCGGTTCCGCAGGAAGATAGAGCCAACCGGCTGTAGGCAAGAGCGTCATAGATATCTTCGCTGACAAGATAATAATCCAGTGTCTGTGGAAAACAGCTGATAAAATACTCACGGCTGATGTTATCCGCCTGGAGCATAATAAACTGGACATTTAATTCCTTCCTGATCCTGGACATAGTTTTATTGAGAACAGGGGCGTGAAATCGAATCTCGCTCTTCCGGCTTCCGGGGAGTATTGAAATGATATGCTTATCCGGATCGAGCCCGTATTTTTTTAGGAAAGATTCACGGCTGTTCCCGATCTTAACCTTCTCAATCAGTGGATGACCGATAAAGGCGGACGGGATTTTATTGGCCAGGTAGATCTCTTCCTCAAACGGAAAGATCAGAAGCATTCTCGATACATGTTTTTTTATGGTGCGAAGCCTTTTTTTTCTCCATGCCCAGACAGTTGGACTTATGTAGTACAGGACAGGGACCTGTTGGGAAGACAATTTTTTTGCCAGACGGAGATTAAAATCAGGAGAGTCGATCAGTACCGCAGCGCTGGGGGCTCTTAATTTAACCTCTTTTTGGATGTGGCGGAAAATACGTTTTATCCGGGCCAGATGAGAAAAAACTTCAAACAGGCCGACTACCGCAAGGTCTTCTACTGGATAAAGAATGTCAACCCCTGCTTTTTTCATTGTCTTTCCGCCTACTCCGAAGAAACAAGTTTCAGGATGGTTTTTCAGATACTGCCTGACTAAAGCAGCTCCGTACTTTTCTCCGGAATTTTCTCCGGCGATGATGAGAATGGTTTCAGGCAAAGATCAGTCCTCTCCATAATAAATGATCTCAGGCATGTTCTCAGGATCCTGTCCGTAAAAGAAAAGCCATTTATCATATGTTTCTTGGTTATTATAGATCTTGATGGAACGTTGGGTCGAGCGGCTAACGACTCCGATGATCCTGGGTAATTGGATGGAATCCAAAACAAATTCCGGCACGATCAATATTTTTTGAACCGCTTTCCCTTTCGCCTGACCAGGACTAGCAGGAAGAAGAATAATATTCCAGAGTCCTTCTTTGGTCATCGGGTCTTTGAAGAGTTTACGCAAGCATCGCTCTTTAACCAGATCTTCAATTTTTTTGGGATATTGCCCAGGTTTTTTAAGCTGATATAAACGGATGGCTTCTACATACTGGTTTCCCCGAAAGATCAGTTCGGTTTCTTTTTCTCTCTGAACCTGAGTGTTCCAGACAGGAACTGCAATAAGCAGTCCAATAGTCAGCGCGACAACAGTGAACAGTAGGATGAGGAGGGAGTAGCCTTTTTGTCTTACCATGTGTTGTAAGCAGTGCCATCTAGACTCTTCTCATTAGATCCTGAGGTAACATCCCTGATTCCTGGAGATATTCCTGCATAGATATCATCGGCAGTCAGGGTGTCCCGGATTTCCACCCATGTTTCGGTCGAACCTGTGATCGGATCCAGGGGAAGGGCATGAAAATATTCCTCGTCGACCAAAGCTTGCAGGGAATCGGGATATTTCATTTTATCCGTGTAGTATTGATTGATGATCTTTCTTATCTGAAATAGATTTTCTTTTAGGACTGCTTCCCGGGATTTTATTATGGCATGTTTATACTGCGGGAGGGCCAGGCCAACCAGTATACCTATCATGGTGATTACGATCAAAAGCTCGATGAGGGTGAATCCTGCTCTTTCCGATCTGTTCATTTATCTGCCAGATTATTTTGTAAGTAAATCAATTATACCAAGATCGGCTCGTGATGAATAGGAGATCATAGGATCAAAATCAATTTTTTACCATTCATTATACTTAGAGCCGTCTAGCGCTGTGCCGGGGTTTTTAGTGTACACATCATAGACATTCTGTCCTCCCCATGAAACAGAGTCTGGTTTATCCTGATAGGATCTTAAACCCCATTCATACGAATTTATCATGGGATCTTTGGGGATTCGCCGAAGAAATTTGATGATCTTTATGGTTTCTTTATCCCCTTCCTTGATATTGACTTCAACACCCTGTACTAGGGTGTCAAGATCAGGAGGATACCCATTGGTTTCTTCTTCGAATTCGAATTTTTTTTCATCCGCCAGTTTTTTATACGAGTCGATCGCATCCCGTAGGATTCTGAGGTTACGCCTCAAGCTAAACTCTTTTTCTCGTTGGACGGCAATTTTTGCCAATGGAAGAACGGCTGCAGCTAGAACTGCCAAAATGGCCATAGTGACCAGCATTTCAGTTAAGGTGAATCCCTTTTTGTGTGAAAAGTTGCTGATCATCCTGTCTCAGCCATGTTGCTTTTAGAAAAAAAGACCATTCCCGACTCTGTCCGCCAGGATTAATACCGGTTTTTGCGGTCTTTATTATCCCTGAAGCTGCGTTTTTTATAATGGGAGGGGGTATGGTCACGGTTATCTCTGTTTCGATCATCCCGGTTTCTGTTACTGGATTGGGAAGATCCTTCCTCCAAGGCCTTTCTACTCACTTTAACTTTATTGTTTTCATCGATGCCGATAACCTTGACTTCGAGAGTTTGGCCCATGGAGACTTCGTCTCGGATATTCCGGATGTGGTGGTGTGCGTATTCCGAAATGTGAAGCAATCCTACAACATTGGGAAGAATTTCAATAAAGACACCATATTCTTCGATTCGGATGACTTTTCCAGTGTATGTTTTACCCAATTCTGCTTCAGTGGTAATGTCCTTGATCATTTGGATAGCTTTTGCAACGGCCTCGGGATCTGGAGATGCTATAGTAATCGTTCCAGAATCATCGATATCGATCTTAGCAGTTGTTTCAGCAACAATCTTTTTGATTATTTTACCGGCAGGCCCGATAACATCACCCAGCTTATTTGGATTGACTTGAATATTGACAATCCGTGGAGCGTAGGGAGAAAGTTCGCTCCGGGGTTCAGCAATAGCTTCCTTCATCTTTGCCAGTACTTGAAGCCTGGCTTTTTTAGCTTTAAGGAGTCCTTCTCTAAGGATATCCATGGAGATGTTAGCGACCTTCAAGTCCATCTGAATAGAAGTGATTCCTTTTTCTGTTCCGGCGACTTTCAGATCCATGTCTCCAAAATGATCTTCTACACCGGCGATATCCGTCAGAATAGCGTGCTGGTCTTCTTGTGTCACCAGGCCCATGGCCATTCCGGCTACAATCCCGGTCAGGGGGACTCCTGCATCCATCAGGGCCAGAACACCACTGCAGACAGTAGCCATAGAGGAAGACCCGTTGGATTCATAAATATCCGATACGACGCGGATTGTATAAGGAAAATCCTCTTCTGAATTAGGAATGGTCGGACGGATGGATTTTTCTGCGAGAGCGCCGTGCCCGATATCCCGTCGGCCTGGGCCTCTGAGGAATCCAGCTTCGCCGACGCAGAATGGCGGGAAATTATAGTGCAGCATAAAACGCTTTTCCCCTTCCTGGCCGATCGTGTCGATTCTTTGGACATCTTCAAAAGTTCCCAGGGTGACGGTGGCCAGGCTTTGAGTTTCTCCTCTGGTAAAGAGCGCAGAACCGTGTGTTCTTGGTAAAAAGCCGACATCAATGGAAATAGGCCGGATTTCATCAAATGCCCTGCCATCCACTCTGATATTTTTATTCAGAATAAGGTCTCTTGCGGTATTTTTTTGTACCTGGTAGAAGATCTCTTTGGTTTCAGCGATCTCTTCATTATTCTCTTCCGGGATTTCCAAGATCAGGTCGTTCAGGATTTCCCGAGTTTTTTCGTCTATGCTTTTTTTATTTCCGGCTTGAAAGGCCTCGATCAATAAGGGTGCGACTTTTTTTTCTGTTTCAAGGAGTTTGTCCTGATCGATCTTTTTGGGTGTAAAAGTCCGTTTTTGAATATTCAACTCAGCTAAAAGTTCCTTTTGAGCATGAATGATCGTGTCAATAGGTTCTCTGGCCTTGGATATGGCTTCCAGGGCAATCTCTTCGTCTATTTCAGCGCTTTCGGCTTCCAGCATAACGATTCCATCCTCGGTTCCAACAACGATCATGCTGAGCGTACATTCATCAAGCTGGCTTATTGATGGGTTGATGATGAATTCTTCGTTGAGATATCCGATTTTTACGGCACCAATGGGCGTTGTGAAGGGGATGTCTGAAAAGTTTAGGGCAACCGAGGCGCCTATGATTCCAAGAGTGTCAGAATCGTGTTCCAGATCTGCCGAGAGAAGATAACCGACGATGTGTGTGTCGAAGAAATATCCTTCAGGAAAGAGAGAGCGGATCGGTCGGTCAATCATCCGGCAGGTGAGGGTTTCTTTTTCTGAAGGACGTCCTTCTCTCTTAAAAAAACCTCCTGGTATTTTTCCAGCGGCATAAGTATTTTCCCTGTAATCGACGACCAAAGGAAGAAAAGGCTTTGGTTCTTTAACCTCTTTTTTTGAGGTTGCTGAGACAAATAGGACAGTATCCCCGTAACGGATGAGTGCGGTACCGTCAGCCTGTCTTGCTATTTTGTTGATATCTATAGTTATAGTTTGGTTGTTAATAATAAATGAGATTTTATGTGACATAGAGGACTCTTTTTCGGAAATTATTTTCTGAGTTTAAGCTTTTTGATAAGCTTTGCGTAACGATCGGCATCCTTCTTTTTGAGGTAAGTAAGAAGTCTTTTCCTTCTTCCAACCATTTTCATCAGTCCAGTGCGAGAGTGATGATCTTTTTTATGTGTAGCAAAGTGCTCGGATAAATATTGGATGCGATTGGTGATAAGAGCAACCTGGACCTCCGGAGAGCCGGTATCTCCTTTATGGACAGCATTATCCTTGATGATTTTTTCTTTTCCTTCTTTACTCAGCACGGATTTATTCTCCTTCTTAAATTCTGTTAAATCCTATCAAAAATACTTCAGATTGTAAATCTATATTTTTCAAGCAGAAGTAACTGTTAATGGAAATAGAAGAGTATTTCTATGAGGAAAGGATTTTCTTTCTCTTGAGGAGTTCCTTGGCGTATTTGGAATCAAGTCCGCCCTGGCTTTCCTTTGTGCTTTTCAATTTTATTTCGATCTCGGCCACAGTCATTTTGTTGATTTTCTTTTTTTGTGGTAGATCAGGCTTTGCTGACTCTTCCTTCTCTTCAGTTTTTTCAACTTTTTCTTTAAAATCTTCTGTTTTCTCTTTTGCCTTTGGTTTTTCCTCGGTTTTTGGGATTTCTTCTTCAGCTGGTTTTTCTTTCTTTTTAGGTTCAGATTTTACCGGCTTTTTCTTTTCTTCTTTTATTTCTTCGGGTTGCTGGCCAGCCGCTTTTTTTTCAGTGGTCTCTTTGTCTTTTGTTGTTTTTAATTTTTCTTTTTTCTCGTCAGCCATTTTACTCTTTCCTAGATTTTATTAAAGATTCCTGAATTATTCATAAAAAATGCCGATAGCCTAGCATAACTTTTTATATACCATCCAGTTATGCTTTTTCTCCGAACAATTTCCGCCATATCTTTATTCTGTGGCATTTCTGTAATATCTCAATTTTATTATCGGCATTTTTTCCCCTTCGGGCGAGCCGATCTTACCGCAGTGGCTTCGTCGTGTTCCGTTCGCAGTATATGAATACAGCTTCACAAACCACTTCTCGCAGCTACGGCAACCTCGACCCGTGAATAATCCAGATTTTGGAGTTTAACAAATAATACAAAAAAAATAAACTAAAAATGTTTGCTTCCATCCATATTGAAGAAAAAATCCAAATTTAGTATAGTCAAGTAACCATGTATCTTATGTATTCTTTTTTGCTCTTTCTTTCCCTTATTATTTATATTCCTGTCTATTTTGTGAAGTTGAAACTGAGACGAAAGGAGAGCCTTCACATGAAAGAAAGATTCGGGTTTGGCATAAAAGCCCAGGAAGAAGGCAGGAGATCAATTTGGATTCATGCAGTTTCTGTCGGAGAGGTTCTTTCACTTCAGAATTTTGTCGCCAGGCTTAAAACAGAACATCCGGATTGGAAAATATACTTTTCTTCATTGACAAATACCGGCATCAAAGTTGCCAGGGATAAGTTGGCTGCTGCTGATCTGATTTTTTATGTTCCTTTTGATTTTAAATGGGTGGTGCGAAAATTTTTTCGTATACTGAAACCCGATATATTTATCCTGGCGGAATCCGAATTCTGGCCCAATATGCTGAGGGAAGCGAATAGAAACACCAGGGGTACTATACTGATTAATGGAAGGATCTCTCAGAATTCCTATTTCCGTTATAGGCGTATCAGATTGATTGTGAAAAGGATACTGGGGAAGATCAGCCTGTTTCTTGTTCAGGCAGAAATTGATAAAGAGCGTCTTATAGATATTGCTGTTTGTCCGGATTCTATTCAGGTGGTGGGGAATCTGAAGGCGGACATTGATCTCCCCCTGCTTACGAAAAAAGAGCAGCTGGATTTGAAAAGGCGCCTGAATATTCCAGAAGGAAAAATCCTGTTGCTGGCTGGCTCGATTCACAAGGGAGAAGATACTCAGGTTGTGGAAGCTTTTGCTATGGCGAAAAAAAAACGCCAGGAGCTGCGGATGATCATCGCTCCGCGCCATCTTGAAAGAGTCAGTGAGATCGATGATCTCTGCCGTCAGTCTGGCCTTACCGTCTCGCTTAAGACTCGGGTCAAGCCCGGAAATAAATGGGATGTGTTGATCCTGGATACGATGGGTGAACTAGCGCAGTTATATACTTTATGTGATTTGGCATTCATGGGAGGAAGCCTGATTCCATGGGGAGGACAGAATCTCTTGGAACCGGCTTTTTACGGTAAGCCGGTTTTTTTCGGACCACATATGGACAACTTTTTAGCTATTACAGAAAAGTTCCTGCAATACGGCGCAGCAGAAGTTTGTTCTGACAAAGATGCGCTGGAGAAAATGCTGATTCGGGTAGATGGGGCGCAGATGTCAGAAATGGGGAAAAAAGCCAGATTGACTCTGGATTCTATCCGGGGAGCTACAAATAAAACTTTAAGTGTTGTAGAAAAATTAATGAATGTTTGATTCAAACTATTTTATTGGGGAGAAGTGGATTCAGCCGGATCAGAATCTTGTATGTGGAAACTCCGGCCCAATCTGCAATTTCGTCTGCCAAAATGTGTTCTTTTCCCTGATATCCAATCAGTACAACTTCGTCTCCCTTTCTAACATTTAAACATGAGTCGATACGGACAATGAGGTGGTTTGCAGTAATGTCTCCGATAAGATGGATCCGTTTTCCCTTTATCAATACTTTGCCCTTGCCGATAATATTGAAAGGATATCCATCGGAATAACCTACAGGGATAACAGCGATCGTTTCTTTCTTTGTTGCGACATAAGCGCGATGATAAGAAACAGAATCTCCGGGCCTCAGGTTCTTAACCGCAGCCACCCGGCTTTTTAACTGAAGAACAGGTTTTAGGGAAAGCAAGTCTTCCTTCTGAGTTTTTTGGTTGGGGTAGTAACCGTACAGCACGATTCCAGGCCGTATCATGTCCAAATACAGGGATGGAGATGAAAAGATCGCGGCGCTACTGGCTAAATGTTTTACGCCGAGCGAGACTCCTTTTTTCTTTGATTCATTGATGAGAGAAGTTAATCGTTGATATTGGATCTGGTCGAATTCTTCGTCTTCTGTGAGGGTTGAAGAAACTCCTTTGATTGTCAATCCAGGCAGAGCGGCAGTTTTATTTATAAACGGAAGAGCCTTATGATAAGGGATACCCATCCTTCCCATTCCTGTGTCCACATGAATGTGGATTTTTGCAAGGAGGCCTTGTTTATTTGCTGTTTTGCTGAGATGAAGAATATCGTTTGTAAATATTGATTGAGTGATCCGGTTTTTCAGTAATATATCAGAGAAATTCGGGAAGAATGGACCAAAATTCAGAATAGGGATGGATATTCCTGAGGCTCGGATAAAAACGGCTTCACGGAGGCTGCACACCATCAAGGAATGAACCCCTGCGGACTGCAGACATTCTGCAAATTCCAGAAGCCCATGCCCGTAGGCATTCGCCTTGATGACTCCCATGACCGGTTTGTGCGTAAATGCCTGGATCTTCTTCAGATTATAATTGATATTTTTCCGGCTAAGCTCGATCCAGGCTTCAGCCGGCCCGGAGAAGCTGTTTTTCTCCGCAAACCGGCGCTGTTGAAGGCTGTCTTCCACTTCCTGATGGGTGAGCATTGAAGGGCTCGCTGCGGCCATTTTTAAGAATTCTCTCCGTGTGAATGTCACTTTTTTCCTCTCATAATAATTTTATATCAATAATCCCATCTGGCAGGATGATATAACCTGAATTATTCATAAAAACTGCCGATAGCTTAACATAACTTCTTATATATCATCCAGTAGTCGATGCAAAGAGTTCGAGGATTCAAGGATTCAAGGATTCAAGTGCGGGATAGATTCCAACGGGAATCCAGTTCTTTGAGTTAATGGAGTTTCTTGAGCTCATTGAGTCAAATTTTATTAAAATAACCCAAAGAACACAACGAACCCAATAAACTCAACAAACTCTTCTTGACTTCGATAAACTTCTATGGACCTCAATAGACTTCTATAGACTTTTTTGCCTTTGGCCACGCCGTGCATATCGACCCGTGAACAATCCAGGTAAATTGAGTCATTATGGTAATTCAGACTGGACTTTTTTTTTAATATCATTATAGTAATTTATGATATAAAGGAGTGAGGAGACCACAGGATGAAATCCATTTCTAGAAGAGAATTTTTAAAGTATTCATCCCGCCTGACCGCAGCTGCAGGTCTTGGGGGATGCGGGATTATTCTCAAAGGATGTCGAACCAAGCAGGAATTCGATCTAGTCATCAAAGGGGGACTTATTTATGATGGAGAAGGGAGAGAAGCTTTTCAGGCAGATATCGGTATTGTCGGAAACAACATCCAGGAAATCGGCAGGATATCCAGCATTAAGGGAAAAGCTGTTATTGATGCAAACGGCTTGTCAATATGTCCGGGTTTCATCGATGTCCATGATCATACGGATATCAGCCTCTTGATCAATCCGAAAGCAGAGAGCCATGTCAGGCAGGGCATCACAACCGTAGTAAGTGGAAATTGTGGCGCATCACCTTTTCCTATTGCGGAAGAGATTTATGATGAGATCAAGGCAAATTATCAGGAACAGTTTCAACTAGATCTGACCTGGTCGGATCTAAAGGGGTTTCTTTTGCGTTTGGAAAAAACCGGCATGGCGCTGAATTACGCGACCTTGGTCGGACACGGCACTATACGCGGAGCGGTTATGGGATTTCATGACAGGCCGTCTAAAACAGATGAACTTCTTAAGATGAAAACACTGCTGGAAGAAAATATCATCAATGGCGCTGTAGGGTTTTCAACCGGCCTTGAATATGCCCCGGGCAGTTTTGCGCCTGCGAATGAGATTACAGAACTATGTTATGTCGTATCCCGGTTGAACGGGGTTTATGCTACACATATGCGTTCTGAAGGCGACTTTCTAATGGAGTCTCTGGAGGAGTCCATTGATGTTTCTCGAAAAACAGGAGTTAGCCTGGAAATATCACATTTTAAGGTTGCATATCCCCCAAACTGGCACAAGATCGATGATGCCATTGCAAAGGTCGAGGAAGCCAAACAAGAAGGGATAGATATTGCATGTGACAGATATCCTTATATTGCAGGTTCCACCGGGCTCAGTTTCTATATGCCCCTATGGGCAAGACAGGGGACTACTGATGAATTTCTCTCTCGGCTTAAGGATCCGACCGTTGAAACACGGCTGAGAGAATATGTGGATAAACAGGAAAAAAAACTGGGGAGTTGGGATAAGGTTCTAATCTCTGATGTAGTGACAGATAAAAATAAGCAATTTGTCGGAATGTCTGTTCTTCAGGCACAGAAACATGTCGAGAAGGATGCGTTCGAATTCATGAGAGATATCCTCATTGAGGAGCGTGGACGGGTTGGCATGGTTACTTTTATGATGAAGGAGGAGAATCTGAAGAAGATCCTTGCGCATCCACTTGTTGGGATTGGATGTGATGGTTCAGCCATGGCTCCTTATGGTCCATTGGGAGAAGGAAAGCCTCACCCACGTAGCTATGGTTCGTTTCCCAGGGTTTTAGGGAAGTACGTAAGAGATGAAAAGATCATATCCATGACCCAGATGATCAAGAAGATCACCTCCAACCCGGCGAAAAAATTCGGATTTGAAAAGCGCGGCGTTCTTCAAACCGGATACAATGCAGATATCGTTATATTCGATGAAGCGAATGTAATTGACCAAGCTACATTTGAGCAGCCTCATCAATATTCCAGGGGAATTGAATACGTCCTTGTCAATGGTCAGGTCGTTATTAACAGGGAAGAGCATACAGGCAATCTCCCAGGCCAAGTGCTGCGAAAGAAAGCCGAAACTAAAAAATCTTGAATGGGTTTTTCTAAAGTCTTCAACTCTGTCTGTAAGAAAAATATCTGTGTGTGTTTTTTATTCCTCACTGGAGCTTTTTTTTCTACGCTTGTTCAAGCTGCGCTGATTCCGAATGATCCTGTGCCTGAAGTCCATTTTGTCTTTCGCGCACTCGAACCGGGAGAGGTCATTGAAGTTTCCATAGAAGACGACCCGGATATCAGCAGCGCTTATGTGCGTGTTTTTGGAAAAAAGTATCCTCTCGGCCGGGCCGTATATTCCGAAAAGATCCTTGCGGTTATCGGTCTTGATCTTGACCTGAAACCCGGAACCTATCTACTCGATGTCTATGTCATCCGTCACGAAGGACATGCGGACCTTATCAGAAAACGGATAATGGTTAGGCCAAAACAATTCCCTGTGAAAAAACTCTGGGTTAATGAAAAATACGTCACTCCTCCAGCCGAGGCCAGGGAACGCATTCAGCGGGAATCCATAGTCCTCAGCGCGGTTTTTGATATATTTTCGCATCAGTGGACTGGGAACGGCCGATTTGTTTTGCCTCTTGAAGGAAAACCGGCTCATAATTTTGGAGAAAGACGGATTTTCAATAATAAGCCCAGATCTCCCCATAGTGGAGAGGATATCTCTGCCCCTAGTGGTACTGAAGTGCGTGCTTCGAATTCCGGCCGGGTCGTACTTGCGTCGAACTTATATTTTGCAGGGAACACCGTCATCATCGACCATGGCCTCAGGGTTTTTACATTTTACTGCCATTTTTCCAATATCCGTGTTAAGAGGGGGCAGAATGTTGAAAAGGGCGATGTCATCGGTGAGGTGGGCACTACCGGTCGAGTGACAGGGCCTCATCTGCACTGGTCTGTTAGAGTCAACGGCAGCAGAGTAGATCCTTATTCCCTGCTGTACCTGTTATTTTAGACCTGGACTATTCATGAAAGCGACCGAAACTTAACATTCTTTTTTTTATAGAAATAGTTATTATTGGTTTTTTGGGGGATGATTGTTGCTTTACACTTTTTGCCCGATCGACAATTATTTTCGGTCGCTTTAACCCTACGGGCGAGCCGATCTGCTTTGTTGCAACGCACTCGCAGTAGGAAAAAATCGTTCATCTCGTTTGTCTCGTACTCTCGTTTGTCTCGTCATTCCCGTGTAAACGGGAATCCAGCTATTTGAGTTCATGGAGTTTCTTGACTTCGACGACTTCGATAGACTTCTATGGACCTCAATAGATTTCTATAGACTGTTTTTCCTTGGCTGCGCCGCGCATATCGACCTGTGAATAATCCAGGTCAATATTAGGAAGTTGTTATTTTAAATATTTAGCCAGCCATTTATGCATGGTGTTCCACCAGAGTTCAGCATTCAGTGGTTTTGTCACAAAATGATATTCATTAGGAAAGTAGAGCATCCTTGATGGGACGTTCATCCTCTGGAGGGATGTGAATAATTGGAATCCCTGGGTCACAGGAACCCGGAAATCATACTGGCCGTGGATGACAAGACAGGGGGTCTTGAAGTTCTGAACATAGGAACTGGGGGACCATTTTTTGTATTGCCCAGGATTTGACCAGGGGGAGCCTTTAAATTCCCATTCAGGGAACCAGAGCTCTTCGGTTGCGCCATACATGGATCGAAGATCAAAGACTCCGGCATGAGATATAAGACAGCTGAATTGATCTGAGTGACCTTCGATCCAGTTAATCATATATCCTCCATAGGAAGCCCCTGCTGCGCCGATCTTTTTACCGTTGATAAAATCATAAGTGGACAACAGATAGTCCAGGCCCGATATAATGTCTTTATAGGGTTTCCCTCCCCAGTCGCCGCTTATGGAATCGGTAAAGACCTGACCGTAACCCGTGCTGCCGTGGAAATTGACCATGGCCACCACATAACCGGGGGCAGCGAACATCTGCGCGTTCCATCGGAAGTGAAAATGATCATGCCAGGCCCCCTGCGGTCCCCCGTGAATAAGCATGACCAGAGGATATTTTTTGGAACTATCAAAGAAGGGGGGCTTCAATAATAAACCGTGGATCTTGTCACCTGCAGCCCCTTTGAACCAGAATTCTTCAACCGGGTTCATCTCAAGGCCGGATAGAAGCTTCCCGTTGAAATGAGTGATCTGTTTCACGACACCTGACTTCAAATCCAAAGAAAAAAGTTCACGCGGCATATTTATGGTCTGTTTGAGAAAATATAGAGAGTGTCCGTCCGGAGAAAGCCGGATAGAGTCCATTGTGTGGCCAGTCAGAAAAGGACTGATCTTATTGGTTTTCAGATAGATGCTGTACAGTTCTGTTCGGCCCTTGGCCCCGCAGGTGAAATATAGACTTGAGTTGTCTTTAGCCCAGAGGATCTCATTAACCGAACGGTCAAGTCCATCGGTCAGTCGGCGTATGCTTTTTTGTCCGCGGTCATACAGGACAAGCACATATTTATCAGCCTCAAATCCGGGTCTTTTCATAGCTCTAAAGGCGATATATCGTCCATCGGGGGAGTAAAGCGGAGAGTTGTCATTGGCTCTGTTGGCTGTTATTTTATTGATGGAATCCTGGCTTAGATCCCGGATGAATAAATCATTGTTGGTTCCCATGCCCTTCCTGAGCTCCGGGTCGGTGTTCCGGGCAAAACAGACCTCTTTCCCGTCTGGGGAAAAAACATAGTCATGGCTTCCGCCCAGGGATATAGGAGGAGTGTCAAAATCACCCGGTGTGATATCCTCGGCCGGGCCACCTTTTGCCGGGATTACAAAGAGATGATTCCGTTTGCCGTGCCGCCAGGCATTCCAGTGACGGAAGAGAAGTTCGTCGAAAATCTCGGCTTTTATCAGGCTGGAACTGCTTTTTTCATTAGTTTTATCCGGGTAAACATCTGATATAAATGCCAGGTGTTTCCCCGCAGGTGACCATATGATACCGGATGCGCCTGTTGAGATATCCGTCATCTGAGAGGCTTCCCCGCCTTTCGGGTTGATTTTCCAGATCTGCGGGGATCCGCTGCGAGTGGAGATAAATGCGATCTTTTTCCCGCAGGGAGCCCATATAGGATTATAGTCCGCAGCAGGACTGGATGTCAGTTTCCAGGGTTTTCCCTCTGTCAGAGGAATAAGCCAGATATCACTGTTGCTTTTATTGTTCTTTTTGTCCATTTCCGTTACCACAACAGCCATGACCTTTCCGTCAGGAGACATCTGTGGATCAGATATCCTCTTCATGGAGATAAAATCATCAAACGTCAAGGTTTTCTTAATATTCTGACCATAGACCGCTGTAACCAGAAGAAGCACTATTATCAGCAGCATATATTTCTTTTTCATAGTTTCTCCTTTTCTCCTTAATTTATAGACTCGATTTTCATTCGTCAAGGAGAACAGAAATCAAATAAGGACCTCTGATGTTGTATTGACAGAAGAGCACACTGCTTCTATAGTAGAACTTCATATTTTTAACTCGAATAATTCAGGTGAAAATCATGGATACGCCTCTGGTGAAAACAATCAGAGAAGCTTACCGTTCCGGACAGGAAGATGAAGCCTTAGAGCCTATTGTTGTTGTGGACCGAAGCGGCAGTCCTGTCGGCAGAATGGAAAATGGGGATTATGTTATATTTTATAACATCAGGGGAGAACGTGAGATAGAGCTTACAGAAAGCCTGACAGCAAAAGAATTTCCCCATTTTCCAAGGAAGGACAAAACCTTACTCAATTTTGCCACTATGATCGAGTACAGTTCTTCCCTGGACGTAAAGGTTGCCTTTCCACCGGAGAACGAGATAAAAAATACATTGTCCGAGGTGCTGTCTAATGCCGGTATACGATTTGTAAAGGTCGCGGAATCGGAAAAAGCGGTTCATATCGGATATTTTATAAACGGAAAAAACGAGAATCCCTTTCCAGGCGAGGAGAGAATCATCGTCCCTTCGCCTGAAGGGATTGCTTCCTATGCTGAAGCTCCGGATATGAGCGCGGGTCAGGTCACGGATCAAGTGATCGAGAAACTGCAGGATCGCTCCTGCCGGTTTATTGTTGCTAACCTTGCCAATGTGGATGTGGTCGGCCATATCGAGGACAGAGAGGCCGTGTTTGCAGCTGTACGGTCCGTGGATACTCAGTTGGGCAGGATCCGGGATGCCTGCTGTAAGAATAACGTGACCTTGCTCGTCACTGCAGACCACGGCACAGCAGAGGACTGGCTGTATCCTGATGGTACAGTTAATACAGGTCACACAAAAAGTCCGGTTCCATTTATCATCGCAGATTTTGCATCCGAAGAACCAGCAGGTCTGGTTTTGAACGATAGGGGAGAGCTGTCTGATATTGCGCCCACAATACTGGAACTTCTTTCGATAGATAAACCTTCTGAGATGACGGGAAACAGACTGATATCCAGTGCAGATGATCCGGGCGATCTGCAGAGGCGCGTTTGTCTTCTTATTCTGGATGGATGGGGAATGGGTGGGGATACTGAGGGAAATATGATCATTCAGGCTGGGGCGCCAGAGTTTGATAAACTCTGGGAAGAATTTCCGCATTCTCAATTGGAAGCTTCGGGCGAAGCCGTAGGCATGCCTGCTGGCACGGTAGGTAACTCCGAAGCAGGGCATCTCCACATTGGTGCGGGACGAAGAATCTTTCTGGACCGGGTACGGATAGACAGGGCCATCGAAGACCGCACTTTTTTTTCAAATGAAGCATTTGTCTGGGCCATGGAGAGAGCCAGGGAGAAAAAAGTTGCTTTACATCTTCTGGGCATTGTCTCCCATTACAGTTCCCATGGGACCATCGATCATCTTTTTGCCCTGCTCAAACTCGCTCGAAATATGGGGATGAAGAATATCTTTGTTCACTCCCTGATCGGACGGAGAGGAGAGCGCCCGGAAAGCGGTGCAATCTATGTCTCTCGGGTAGAAGAAATGTGCCGGGAAATAGGTGTTGGGACCGTGGTTACGGTCATGGGTCGTTACTGGGCTCTTGACAGAGAAGAGAACTGGCATCTTGTAGAAAAAGCATACAGAGCCCTTGTTTTCGGAGACGGAACACAAGTCATTGTCTAAGTCAGGACTAAAGGGAACTTTTTAGAACAAAATACGTATTTTTTATATGAAAACAGTACAGCTTGGAGTATTCACAATCTTGGATCGTTAATGAGTATAGAAGTTAAGGATATCCATTTCAGCTACGGCCGGATCAAGGCTCTTGATGGAGTGGACATGGAGCTGTCCGAAGGAGCAGTCGGGCTTTTGGGCCCGAACGGTGCAGGAAAAAGTACACTGATCAGAATCCTTCTGGGGTTTCTGATCCCCCAAAGAGGAGAGGGGCGTATTTTTGACCTGGACATTAAGAGTCAGCAGTCCATGATCCGCCGTTATATCGGTTATATGCCGGAAGATGACTGTTTTATTCCAGGCATGGATGCTGTATCTTTCACCTCCTATCTGGGAGAGTTGTCCGGGATGCCGCGCCAGGAAGCCATGAAACGGGCGCACGAGGTTCTGTACTATGTGGGATTAGAAGAAAGCCGTTATCGTTTTTTGGAGACCTACTCCTCTGGTATGAAGCAGCGTTTGAAACTGGCGCAGGCGATCGTCCATGACCCCAAGCTTGTCTTCTTGGATGAACCGACGAGCGGACTGGATCCTCAGGGAAGAAAAGAGATTTTGGAGCTGATCATGGACATTTCGTCCAAAAAAGATATCCAGGTTTTAATCTCTTCGCACATATTATCCGACATTGAGCAGACCTGTTCCTATGTTGTAATACTGGACAAAGGGCGTGTAGCTGCTCAAGGAAAGATCAGTGATCTCAAGCAGGTTTCTTACAGCTTGTATGAGATTAAAATAAAGGGAGATGTTGTCCTTTTCCAGAAACAACTCCAAAGGATCAAGGGAAAAGTGGAGGAAACTGTTGAAGGCGTTATGAAAGTTTTTATTCCTCCTGATCAGGATCCCGGAGTGATCTTCAGGATCGCATCCCAGAACAATTTTCAGATTAGGCATTTTGTAAAAAGCCAGGCTTCACTTGAGGATCTTTTTGCCGATACGGTGGGAGTGGAATGATGAGCATTAAAGAACAGGGATACACACACTGGGACGGTGAACTTGCTCCTGGCCGGTTCCCCTGGAAGCCGATCACCAGATACGGCATTAAGCTGACATTCAAGAGAAAATTTTTCAAGCCGTTTTTTTTCATGACGCTTCTACCCGCTGTTGTCTTTCTTGCAGGAATATTTATCTCCGAAAGGATCCAGGATTTTGAATTTATGATCAAAGGATCCTCAACTCCGTTCACAGTTAATCCGGGATATTTTTATACCTATTTTACAAGTGTTTTATTTATGATCGTTCTGATCCTGGTTTTTGCCGGGTCAGGCCTGATATCGGATGATCTGAAACACAATGCTCTGCAGCTTTATTTTTCACGTCCTTTGAAAAAAAAGGATTTTTTCACTGGAAAAGTTGCAGTTATTGTTTTTTTCCTGTTTATCATCACCTTAGTCCCGGGCCTTATCCTTTTCATTATGAAGCTTGTTTTTTCCGGAAGCTTCCAGTTCGTGCGTTCCTTTCCATGGCTTCCTCTGTCGATCATTGGATTTTCTGTTTTCATCACAGGCTTTTTTGCCTGTTATGCTCTTTTTCTGTCGGCCCTGAGCAAGAATCGAAGATATGTGTCTATTATGATATTCGGGCTTTACATATTCTCAGATATCCTGTTCGGGATATTTTATGGTATTTTCAGGAAACCTTATTTCTGCCTTTTATCCATCAAGGCAAACCTGCAGCAGGTCGGAAAACTAATCTTCTCTCAGAAACCCCTGTATGATGTTTCTCCCTGGTATTCAATACTGGTCCTGTGTCTGTTCTGCTTTTTAGCAGTTCTGTTCCTCAGCCACAAAGTGAGGGGAGTGGAAATAGTAAAATGAATACTGTGATCGAAACAGACAAGTTATCCAAATGGTATGGCAATGTTCTAGGTCTCAGTGATGTTTCTCTTAAGATAAAGCCCGGGATCACCGGCATTCTTGGTCCTAATGGAGCAGGGAAATCGACTTTTTTAAAGTTGATCACCGGACAAATCAAGCCCAATATCGGGACAGTCAGACTTTTGGGGCAAAAAATCAGAAACAACTATTGTCTTATGTCAAAGATCGGCTTCTGTCCTGAACAGGATGCCTTTTTTGACGAGATGACAGGATGGGAGTTTGTGACCGGTCTTTTAAAGCTGAATGGGATGTCCAATGATGAGGTCCGGTCCAGGGCAAAGGACTCGCTGGAGATCGTGGAATTAATCAATGATAAAGACCGGGTCATTCGGTCTTACAGCCGGGGCATGCGTCAAAGATTGAAGATTGCCCAGGCGATTGCCCATAAACCTGAGATCATTATCCTGGATGAACCTTTAAACGGCCTGGATCCTCTCGGACGACGGAAAATCATACGATTGATCAAAGAATACAAAACTGAAGGCAAAACAATCATTATATCCAGCCATGTTCTCCCTGAGATCGAAGCCATAACCAAAAAGATCATTCTTATTCATCAGGGGAAGATCTTTGCTCAGGGAGATATTCACTATATTCGGGATCTGATCGAATCTCATCCTCATATGATCTCCATCAATTGCAGTGATCCGCGGAAACTGGCTGCAAAATTCATACATAAGGATTTTGTTCTGAATGTCAATTTCGGGACTTCTCAGGATTCCCTCCTTGTGGAAACAAACAACAGAGACAAATTCTTCGGTCTTCTTCCCAGTCTGTTTGTAGAGGAAAAAATCGATGTTTTTTCCATTACATCTCCGGACGACAATCTTCAGGCAGTGTTTGATTATTTGATAGGAAGTTGATATGGCCCAGATAGAAAAAATACATGCTCCCGGTTTTTGGGCATCTGTGATCAATACTTTTTCTTTATTCCTCAGGATGGGGAAAAAATCGAGACGGACAAAGGTGTTTTTTGCGATCAGTCTTCTTCCTGTTATAATTGCTGCAATTGTAAAATTAAACCACGTCTTTTCCAGTGGAGGCGGGAGGGAAGGAATCTATATATTCTCCAATATCATAATGGCTTTTTATCTCCAATTTCTCATTCTGGTCCTGGCGCTTTTTTTCGGGACATCGATCTGCTCGGAGGAGTTGGAAGGAAAAACTTTAACTTATCTGACAACACGCCCCGTGCCTAAATCCGCGATTATGCTTGGGAAGTATGCAGCCTATACTTTGTTGATCGTTTTCATGGTGGTTCTTGGTGTGACTCTCTCGTTTGTTTTATTGAACATGAACCGGCTGCTTGATTTTTCCCTTTATCCTATTTTTTTCCGGGACCTTGGTGTGTTAACCCTCGGAATGATATGCTACACGGCATTTTTCGCTTTTCTCGGGACGTTCTTAAAAAAGTCCGTTCTTTTTGGTCTGCTGTTCAGTTTTGGATGGGAAAATGTGATCCAGTATTTCCCCGGCACAACCCAGAAATTTACTATTGTTCACTACCTGAAGTCACTTCTTCCTGGTCCTTCGACAGGAGGATTCTCATTTCTTTTATTCCGCCTCGAGCCCAGTCCCACGGGAGTCTCTATTTTTATGCTGCTTCTGATAACTGCAGTCTTTCTGTCCCTGGCATGTCTATTCTTCTCTAAAAAAGAATATATTCTGGACTGAATAGGAATTGAACTATTCTTAAAGTTAAAGTTTACTGCTTGTTTTCTTCCTTTGCTTCTTTTGCTTTTTCCTTTTCAATAATAGTATTGATGAGTTCCTCAGGGATAACAGCAGAGATCTTAACTAAATCGTCTCCTGCAGCGATCTCAATTTTATTGATCAGTTCGCCGATTTCAGGTTTTTCCGTTGCGACCATTCCGCCCAA
Organism: Acidobacteriota bacterium; assembly: GCA_030669585.1. GTDB lineage: Bacteria > Acidobacteriota > Aminicenantia > Aminicenantales > Aminicenantaceae > DAOVDI01. The sequence goes on from DAOVDI010000021.1 coordinate 21,119, forward strand.
TCCCTTGATCCCGGTTAAAAAGTCAGCCATCTGTTTGTTCTTTGTAGCATCGGTGCTGATGACCTTGATCTCAGCCAGAAGATCGGCGTTTTTGTAATCAAAGAATAATGCCAGGGCCCTGACATCTTTGATATTGCTCATCATGGGATTTTCCGAGGCGGCTTTGTCCATCATTTCAGGTGGAAAGAGGATAGCTCCCCAGAAAATGGCATCCTTGTTTGTTTTTTTCAAAAGGGAAACCAGTTCAGCATTCTTGAAAGCATTGTCTTTTTTCTTCTGGGCCACGTCAATACAGGCTTTTACCTGCGCATCATTTCCAATAATGATGTTGGAATTGTCATAAAAAACAAAGAAAGGATCATCTTCCTTTTCTTCCCATTTGTACATCATGAAACCGTTATAATCCTGCTCGACGAGCGCCTTGCCCTCTTCTTGGCCTTTGGCTTTAACAATAGTGAGGATCTGTTCTTTGTTGTACTTGAGGTTGATGACACCTACTCCTTTGGTGTCTTTTTCTCCCATTTTTCCAGCAACAGCTATAGCAACCGCATAGACATCTTCTTTAAGATCGATCCCAGTGGCAGCTAAAAATTTCTGGAAATCTTCTTTTTTTGATGCATCTTCAATAGCCTTGCTAGCCGTCTCTATGGTCATGGCTTTGTGAAGGTCGATGTAAAACACACCTTGAGAATCTACCGGCAGCATGCCGATCAGATCATCCGGCGAGGCGGATCCGGCCTTGGGCGCCTTGGTTTTCGGCCCGCACGAAACAACGAGTAAAAAAGTAAATAATAAAATAACCATAAATGAACAAAATTTTTTCATATTATCTCCTCCATTATTTTTTGTTTTAAATGGTATAGGCACAATATAACAAAAAAAATAAAAATCCAACAAATATTTTATACATATTTTCGCCAGCGAGCCAGAACAGGAAAAGAAGCCAAGGGACAAGGGCCAAAGGCCAAAGTAAGACGTCGTTCCCGCGGAAGCGGGACACCAGGATAAGATACGAAAATAAAGAAAACAGACTGGATTCCCGCTTCCGCGGGAATGACGAGAAAAACGAGACAAACGAGACAAACGAGACAAACGAGATAAACGGGACATCCTTGAACCCTTACTGGATTATATATAAGAAGTTATGTTAGTCTATGGGCAGTTTTTATGAATAAAGCAGAGACTGCTTTATTCACGAGTCGATATGCGAGGCGTGGCGCATGAAGCCGTATTCATATACTGCGAATGCGCCGCAACAAAGCAGATCGGCTTGCCCGGAGGGTAAAAAGTTGCAATAATAAAAATAGGATTCAAAGATTCGAGGATTCTAGGGTTCGAGTGAAAAGAAAAAAGATAAGAGTTTAATTCAAAGCACTTGAATCCTTGACCCCTGTCTGCGTGCGGTCACGCACAGGCAGGCCTTGATTCCTCGAACCCTTTTTTTAATGTATCGCAAATTTTTATGAATAAAGCAGGATAACAAAGAATATATGAGAGATAAAATATGAGCACTGTAATTGTATCCGGGGGGGCTGGGTTTTTAGGGCGCCATCTTTGCGAGATTCTTCTTAAAAAAGACATGGAAGTCCTGTGTATTGACAACTTTATCTCTGGCAGTAAAAACAATGTAAGAGAATTTATTTCTTATCCAAATTTTGAATTGATCCGTCATGATATTATCAATCCGCTGTTCCTAGAAGCAAATAAAATCTATCATCTTGCTTGTCCTGCTTCGCCTGTCCAGTATCAGAATAATGCAATAAAGACGGTCAAGACGAATGTGATCGGAACAATAAATATGCTGGGTCTGGCCAAAAGAACAAAAGCGAGGATCTTACTGACTTCTACTTCGGAGATTTATGGAAATCCTATAGTACATCCCCAAGTGGAAGAGTATTATGGAAACGTCAACCCCATTGGAATAAGAAGCTGCTATGATGAAGGAAAAAGAATCGCGGAAACCTTAACGATGGATTATCATCGGATGAATAAGGTTGATGTTAAAATTGTACGGATCTTCAACACATACGGGCCGTATATGGCTGTTGATGACGGAAGAGTGGTAAGTAATTTTATTATTCAGGCTCTTTCTGGAAAGGATCTGACTGTGTATGGAGATGGAAATCAAACCCGTTCCTTCTGCTATGTAACAGATCTTATCAATGGGCTGATGAAAATGATGGAAAAAGAGGACTTTATCGGCCCGGTAAACCTCGGCAATCCGGAAGAATATACGATCCTTGAATTGGCCCAGAAAATATTAAAACTTACAAAAAGTACTTCTAAAATTATTTATAAACCGATCCCAAAAGATGATCCAGTTCGCAGATGCCCTGATATTTCCCTTGCTCAAAAAAGACTTGGCTGGCAGCCACAAGTCGGTTTGGAAGAAGGACTTAATAAAACGATCGCATTCTTTAAGACAAAACTATGATTGAAAAATCAATACATGATTTCAAAAAAATTTCCATCATCATGCCTGTTTATAATGAACAGGATACAATAGAAAAGATTCTGCGACATGTTCTTGAAGTTGATATCGGACTGGAAAAAGAGATTATCATAGTTGATGATTGCTCCAAGGATGGAACCAGGAAAATTCTTGACGGTCTTAAGAATGATCAAATAAAAGTATTATTCCATGAAAAGAATAGAGGAAAAGGGGCGGCTTTGCGCACCGGTTTTTCCAAGGCGACTGGCGATATCATCCTAATACAGGATGCGGATCTTGAGTACGATCCCAGAGAATATTCCAGGCTTTTACAACCTATCTTTGAAGGCCATGCCGATGTTGTATACGGTTCACGATTCTTGGCTAGGTCTCATCGCGTCTTGTTTTTTTGGCATTACGTGGGAAATAAAATTTTAACCACCCTGTCCAACATACTCTCTAATCTGAATCTGTCAGACATGGAGACCTGTTATAAAGTATTTAAGAGGGACTTGTTGGATAAAATTTCTCTTAAATCAAACAGATTTGGTTTTGAGCCGGAGATCACCATTAAATTCGCAAAATTAAAATGTCGCATTTACGAAGTCCCGATCTCTTATTACGGACGTGATTATAGTGAGGGAAAAAAGATCGGATGGAAAGATGGAGTTGCTGCATTAGGCCATATGATAAGATTCAAGTTCTTTGATAAAATGCCTAAAAAATGAGACGACAACTGCCGTAAAGGACATTTTAGTTTTCAAAAAACCACACTTTGCTGAATATCTCCGATTGTTGTGCTCCATGGGATATTGGTAAAAGGATGATTGTAGGCTGACCTGATGTAATCAACTCGTATACCCTCTTTATCGATGATGAGTTTTGTATATCCTGAGGGGCCCCAAAAATCAGCGTTATTGGTCTTTCCCGGGTAATCTCCATAGTCGCCGTAAAATTGTCTCCAGAATGCCCCGTTATACCAGGGTATCTCTCCCTTATGTTTGGGAGATCCGACACAAACGGCATGCAGCTTCCTGCCGTTAACTTCTTTTCCGATTTCATGCGTGAAAAAAATATGATCATGCCCATAAAAAACAAGATCTACTCTATTTTCCTTTAAAATCCGGGTTATATCCAACTGCTCTATACGGTCAGGTTGGCTAACTAAACTGGAATAATCCTTATATTCAAATAAGGGACCTCTTCCATAAGCGATATCAAGCCGGTTCTCACTAGGGCCCGCAGGCCACCCTCCAAGAACATGATGAAAAAAAACAAATTTTTTTTCAGCTTCGGTTTTGAGAATATTTTCGAGCCATTTTTTTTGATCCAATCCAAGCGTCCAGTCCTCGGGAAGTCTTGGGAATTGAGATGTATATCCCTGGCTGTCAAGTATCACAAAAAGAATACCTTGGAAATGTTCATTCCCATAAATATCTTTTATCTTTGATTTCTTTCCCCATGACAAAGGATAAAAATTCTCATCTTGGGATCCTCCGGCAGAAAGACCAGGTAGTTTAAAATATTTTTTTCTGTAATACATAGCAGAATTTCTGGTTCTGTTATACCCCATTTCTCCATCATGATTTCCAAGAGCCCAATAAATGGGGATCTTAGGGCTGAGAGCTGAATAAATCTTTCGGGTACCGATCTTAAATATTTTCATATACTGGTCCCTTTCCTGATCAGTAACATCAAACTGCCCTTTTAATCCTAAGCCACGCCATTTGTGCCCGAAACCTCCTCTATGATCGCCCAAATTAATGATAAAATCAGGATTTTCATGAAGAAGGATCCGCCTGATCGTGCTGGCCATGGTGAATCCATTCATCAATTTTGCATATTCACTTCCGTCCTCAGGAAAATAATCAGAATTTTCCCTCAGTTTATTTAAAAATAGATTAATATAGTCTCCGTTAAGCCTGAGTTTTCTTAAATCCTCATCAAGAAGGACGGTATTTCCCAAATCGGCATCGTCAGGAGTATGATCATCACCGATCAAAATCACTTCCATTTTTCCTTCATTTAAATAATTTAAGGGAGTTTTTACAATGCGTTGAGGTGTGGATTTCCAGGTTTTTTCTCCGATCTCTTTATACTCTATCCTGTATTTGAACTCAGGCCTCCAGTTTATACTATTTATCGGTATCTCAAGGCTTTCATTAACACAGACAAAATGAAGAGATTTTGATTGTGCCCATATCCGGTCTTCATGAGATTGAATGATCCGGATATCCAAAGACATCCCTTCTCTCGGGAGCACGTTAATACTCATTTCATTCGTATCTAAAAAGACAACTCTTTCTGAAGAATCAAAGTACTTGGAGTCATAGGGAAAAGGGTAATCAGGGTCGATTGCGCTGTTTAGTTTGTTATTATTATTTTGGGGGAATAAAGCAGGCGAGTTCATTGCAGCAGCCGCTCCGCCAAGACCTGCTATTTTTAAAAACTTTCTTCGTGATATTTTCATTTTATCCCCTCTTGAATAAGATCAGATCAATATTAATCGGAAAAGTCAAAAAATGCCATAGAATTGACAAATATATTTTTTATACAATAAAATGGATTTTACAATCACCATGACAAAAGATTCAAGAGTCAAGATCTGTGTAATAATTCTTTTCACAATATTTGTTTTATTTCAGCTTTATCCTTTGTCCTTCAACCTGAAGGACTCGGTGCATGACCCGGGCGACCCTTTGCTTAATACCTGGATCATTGGCTGGATGCAAAACCAGATCATCCATGACCCTGGTAATCTCATTGATGGAAACATCCTCTATCCACACAAAAATACCCTGGCTTTCTCAGAACTACTTATTCCCCAGGCCGTGATATCACTTCCCTTTACTTTTTTTATCAAGAATCCCTTGCTTATCCATAATATCATTTTTCTTTTTTCTTATATTTTTGCCGCTTTTTCTATGTTTCTGCTCATTCGCTATCTCACTAAAAACGATTTTGCTGCTGTGATCACTGGAATGATATTTGCTTTTAATGCATACCATATGAGCCATACGCCTCAAATCCAGCTGTTAAGCTCTGGATTGATCCCGCTCGCATTTCTTTATCTCCATAAATACTTTCACAGTGCCGGACTGAAGAATTCATTACTCTTCTCGTTTTTTTTCACCTTGCAAGCGCTTGCATGTATTTATTATGGACTCTTTTTCATATCCATTATGGTTGTAATTTTTCCTCTTTTATTACTTATAAACTGGCGAAAAATAAAGCTGTCATTCTTGTTAAATATAGGGTGGCCCTTGGGATTGTCAGGGGGAATTCTCTTGATATTCTCTCTTCCATACCTCTCTCTTTTCAAAAACACAGGATTTAGAAGAACTATGGCAACTGGGGCCGACCTTGGTAATTATCTGGCGCCATTTCCCCGAAGCGTTTTTCTGAAACGGATGGCGCATCTTGGAGCGAATGAACAATATTTATTACCCGGAATCATTGCGCTGGCATTGGTGTTTTTTCTTGTGCTTAATAAAAGCAAATTTTTAAAATCGCTTCCATCATACGTGCAAAAAATAAGTATTGTTTTGATATGTCTATTTTTTCTGTCCGGCCTGCTTCTTGCCACAAAAGGCAATTTCACAATGAGTATATTCTCGTTACACATGTCCATAACTCAACTTCTCACAGCCTCTTTTTTTGGCCTGGCAGTACTGATTATTTATCTTCTTTATCATTTTATTGCAATTAATCGTAAATTGAATGGTCAGACCCAAGAAGAAAACTGGAATTTTCTTTTATACATAACACTTGCTTTTTGGGCTCTTCTTCTGTCATTCGGAAAGACATTCTCATTTTTTGGCCGGTATTCTATCGAGCTCCCTTTGCCATATACCTGGTTTTACAATTATGTTCCAGGATTTAAAGGAATAAGAGTGCCGCCAAGATATGCTGTGTTTGTAATTTTTGCCGTGTCGGTCCTTGCAGGATACAGCCTTAAATACTTGTTCCATAAAATAAACAAGCCCAGGGTTAAAATTTTTTTAGCAATCGTGCTTGTATTGTTCATAAACTTGGAATATCTGGTTGTTCCTCACAAAATGAAAACCCTTCCTGTAGGAAAGGATATTCCTCCTACTTATAGTTGGTTACGAGATAAGGTGCAGGATAATGCAGTACTTGAGCTCCCATTTTTTTCTGCTCCTGGAAAAAATTCGATTTATATGTATTTTTCTCTCTTTCATAAAAAAAAGATCGTTAACGGATACAGCGGATTTATACCACCGGCAATACATTATTTTGAGGGAATATTTAAAACATTCCCTTCAAATATGAGCCTGGATATTTTGAAATATCTGGAAGTGAAATACGTTGTTCTCCACATGAATATGTGGAAAGAGAAAACCCGCGAGAGCATCATGCGAAGGATCAAAGATATATTCAATGATGATCTGAAAATCGTAGAAAAGTTTGAATATACATTCCAAAAACCAAATTTTCTATCATCCATATTTGGTGATGACCTCATCATCGAGATTAATCTTGAGAAAAAAGAAGAAAACAGAAAAGCTCATCTGTGGTATAAAGAAATTCCAAACAAAGAGTGGAAAATAACTGCAAATGTTAACCCCAATACACTTCAATTCTTAAAAGATTATAAAATGAATACCCGTTGGTGTACCAAACGCCCCAGAGCCAGAGGAGACTTTCTTCAACTCGAATTTTTAAAACCGAGGAAAATATCCAAAATAAGTCTTAACCTTGGTAACTCTCCTACTGATTTTGGCATAAATTTTATTATTGAATCCTCTAATGATGGAATAGAATGGAAAAGGGAAGAACGCTTTTTCTATCCGGCAGAATTGATACAAAGCCTTATACGTTTTGAAAAAAACCCTATTCAGAACATCTACATGAACACAGAAGAAACGAAATATTTAAAGATTATTCAAACACATAATTCAAGAAATTACTGGTGGTCTGTTTCTAATCTGATAGTCTATGAATAAAGCGATCTGTAAATGTATTTGGATACATCCTTTCCTT
>DAOVDI010000075.1 GCA_030669585.1 Acidobacteriota bacterium
CGGATGAACTGACAATTTTAAAACTTATTGAGAAAGAATGAATCGACGACAGTTTCTTTTAAACACATCCGCTGCAGCTGCGGCGCTTGGAATGCCGCATTGGGTGTTCGCCATGGGTTCTCCTAAAGTAAAGATCGATCACATCGACCTGTTTCCTATGCGTTATCCTATGACAGGATACTTTAAGTTCTTCACCGGACCGCATGGTTCGGCCGGCGGCGCTGAACGGACCTCAGTTTCTTACTGCCGACATTCTAAAAAAACCGCTGCGTATCGAAAAGGGCAACGCATATGTTCCCGAAGGCCCGGGGTTGGGCATCGATGTGGACGAAGACAAGGTTATCGAGCTGATGAAACGAAGCAGTGGTGATAAGCTGATCCGAAGTGTATTAATGCAGAATTGACAGAATCTTGGCCACAGCCCCTGCGGGTACAACTCTAGTCACAGAAACTCCTGTTAGCGAAAAAATATCATTAAGAACGGCCGTTCCAAGTGAGTACTGTGGGAACTGCCAGACAACCGAAGCAAAAAACACATTCAAACCCCATATCAGAGCCAAAGAAGGATGGAGTTTTTTCCGGAAGACATCATAAGGACGGGCCTTGGTAATGAGAACCTGGTGTCCGATTGCGGCAAACATCACAACTCCCAGCAACATGGCCACGGGCTGCACCCAAAGCAATTTGTATCCAAATACCGAGCCGGCAAATATGGCCGATCCAGCAGAGCCCGCGCCCAGGGTTAATGCACTTTGCATCCAGCCGGGACCGGAGAGCCCCCAATATCCCCGCCAGCGCTGCCAGAAATGGGGACGGGTATTTATCTCAGCTAAAAGTTTTTCCTCCTGTTTAAGAGCATCCGGGTCCCTGGTTTCAACCATCGGCAACCCACGCCGCAGTTCATCGCTTCGGTGTTTTTCACTCCCTTTCTTCCCTTTTTCCATTGCTTCTGATATGAGAAAATTGTTTTATACTTTTATCGGAATCTTACAGAGGCTGAAGAATAAATTCAAGGAACTTCAGTGCAGATCAACACCTGGAGAGAAAGAAGGTCTGCCATGGAATCAAAGTCATGGTCATCATGAAGAAGGATCAGGTTTTCCATTATGCAGAATGTCCCGATAATGACATCGATAGTCTTGCGCACTGTAACCCCTTTTTTTCTTAGCAGTCTATAATTTTTTGCACTCTGAATGGCCAGATCAAAGCCTCCCATCAAACGGAAAGGGAGTACGCTCAAATAATTCTCGGCGGATTTAAAATCTCTATCTGACTGAAATCCCTGAAGCACTTCAGTTAGAATAATATCTCCCATTATTATTGGAATTTCAGCCAACAGCTCATCAAGCAGTCGAGTTTGCCAGGTATCATTACCGTTAAAAAAGCTTATCCATACAGAAGAATCCACAACTACCATCAATCCAATCTCGATCGCTCCAGATCCCCATTCCATTTTAATCTTCCGCGCAAATCCCTTATGGATTCCTGTTTTTTCATTCGCACAAGAAGGCGCAAACCGGCTTCAACGGTTGCTTTTTTTGTTTTGAGTTTGCTAACCTTCATAGCCTCGGCCATTAAATCATCATCGATCACGATGTTTGTCCTCATTTTTACCCCGAATGTGTATTAATCACAACAATCATACACATTACAGGACGGAGAGTCAAATTGTTCTTTTAATTCTGCAATTACTTACTATTAACCTGGATCATTCACGGGCCGAGGAGAGGCCAAGGAAAAACAGTCTATAGAAGTCCATAGGAGTCTATCGAAGTCGTAGAAGTCAAAAGAGGCCCAAAGCGGCTTAGCCCAAAGTGCTTTAATTTACGTCATCCTCGCGTATGCGGGGATCCAGAATACAATTTATACTGGATTCCCGTTTCCACGGGAATGACGATACAAACGGGAATGACGATACAAACGGAGACTCTTTGCATCAACTACTGGATGATATATAAGAAGTTATGTTAGGCTATCGACAGTTTTTATGAATAAAGCAAGCTAAATTACAAAGAGAGGGCAAAATGAAAAAAGCGGCAAAAATCTTTATGGTTTCCTTGATAGTATTTCTTATGGCATCGTCTCCCATCTTTTCTTGCTATGCGGTCATAGCGGGAAAAAAGGCAACCGCGGACGGGTCGGTGCTGTTCGCGCACAGCGAACTTAATTCAGGCAAAAGATTTCTGAATTTCCGCGTCGTTCCCCGGATAAAAAATAAATCCGGAGCCATACTCAAGCTCCGCTATGGCGGCACATATCCGGATATCAAGGAAAGCTATTCGTTCATATGGGCGGAAAATTTTTCATCCAGAGGCAGTGACATCTACATCAATGAATGGGGAGTTGCCTGCGCAAGCGACGGGACTCACACCAAAGAAAGCTCACGCGAAGAATTGATCAAGCGGGGCGATATCAAGGACGGCGGCATCGGATATCTGCTCAGGCGACAGGTCGCCCGCAGGGCAAAAACTTCCAGGGAAGGCGTCATTATCGCTTCTGAATTGATCAAGCAATTTGGCATGAACTTTATGGGAGTCACGCTTGTTATCGCCGACCCTAATGAAGCCTGGATCCTGTCCATAACAGGCGGTCAGCACTGGGTGGCACAGCGTGTCCCGGATGATGAAGTGGTCATTCTTTCGAATGTCAACCTCATCGAAGAAGTGTACCTCAAAGACACCGCAAACTTTCTAGCCTCGCCCGATCTCATCGAATATGCCGTAAAACGCGGCTGGTACAACCCCAAAAGCGGCAAGCCCTTCAACTATAAGGACGCATACGATAAACACGGCAAAGGCTGGTTCGAGACCAAATACGGCTGCGACGCCCGGCAGTGGCGCGGCCAGTGCCTGGTGACCGGAAAAGATATCCCGCTGCCCGTCAAGGGAAATCTCCCCTTTTCAGTCAAGGCAAACCGCAAGCTGACCGTCCAGGACATGAGAGATATCCTCAGCGACCATCTCGAGGGAACTCGGTTCGATAAGACACATGGATACGAGAAGGGCTCCCCGCATGATCTGCTGCGCTCGAGCGACGGAGTTATCTGCAGCGCCCAGAACCAGGAAGCGGCTGTTTTCCAGCTACGAAGCTGGCTCCCTCCCGAAGTTGGCTGCATATACTGGAGGACGACCGCAGCATCCTGTTCCAGTGTCCTGACACCCTGGTATCTTGGTATCACGGAAACCCCGGCATCATACTACAAGCAGTACAGCCTTAAAAAGAATCTGACCGTGGACTTCCATTTCAACCCGCCCGAAGGCACATTTGACTATGACCCCAAAAAAGCATTTTGGGTCTTCAACGCGCTGGAAAACCTTGTGGATCTGGATTACAAAAAAAACATCAAAAAAGTCCGGGCAATATGGAAAGACTATGAGGCTAAAGAATACGCGATGCAGGCGGCTGTGGAAGAAACAGCGCTCAAGCTGCTGAAAAAAGACAAGGCTCTGGGACGCAGATTCCTTACACTATACTCCAGTTCTCTCGCGCTTAAAGCCATTGAAAAGGCGGAAAAACTGGTCAAAGAATTGAGAGCCGCATTTTACGGCTCCTGACCGCCGAAGAACAGTATTATTTAATTTCGGATAGGGCTTTTGCAGCTCTCTTAACTTGATAATCGGTAATTAGTTTAATCGCTTGTTGATAGCTGATCAGAGCTTCTCGGTGTCTCTTCTGTTGAAATTCCAACTGTTGCGCTGATCATACTTTTCTAGACAGGGAGGGAACTCGAGATGGAGCAGAGAAGGCTTGTGTGCTTCCGTCAGGAAGAAACAAAAGCTTTGCGATGGGGAAAGAAGCGAATTTCTTTGAAGTTTTGGAAGAGGAAAGATCAGAATATATATGAAACTCTAAAGTCCTTGATTAGGGACAAGGGTGATCTCTATTCTTTTTGAGCATCACTAAGCCCAATTTTATAAGATTCTTTCTTTCTTGCGGATGTTTTATTGACTGGACTTGTTTTTTTATTTGTATTATGGGTGATGAACCTGTTGCTGAATTCTGTAATGTCAATACTGAAGGATTAAAGGTAAGAATATTTTATAACATCCATGGAGTATGGATAAGTTAAATCGTAAATATAATCCACAGATAACTGCCAGCTAAAGCAGGCGGTTGCGGTGGAATTGTAGCTCAAAACCGTGAAATTCGCTGTTTTTTGGCAATTTTTCACGATTATGTTGACAAAAGAGTGAAAGAGCTTATACTGTTACTATGGCAAAAATATTACATGTTTTCAATTCAATCAATCGCTTGAGAGAGCGGTATTGTACTGCGTCTGTCGGTAAACAATCGCTTCTGAAATTATTGAGTGAGGCGGAGGTTGCCGAGCAAGTGTATAACTCCAACGCCATTGAGAACAGCACTCTCACTCTTGAAGAAACAGAGAAAATCCTTTTGCAAATAAATTTAGACAGATACATCACCGAAAGAGAAATTTTTGAAGCAAAAAACCTCGCGCGTGTAGTTTCTTATATCAATACAAAAGCCAAAGAACAAGAGCTTACTCTTGAGGTTATTCTGTCACTTCACAAAATGCTTATAGCGAATATCCGGGATGATATAGCCGGCAGATTTCGTAAGGACGGTGAGTGGGTCAGGGTTGCGAACCATATAGCGCCGGACCCAAAAGAAGTAGTAGAAAGATTGGATAAAATGCTTGCAGGTTATAACGCAAACAGTCACGAAAATATTATAAAACGTATTGCGCTGCTGCACCTTACTTTTGAACACACCCACCCGTTTGTTGATGGTAATGGCCGTATCGGAAGAGTAATAAATAATTATCTGCTTATACGAGAAGGTTTTGTGCCTGTGAATATTAAATTCATTGATAGAAAGACGTATTACGAAGCGTTTAAGGAATTTGACGAAAGAGGCACTGCCAAAATCATGGAAGAAATAGTTGGCAAAGCGTTTACGAACAGTTATCACAAGAGACTTGCGTATCTGGAAGGCACACACATCATGACGCTTGCTGAATATGCAAAAAAGAATAAAGTATCACACTCTAATTTGATAAATAAAGCAAATCGCCAAACCATAGAAGCTTTTCTTGAAAAAGGCGTTTGGAAGATTGGAGTAAGTCAGAATAAAGTGGCGTAATTCATATTAAGGGCACAAGATATTGTGCCACTACTAGATCTCCCGACTCTCACCAAATCTATGATTTTACGCTGACGCACACCTCTCGTGAAAACTGGTCAAAGAATTGAGAGCCGCATTTTACGGCTCCTGACCGCCGAAGAACAGTATTATTTAATTTCGGACAGGGCTTTTGCAGCTCCCTTATGGTCTGGTTTAATAGACAGGGATTTTTTATAGGCTTCAGCGGCCTTCTTCAAAAGGCCCTTTCCCTTATAGGTTTCGCCCAGATAAAAATAGGATTCCGCGCTGGGATCCTTTTTGCACACAAATTCAAAGTCTTCGATTGCCCCATCATAATTGCGGCCGAATCCTTTAGGGGCCTTTAACCTGGACACTCCCCTGCCGAAATGGGCGGTTACATTTTCCGGGTCCAGCTTAACTGCCTTTTCGAATTCCTGCATTGCGCCCATGCCGTACTTCATCATGTCCATGGGATTTCCGCTCCCGGCCAGGCTGCCCATAATATTGCCTTTCCATGCGTGATATTCAGCATTTTTTGGTTCCTTCGCCAGGAGAATCTCGATGCCTTCGAGAGCTGTGGAAAATTTTTTGTCATCAAAAAGCCCTTTTACCTTGTCGAGCGATACATCCTTAAGGGCGCTGCCGGCTTTTTCCTGCTTTGAAGCTTCAGACGGCTTTGGTCCTCCAGGAAATTTATCTCCCATAAGTTCGGGCAGATACTTTATGATCATAGGCAGAGCCTGTTCCAGCAGGGAGGGTTTTTTATCCTCAATAGGGAAGAGCTCCACTCTGGCCTCTCCGTTTTCTATGATCAGCAAACCTGCAGGTATGATTTTCCCGCCTGATCCTCCTCCAAAACCGGCCACATTTCCTCCGGCGCCAAGGCCGAATTTGATCCGGGCAAAAGGAATAACCACAGAGCTGCCTGAACGTACAGGTTTTCCTATCACGGAATTAACATCCAGGTTAGATGCCATTTTTTCAAATTGTTTCAACGAATCCTTGACCGGAGATTTCGCCTGCGCCCCTAGCATGCCGGAAAACACCACAAACACTGCGATAATAAATATGCCTAAGTGTTTAATCTTCATGTTCTCCTCCTTACTTCCTAGGCGCCTTGCCAGCGCTTACAAACTTAACTTCTTTTTTGGTGATGATTACAAATCCCAGCGCCTTGGCCTCTCCGCCCATGTAGAATCCGCCGCTCTTCATCTGTTCAGGCCCGCCTTCTCCTCCCCCATAGCCGATATCGATCATAATAATAGGGATGATGGTCATACTGCCGACTTTCACAGGATCTCCGACAATATTTTTCACATGAAGGTTTTTCGCCAGTTGGCCGATCATTGCCCGGGTCATTTCTGATATAGGATTTTCCAGGTTGACGGTTTTTTTTGGCGGCGTCTTTTCCGTCTGCTCACCTGCAAATCCAGAAGAACCCGCCAGAAAAAGCAGGAACAAAGAAAGGACAAATACAGATAACACTCGCTTTTTCATTACACTCCTCCTTTAAAATATTCAAGAACTTACTATTTCCTACGAAAATTCCTATAAAAGGTTTATCCTGCCTCTTGAATAATCACAGCAGTCTTTCCGCTGCAGGCTTTGACACACACACCGCAAATGTATTGGTTGACTATGTGGCGGCGGCGGAATTCCTTCAACTTCTCGAAGCAGGCGATGTGGTCGAAATTCTCAGGTTTTTCCTTGATCGCCCCGGCCGGGCAAACATCTATGCAGTCCCTGCACTCGCCGCACTCCATTTTAATGGGCACATCAGCCTCAAGCGGCATATCGGTCAGAATGGTTACAAGCCGGAATCTCGACCCCAGGCCGGGATTTACAAGCAGGTTGTTCCTCCCTATCCACCCTAATCCAGACAAGCGCCCTACTTCCTTATGGGACAAATGAGCTGTCTGTTTCTCCCAATCGAGAATCTGGGACGCGGCGATTGGAAGCGCTTTATAACCGCGCTCCTGGATATATGACGAAACAATAAATGCCCCCCTGTCCAGAAAAAAATTGACCTGCCTATAATGGTGGAAATAAAGAGGAGTGGGCTGGTCTTTGATATCGTCCAGCACAGAATCCAGAAGTTTTTTCCCCAGGGAAACGGCCCTGTCAAACTGTTTTGCCGTCTTTTCCTCTATGAGAAACTTCTTCCTGACTTCTGTGATGTCCGCCACACCAAAAAGCGAAAATCCCTGTTCCTCTGTAAACTGCTTCAACTCAAGCCCGTTGTCAAACACTTTGCTCCTGATGGCGATACAACTTACACTGAATATGCATTTCAGCTGTCCAAACCTGTGATTTAATTGTTATAAATACCATGGTAAACAATAAATTACAAATGATAGAAATGTCTTAAGCTAAATACAACATTTAATAAAAATACGGTTTTTGAATATTTTGATTTGTACTTGACAAATAATTAAAATATATGTATATTACTTGTAGTATATAAAACAAGTAGGAGATCTGAGATGAGTATAATGAGTGTTAGAATCGATGATAGTAAAAGAAGGGCTTTAAAAGTTATAGCTTCTCTTGAAGGTAAAACAATGGGGGGGATATTGACAGAATTAATTGACGAGTATATCAAGAGAAATAAAGAAAAAATAATAGAACTTTCGGAAACTCAAAATTTAAATGAAATAATGAAATTGTCAGAAGCTTCATTTATAGAATGGGATAATGAAGAAGATGAAATATATAACAATTTATAAAAAGTGGGATATAATTTTAGTCCCCTTTCCATTTTCCAATTTGAAGACCACCAAGAAAAGACCTGCGTTGATTATCTCGCCCGACGAATACAATGAAAAATTAGATGTTGTAATTGCCTTCATAACAAGCAAATTAGATTCAGAATATCGCCCAGGAGATTATAAAATACAAGAATGGGAACAATCTAATTTACCAAAACCTTCTATGATCCGAATGAAATTCGCCACTATTTATAAATCAATTATTGTAAAAAAAATCGGTAAAGTAAGTGAGAAAGATAGAGTTGAATTCAAAAAATTGCTTATGGACTTTTTTACTAAATAATTGGACATTCAAAGAGTGCAGAAAGGAGGCTTTTATGAGATCTATCACCCGCAAAAAAACACCCGGAATTCACCGCCTATTTCTTTCAATTGCCGCATCAGTCTTGATCCTGGCACTCACCGCACAACCCGCATCAGCCTTTTCCACCGTGGACACACAGAAAAAACCTCTTTCTCCGGAACAGATCTTAAACAGATACCGTCTTTCCTCTCCCCTGCTCTCTCCAGACGTAAGCTGTGTGGCTTTTGTTCTGTCGGATCCTCTCAAAGGGACCAGCAGCAAAAGCAACATCTATATTTATAAGATCAAAGATAAAGCGCTTATTCAATTCACTAATTCCACAAAATCAGACCGCCACCCCAGATGGTCCCCGGACAGTAGAACACTCGCATTTCTATCAAGCCGCAGCGATAAAACCCAGATCTATCTCATCCCGATAGACGGCGGCGAAGCTCTTGCTCTGACAGAGAGTAAAACCGGGATCCGCTCCTTCGAATGGTCTCCTGACGGAAAGCGGATCGCTTTTCTTTCCACCCAGCCAAAGACCGAGGAGGAAGAAAAAAAACAAAAAGACAAAGACGATGCTCTTGTTGTGGACCGGGATAAGAAACATGCCCTACTCAGGATCATCGATGTGGACTCACGGGAGATCCGCGATCTTACCGGGGAAAAATGGCGTATCTCGAGTTTTACCTGGACTCCTGATGGAAAACAGTTGATCATCTCAGCCACTAACCATCCCCAGCCTGAACTTTTAACTGAAAAGATCTATTCCATAGAAGCAGGTGGCGGAAAAATGCATGAGATCGCCGCTCCTAACGGCCCATTCAATAATATCAAAGTTGCCCCGGGCGGAAAGGCGATCTCATACATAGGTTCCCGGACTGACGGCCCCTCTGCCCACGACCTCTTTCTTCTGCCCCTTTCAGGAGGGAAGGCCAGGAATTTGACTGCAGCGGCCATCAACCGGCCTATAGCTTCCTACTCCTGGAAAAAGGATGGGGCGGTTCTGGTTTCCTGTCTGACCGGGGTTGCCAGAACTTTCTATTCTGTTTCTACGGACGGAAAAGTTAAAAAACACAAAAATTTCAAAGTTCAGCCAGGCTCCTTCACCACAGCAGATAACACAATCGCCTTTGTGGGAGAAACATCAACGACCGCACCCGAGCTCTGGATATCCACAGACTACTGCGCCGCGGAAAAAATCACTTCTTTCAACAAGGAGTGGGACAAGATCGAACTCATCCGGCCCGAAATACTGAAATATAAAAGCTTTGACGGAAAGGAGATCGAGGCCGTATTTCTGAGACCTAAAGGTTTCCGGCAGGAAACAAAAGTCCCCCTGGTCGTACTCGTCCATGGAGGCCCGACCGGTGTTTGGTCCGACCGTTTCAATTCCTGGGGACAGCTCCTGGCCGCCCGGGGTTTTGCCGTCCTGTGTCCTAATATCAGGGGTTCCATCGGCTACGGCCATAAGTTTATGGTAGCGAACAGAAGAGACTGGGGCGGAGGCGACTACAAGGATGTGTTGGCCGGCGTGGATTTTATGGTCGAACAGGGCATCGCCGACCCGGACCGGCTTGGGATCGGTGGGTGGTCTTACGGAGGCTATATGGCCGCTTGGGCAGTCACCCAGACGGAACGTTTCAAAGCGTCTGTTTCAGGCGCGCCTATGACCGATCTGGCAGTGGAGTACGGGGCTGAAACAAATTCCATCAATGCTTATGACACATGGTTTATGGGCACTCCCTACGAGAATCTGGACCTGTTTATAGAACGCTCTCCCATGACCTATGTGAAAAACGTCAAAACCCCAACCTTGATCCTCTGCGGCGAGAACGATGCTATCGATCCCGTTGCCCAGTGCTATCAATTCCACCGGGGATTAAAGCGCTATAATGTGACAACCGATCTTGTCATCTACCCAAGGGAAGGCCATGGACTGCGGGAAGAAAAACACCGCATCGATATGATGAACCGTATGATCGACTGGTTCTCCAAGCACATAAAGGTCAAAACGCCCGGCGAATAGTACACTGATCAACATCATTCGAATCGCAGTGAATCGATCGGATTTTTAAGAGCTGCTTTTACTTTCTGAACAATATTTCGATCAATTAGAAAAATACCCAAGGCGGTGAATGACTCTATAATCCTTGTTTTTCACCTGGACCTTGATTCTTTTAAATTTTTCGTCTCCCACGTAATTCTTTGGGGAATAATAAATGAGGTAGTAATTCTCAGAAGCATACAATGCATTCTTAAACAATACGGCTGGATTGGCAGAGCTCTCTGCATAGCCTCCGGTAGCTCTGGCGATCTCCATAATAATGTTAAAGGTCTCTTGCGCATATTCTTCAAACCGGAGTCCTGGAATTGATATTATAGGAGTTGAAATATGCAGGAAATGAACCGAAGTTGATGTGTCTGAAAAAGCCTGAGTTACTTTCTTGACGTCTAAATATGTTTCTCTCTTATTGTAATCCAAAACACCTGATAAACTCTGCACAACATAGGAATCTCCCTCAAAATTATTTATAAAATCATTCAATAATCTCGAGTCAATTTGCGGAATAAGTTTTCTCTCATAAAAAATAAAAACATAATTTTGTCTGTCCTGTGTTTTCAAATAATTTGCGAAGTCTAAAAACCTCAGCTCATCTGCCTGGCGGAATATTTGTAACCTGGACATAAGGCCCGCATATTCTACGAGTTTTAGACTTGCATCCCTTAAATCATAACCTCCAGGATCCTGGGTTCCTTCTGCTATTTGGATAAGTGACCGCATTTCTTTGCTTAATTGTTCGATATCTCTAACTATATGCCTGAATTCGGCAGTCCCTGCCAACGCGTCAGGTCTCAATAATCCTTTCATTTCTTCGAATATTTCTTGTTTTGTTTTATGTTTTTTAGATTCATCTTTTAACCTGTATGTTTTCATGGGAGTGATGATTACGAGATTATCGTTAGGTAAAAAAACCTCTTCCATAAAATACTTCATCGCTTCCTGAAGCCTTCGAGAATATTCATTAACCTCAAAGAAAAGAAAAAAGTTTCTTGCGGTTTGGGGTCTAAACTTTTTCTTTTCATCACTTCTTTCCACAGATTCCTTTTTTATGAGGTAAACAGCCTCTATTTTTTGCTTGATTCCATCATCAAAGAGTTCAAAATCCTTTATGGTCAAGTCGTCTATAAAGGTATTGCCTTTAAACACTCTGACAGGAACTTCTACGTTGATAACAAAAGATTGTTCGATAAAGCTTTGCTGAGGAAAAGATGCATAGCTAAAGATCATCACACATACAAAAATAAATATTTTTTTCATTGTTTTCCTCCTTTGTTCTTTTTTCTATTATACTAGATGCAATCTTTATGCCAACAGGTCTCAGGGAAAAAATAAAGCCTGGAATTGATA
>DAOVDI010000014.1 GCA_030669585.1 Acidobacteriota bacterium
CCGAGATTCTTTCTCCTACTCCCAAAAAACAAGGGATTGCTGACCGGTCTGCCGGCTTGAGCTCCTATGTTATGAGATCTGTTTACGGATTGGCCAGGGGGAACGAGCCCGTGAGCCAGGCGGCCAAGAAGAGGTATGAAAAGTCAAAAGTCATGGTGGAAGCTTTTATGGTAAAGTTCAACACGGTATTTAAAGAAGATGTTGAAAATTTTAAGAAATTGGTTGCTGAATCCGGATTTTCAATGTTCAAGCCCTTCAAACCACTTAAGTTGGATAAGTAATTAATTCGTTCGTCTCGTTATGATTAATTATGCGAGTCCTACGCTGCGGTCATTTATATTGGCAAAGATGAACTCCCTTGTTATAAAATGGTTGTGCTAAATGTTTTGATAGTTTGAGGAGAATGCCGTGAATAAAGATGAAGTTTTTGATGTCATTTTATCTACAAAAGTCATCGCTGTTATCAGGATGGCCGATACAGAAAAATTGGCGAAAGTCATCCGTTCCGTCCAGGAGGGTGGTGTCAAAGCCATTGAAATAACAATGACGACTCCAGATGCAGTCAATGTGATCCACACAATATCAAAAAAGAAATCAAAGGATATTTTGCTCGGAGCCGGCAGTGTTCTTGATCCGGAAACTGCTGCTCTTGTCATCCATTCCGGAGCCGACTTTGTCGTCTCTCCGGCCACCAATCCGGAAATGATCAAGCTCTGCAACAGGTACGGCAAGCTTGTGGCGCCGGGAGCATTCACTCCAACCGAGATCATCTCCGCATGGGAGATAGGGGCTGATATAGTAAAAATATTCCCTGCCACTTCTGTGGGGCCCAAATACTTTAAAGATATTAAGGGGCCGCTTCCTCAAGTGAGACTTATGCCTACCGGAGGAGTCAATTTGGATAACGCGAGGGAATTTATTAAAAATGGGGCGTGCTGTGTGGGGATAGGCACTGCGCTTCTAGATAAAAAAGCCATTGCAGAAAACAATTGGGATGTCCTGACACAAAAAGCTGAAAGCCTGATCAAGTCAGTAAAGGCTTGAAGTATAGATCCCCGAGGATGTCCTTGAGAGGGTCTATATCGGTCGAGGAATATCCAAGATGGTTATGCCTCCTCCATCCTTCTGAAAATTTAAATTTTCCTGACATGAACCCGACCTCTTTTGTCATATCTGCCATTGTTATGAGATAGGAATCGAGTCCCTGGCTTTTGTGAAGCCAGTTTTTCTGGCTCTTGTGTTTGGCCAGCATTTCTGTTTTTTTATCCATAACCGAGCCGACATCCACGTAAGACTCCGGATAGATCTTTTTTCTCATCATGTCTTTGAGCCCATAAGGAAGTGCATGATATAAGGCAATATCCTTGATATAGGGGGGG
The DNA here is from genome assembly GCA_030669585.1 of Acidobacteriota bacterium. Lineage (GTDB taxonomy): Bacteria > Acidobacteriota > Aminicenantia > Aminicenantales > Aminicenantaceae > DAOVDI01. The sequence continues at coordinate 1,380 of DAOVDI010000014.1, forward strand.
GTTGGAGGATCGGTGTTGTAGTTAGGCACTCCCCGGATAAATGCGGCTGTTACTGCGATTTTTGCCGCATTCATGTGGTCTTCCATGTAGTCTTCCATGGACATGGCAAGAAGGATATCCGGCTGTACCTGACGGATGGTAGCTGCAACTTTGCGGATCAATTTATGCGTGTAGAAAACATCCAGATCATCTGTTATACTTTCGTGAAAGATTGCCCCTATAAGAGAGGCTGCGCTTTTGCCTTCTTCTCTCCGGATCTTGATAAAATCATCCCTGCTTTGGGTTTGTGTGCCGCAGCTGCCATTAGCGATATTCATATAATGAAGACTGTTCCCTTTTTTCTTTAGAAGGATCAATGTGCCTCCCATCATGAATTCGATATCATCAGGATGGCAGCCAAGTGCTAATACAATCATGTTTTATCCTTTGAATTAATTATCAGTGCATTTCAACTTCGCAGGTTCCGATCCCTTCCCTGTAGTAATTGAACCGGACATTGGGATGACCGGCCAGAAGTGACATTGGAACGGATGAATCAGGTATTTTCTTTGAGATCATAAATGCGGTCAAGCGGATTCCAAATGGGTTGTCGTGGCTTCCAAAATGCCAGATAGAGACTTTTTCAGACTTCCAGGTTTCAACAGGGCCTACGGTTACAGCGCGAACAGGGATGTTGCTGACCACTCCTCCTCCTGATGTTCTGGCATTCTGGATCAGGGTCATCGGATGAAGATCGACAACCCTTGTTTTGAGTTTTCTGTACTCCTCAGGAGAGGGAGGGATGTCTTTATACTGTCCTTCTCTTTTCACCGGGTCGTTAAAGGCCCAGTGTTTGACCTCTCCCTGTCCCCCCTGCATAAGAAGACATTTTATCTCAAAAAAACTGTTTGAAAAATCTTTAATACCGCCTGCTGTTGGGAAGTGGATATTTTCCTTTGGCATGGCCCATTTTTTATCGATCCGGTTAAAACAGAGATCCATATCCGACCTGGCAAAACTGAGCGGGTGATCCAGCCCGACTTCCTTGTCGCCGATAACCCATTCGTCCATTCCCCAGAAATGCGCATTTTTAAGATCGATCTCCAGGTCATTGACCAATTGGGCAACCAGAGGGAGCTGTTCGGTCGGCCCGATGGGGCCGCATATGCCGGCAGGGCGGCTTTCTGTTGCTTCTTTCCAGGTCTTTATATATTCAAGGGCTTCTGCCATATAAAAGGATTCTCTTGAGTCGAATATTTTGATACTGAAACCGGGCCTGGAGAGCTGTTCGATATCCTTTACAGTGAGTTTTGCCGCGTCGGCCTGTATCTCTTCATTCAGGGTAGTATAGTCCCACCATTCCGGGGCAATGCTGCTGAGTTTTCTCATGATTTCCTCCTGATCTATTTTGCCGGACTTATTCGCTGATCAGTCTTACGATAGCTGGTTCGTCTTCTTCGATCTTGCTGAAGCGACTGATCTGTTCGTCCGCAAAGAAGTTATCATGCAGATCGTCATTGGCAGTCGATACCTCGCCGATGATTACATACTCTGATTTAGCCCAGAACGTGTGCGGAACTCCCTGCACTAAGGTAATCCGTTCCCCTGCTTTCAGGATCAAGGATTTTGCAGTGGGGATATCACGTTCTTCCCCGTTGACCTGAAGCCGCACAGTGTCTCTGTCTGAAAAAACCTGGATCGCCAGCTTTCCCCAGCGGCATATAATATCCTCCTTTTTGGATTTGTGATAGTGCCGGGGAGTTACCTGGTTTTGTCTGGAGTACATCAGCTTCTCGCAGTATTCTGGCTGTTCAGTCAGATTCACCAGGACAAGACCCTTGTTCATGAAGTCGCCCTGCCCGAGGTCGGTCACATCCCACCTTGGATTAGGTGGCAGTGTCCAGCCATGGCGCTCAAAGGCTGCCTTAGCCTCGCGAATTGCTGCGTTGATCTCTGACCGTTTCATATTCTCTCCTTTTTCATGCATTCATTGGTATGTCAATGTGTTTCCCATACTCTCAATCCGTAACGGCTCAGATAAACAGGAATATGTATGAACTTGCTGTTGGCGGATTCGATATTTCGAAGCATCTTTCTCTTATTACTGGGGGAAGGGCTGCTCAGAAGTGTGATAGAACCCCCTTTGCCACCTGCTCCATTAACTTTCCAGCCAAGTGCTCCGTGATGCCGGGCAATCTCGATAACCTGTTTTGTGGCCTCTGAAACCAGGTGAGGACTCAGATCAGCCTGGGCTTCTGTGTTTTCGCGCATCGCAGCGCCAAAGGCCTTAAAATCGCCGGCATACAGGGCATTTTTCCCTTTTTCCGGGGGGATTCGCAGGGCTTTGATCTTTTTGCAGTCAGGACCTGCTCCTTCGAGCTCACGGATAACCTTTTCATGAACATCCGAGGATTTGTGAGTCTCTCCCAGATAAACGAGAGACAGGCGAGATTCCAGTTCCCAGCATACAGTGTTGGGGATATGTATATGAGAAACTTGAGAGTCTGGATACCGGGTCATCTCGATGTAGCAAATACCGCCATATGCGGATGCAATCTGATCCTGTATTCCAGATTGGAGTTTCAGATAGTGGGTTTCCACTTCATGGGCCTTTGCAGCGATCTCGCCTTGAGTCATGCGGTCCGGGGTCAGCATGTCAAGTGCGCCGATCAATGCCACCGATACCGCCGCAGACGTGCCGGTAGAGCACCCGCTAGGTGCTTCGGAGTAAATGCTCACTTCAATGTCCAGATCAAGGGGAATGTTCATCGCATCAACAGCCGCCTCCAGCAGCGGATGTTTGTCGTATACGATCTCCGCTGGATCAATTGTATAGTGCTGAGAGTAGTTTTCAGCATAGATGGTTACTTTTCCCTTTGCTTGTTTTGTCTCTTTGAGAACCATCTGACACTGAACAAAGGGACTAACACTGATGTTCAAGACTTTGCCGTGCTCAGCAAACCATGTGTCGGTCCAACCACCAAGATCACAGATCCGGACCGGGGCGACAGAGTTAATAATTCGTGTCATCTCAGATGATCTTTTCTATGGCATTGATATGTTCAGGCTCCAGTTTGATCTTTCCTGCTTTGGCGTTTTCTTCCAGTTGAGCTGTTGTGGATGATGCGGCGATGATTGGCCCCATTCCTGGAAGCTGCAGCATATAAGCGAGAGTGAGCTGGGTCAGGGTAAGACCCCATTCATGAGCCAGGTCTACAAGCAGGTGTAATTTTTTCAGTATATCTTTTGTCAGTTCCTTATCCAGCCTGTTCTCGTCTACAAGCCGGTCACCGGCCTTGAGAGCAGATCTGTCCAGATACCGTTCGGACAACAGGCCGCCTCTCAAGGGGCTGAAGGGTATATAGGAAAGGCCGTTCCGGGCGCAGTATTCCAATGTTCCTTTTCTTTCAGGTTCTTCTCCGTAAAGGATGTCAAATTGATTCTGTACCGATTGGATCTGTGACCGCCGGAATTTTTTGGAATATTTAGCGTACTGCTGGAGCTGTTCTGAGTTGAAGTTTGAAACACCAATATAGCGGATCAGATCCTGGGAAATGAGATCCTCAGCAGCCAACAGGCTTTCTTCGATTGGCGTGTCTTCATCAAACCAGTGAAACTGCATGATCTCTATCCTGTCTGTCTGCAAACGGTCGAGTGAGGCATAAGTCGATTCCAGGATGTTAACTCTCGAAAGCCTGCAGTAATTAGGTGTCAAGCCATCCATCTGGCCATACATTTTGGTGGCAAGTTCGACATTGCGGCGCTGATCCGGGTTGGCGGCTAACCATTTGCCGATAACGCGTTCGGAATTTCCGCTGGATGCGTTATAGCGATTGGCCGTATCCCAGAATGTGACCCCTTCCTCAATGGCCTTGTCAAAGATCTTGAATGCGGTTTTTTCATCCACACGGGACCCGTCTCCGGTTTCAGGATAGCCGTATTTCCATGTGCCGAGGCCGATATTGGATACCATTAGCCCTGTATTTCCGAAAGGCCTGAAAGGCATTTTATTAAAGCTGTCAAGTGTAAAAGCCAGTCCGTATAAATCAGGGTTGGGAATTAAATGGTCGATAATGTTACTTTTTTTACTCATTATTTTATTCCTTGATCAATATTTATTCAGGTACAAGACTATATATTTTCTTTCAGGATGATGGAGAGATAATCCCGGTATAGACAATCCGGAAGGGTTTGAATAAACTTTTTCAAATGATCTGTATCTATAAATCCCATCCGAAGGGCCACTTCCTCCGGGCATCCGAATTTTAATCCTTGACGCTTTTCAAGAGTCGAAATAAAAGAGGATGCGTCAAGCAGGCTTTCCGGTGTTCCGGTATCCAACCATGCAATGCCTCTTCCCATAATCTTTGCCCGAAGTTTTCCTCTTTTCAGATATTCCAGGTTGAGATCAGTGATCTCCAGTTCTCCCCGGTCCGATGGTTTGAGGCTTTTTGTGAAGTCCACAACTTCGTTGTTATAAACATATACGCCTGTCACAGCATAATTGGATTTCGGGATCTTCGGCTTTTCCTCTATACTGATGACTTTTTTATTTTTGTCGAATTCAACCACCCCGTATCTTTCTGGATCATTTACATAATATCCAAAAACAGTGGCTCCGGTATTGGTCATGAACGCGTCGCGTAGAAAATCGTAATCCCCATAAAACAGATTGTCACCCAGGATCAGGATGACCTGGTCATTGCCGATAAACTCTTCTCCGATAAGAAAGGCCTGTGCGATGCCTTTGGGTTTTTCCTGGACAGCATAGGAAAGCCGTATTCCCCACTGTGAGCCGTCCTTGAGGAGATCACGAAATCTTGGCAGATCAGTGGGTGTGGAGATGACAAGGATGTTCTGGATTCCGGACAGCATAAGCGTGCTCAGCGGGTAATAGATCATGGGTTTGTCATAGATAGGCTGGAGCTGTTTACTCATAACTTCGGTGAGGGGATAGAGCCGTGTTCCTGCGCCTCCCGCCAGAATGATTCCTTTTGTTTTTACTGAATTTACCAGAACAACCTCTCATAAAAAGTCTATCACAAAATATCCTGGATAAGAACAGGTTTTATGGGCAATTTCGAAAATCATTTTTAAAATACTGCGAAATAAAATTAAAAATTCGATTGACAAGAGGAAAAAAATGCTTACAATATAAATTGTAATGATTACAGAAATGGAATTAATCAAATCTAAATTACAGAAGAAGGAGATTACGCCTACCTATATAAGGTTGAGAGTTTTAGATTATCTTGAGGCGAACAAAGTACATCCTACGGCTGAAACAATATATAAAGCATTGGTAAAGGAAATTCCAACAATATCCAGAACTTCGGTGTACAATACTTTGAATGGTTTTTTAGAAAAGGGGCTTATTTCTTCCATATTTATTACAGGTACAGAGACAAGGTTTGACAGTAATACCTCCCCTCATCATCATTTTTTTTGTGAAAAATGCGGACAGATAATCGATCTGGATATTGAGTGCAGCTATTTTAAAAAAGGATATGTGAAGGGCCATAAAATAAAAGAATTACATGGTTATTTTAAAGGCATATGCAAAAACTGTATTAAAAAAAGGAGATGAAATATGGACATAAAAACTTTTTATAAAATAACTTACGGGATGTATGTAGTAAGTTCAAAAAAGGGAAATAAATTTAATGGACAGATTGCCAATACTGTCATGCAGGTAACAGCAGAGCCTCCAAAGCTTTTAGTTTGTATTAACAAAGAAAATTTAACTCATCAGTACATTCAGGAAAGCGGGGTCTTTTCAATATCTATTTTAGATCAGAATACACCCATGAAATTTATCGGGCATTTTGGTTTTAAGTCTGGTAGGGAATTCAATAAATTTAAAGAAATAGACCATAAAATAGGCAAAACAGGGGTTCCTGTCGTTACTTCGAATACTCTTGGATATTTGGAGTGTGAAATTGCCATGAGTATGGATGCGGGCACACATACAGCATTTGTTGGCAGGATTGTTGAAGCTCAAACAATCAAAGAAGGGGAACCACTGACTTATGCTTATTATCACCAGATTAAAGGGGGAAAATCGACAGAAAAAGCCCCTACATATATTAAAAATGAAAAAAAAGAAATTAAGGAGGAAATGAAAATGGAAAAATATGTATGCACTGTATGCGGCTATATTTATGATCCGGAAAAAGGTGATCCCGATTCAGGCATAAAACCAGGAACACCTTTTGAAGAAATACCTGATGATTGGGTATGTCCCATATGTGGTGTGACAAAAGACAACTTTGAAAAGGTAAAATAAAATGGCGATCAGAAGAATAAAATCCGGTGTTCATTCCGTAGGTGCGATCGACTGGGACAGAAGGTTATTTGATGAACTCATTCCACTTCCTGACGGAACAAGCTATAACGCATATTTTATCCAGGGCAGTGAAAAAACAGCGCTCATAGATACAGTTGACCCTACAAAAGCGCAAGAACTCATAGAAAACCTCAAGAAACTCGGAGTTGATAATATTGATTATGTCATATCTAACCATGCTGAAAAGGATCACTCTGGAACAATCCCAAAAATTCTAGAGCTATTCCCTAACGCCAGAGTTGTTACTAATGCGAAATGCAAAGAAATGCTTAAAGATCTAATGTTAATCCCTGAAAATAAATTAATAGAAATAAACGATGCAGATACTTTATCTTTGGGAAATAAGACCCTCCAATTCATTATTACTCCATGGGTCCATTGGCCCGAAACAATGCTGTCTTATCTTATAGAAGATAAAATATTATTCCCTTGCGATCTTTTCGGGTCACATCTTGCCACCAGTGATTTATATGCAACAGATGAGGCAAGAGTCTATGACGCAGCCAAGATGTATTATGCAGAAATCATGATGCCGTTCAGGAATCTCATAAAAAAGCACATGGAAAAACTCGAACAGTTTAAGATTGAGATGATTGCACCCAGTCATGGTCCTATCTATAACAAGCCTGAATTTATTCTCAATGCCTACAAGGATTGGATCTCTGATCAGGTTAAAAACGAAGTCATCATCCCGTACGTTTCAATGCATGGGAGCACGGAAAAGATGGTAAATCATTTGGTTGATGCCCTCATAAAAAGGGAGGTAACCGTAAAACCTTTTAATTTAACCAAAACAGATATTGGAGAACTGGCAAAATCACTTGTGGATGCCGCAACTATTATTATTGCTTCTCCAACAGTCTTGATTGGTCCTCATCCAGCCGTAGTATATGCAACTTATCTTGCCAATGCCCTGAGGCCAAAAACCAGATATGTATCGGTTATTGGATCCTATGGCTGGGGTGGAAAGATGCTGGAGAAAATTGTCGGCACTGTTGGTAATCTTAAGGTAGAAGTTCTCTCGACAATTATTATAAAGGGCTACCCAAAAAAAGAAGATCTCGATGCATTGGAAAAACTGGCGGATGAAATATTTACAAAGCATAAGGAATTAGGAATTATTTAAAAAGGAGATTTAAAATGACAAAACGATTACAGATTTTTAAATGTGAAATCTGCGGTAATATTGTAGATGTATTGCATAGTGGCGTAGGAGAGCTTGTATGTTGTGGACAGCCGATGGTTCTTCAAAAGGAAAAGACAGAAGATGAGGGCAATGAAAAACATGTCCCTGTTATTGAACGCACTGAAAAAGGAATAAAGGTAAAGGTAGGTACTGTTAATCATCCGATGGAAGAAAATCATTATATTGAATGGATAGAGGTCATTTCTGATGGCCGGGCTTACCGGAAATTTCTCAACCCGGGTGATTCTCCGGAAACGGATTTTGCAATAAGTCATGATAAAGTCGAAGCCAGAGAATATTGCAGTATCCATGGTTTATGGAAGAGTTAAATTTATTGAAAGAGGAGATGAAATGAAAAGTTTAAAAGGAACTAGAACGGAAAAAAATATTTTGACAGCTTTTGCGGGCGAGTCTCAAGCAAGAAACCGTTATACGTATTTTGCCTCGAAGGCAAAGAAGGAGGGATATGTTCAGATTGCTAATATTTTCCAGGAAACGGCTGACAATGAAAAGGAACATGCTGAACGGCTTTTTAAATTCCTGGAAGGCGGAGAAGCTGAAATTTCTGCGTCCTTTCCTGCAGGAATTATTGGAACTACTGCAGAAAATTTAAAAGCCTCTGCAGCCGGGGAGAATCATGAACATACGACTATGTACCCTGAATTTGCCAAAATCGCAGATGAAGAAGGATTCCCTGAAGTTGCCGGCACAATGAGAGCTATAGCCGTTGCAGAAGCGCAGCATGAGAAAAGATACCTTGGTCTGCTTAAAAATGTCATAGAAGGCAAAGTTTTTAAAAAAGATAGTCCGGTAAAATGGAGATGCAATAACTGCGGTTATATTCATGAAGGCGACGAAGCTCCCAAAGAATGTCCTGCATGCGCCCATCCACAAGCACACTTTGAACTTTTGTGTGAAAATTATTAGAGATTAAGATACTGCCAAAAATAAATAATAGAAATAAGGAGATAAAAATTTGATCGATCCGTTAAAGGAGATTTTTTTATGAAAAGAGTTTTTAACTGGACGGTTAATGTGAGTCTTATATTTATAGCCGCCTCCGCACTGACATATACAATCCATTATCTTCTTTTCCGTGATACACATCATATTTTTATTTACATGATTGGAGACTTTGGTTTTCTTTTCATAGATGTACTGCTGGTTGTTTTATTTATCGAGCGCATTCTTTCCCGCAGAGATAAGCAATCAATGATGAAGAAGTTAAATATGATTATCGGCACCTTCTTCAGTGAAGTCGGGATGGATTTACTCAAAAAGTTTTCGGCCTTTGTGAATAATGCAGAAAATCTTGAGAAAAAATTGAAAATATCGCCTTTATGGAGAAAGAAGGACTTTCAGAAGGCTATTACTGCAGCTCAAGAGTTTTCTTATGAAATAAAAATTGATAAAGACAAATTATGCGAGCTCCGTGATTTTCTTCTTGATAAGCGCTCATTCATGATGCGATTGCTGGAAAATCCAAATCTACTCGAGCATGAAAGTTTTACAGACCTCTTGTGGGCAATCTTTCATCTTACCGAAGAACTGGCCTTTAGAAAGGACAAGTTAGAAGAACTTCCCCAAGAGGATTATAATCATATTGCCAATGATTTGAAGCGGGCCTATTCACAAATCACCAGCGTGTGGATCGCTTACACAGGTCATCTTAAAGAAAGTTATCCATTCCTGTTTTCCCTGGCGGCGAGGATCAATCCTATGGACCCGAATGCCACTCCAATTATATCCAGCTAATACGGTGCTTCTATAAACGAGCCTTTAGGAGGTATTTAATGTCAGAAATCTTGGTATAGCAAAAAGGCCTACAATTGAAGTCAGTAGAGATGAAAAAGTATTAGAAATATCGAAGTAAAGGATAAGGCAAAGAAATCAGTTTTGTGCGGCAAGAGTTAAAATCCATCTGGCAAAAGACCTTGCGTCTTCCAGGTCGTTTCTATCAGGATGAGTGCTGGCAGAAACAGCCATTTCTGCCCAGACTTTATGTTCTGGCGATTTCTCCAGAACCTCAAGTGCCTGAGGAGAGACTTTTCCGCGGCATGAAAAACTGCCCAGTATTTTTGCTTTTGAGGCCAGCACAAACGCATATTCCAGGGCCTGTCGAGAAAGCCGGCTGCCGGTAAGCGACCCATAAGTTGAAAATAAAGCGATTTTTTTGTTCGGGGGAATATTTCTCAAGATTCCTTCAAGAGGGAAGGGAATGCTGTGAGAATAAACTGGGAATCCGATAAAAATAAGGCTGTATTCCTCGATTTCCTGTTCCTGAAGTTCATTAACAGGCTTGATTGCTTTATTGCCTGCCAATGTCATATAGATAGCATCAGCAATTTTTTTTGTGTTTCCTGTATTGCTGAAATATGTTACAAGAGTTCTTGGCATAAAAATACTCCCTGTCAGAATTTATAGCACAAAGGAATTTCCTTTTAGCTCCTCTGAGAATTAACTATCTTTATGTCCAATTTTTTGCTTTTGATATTAGTTTTTATTAATATCAAAGCAAAATATCATGGTCAATTACAGTTTCTATTTATTTCAACACTTTACCTGTCTTTTTATACCACATATACAAGTCAAGTTCAGCAGAAGTTGTTCCCAATTTACATGCAATATCTATGAATTGTTTTTCTATTGCCAAATAAATATTCTTTGATAAATTCTTAGGTTTTTGTTTGATATAACCCTGTTCATCCAATAAATTAATAATGTGCCTGTCAAGTATAGCATAATCAAAATACCCAACATTTCTTAAGAAGTGGCTGCTTTCTTTCCACCCAAGGCCCTTTATGTTTTTAACCAACCATTCTCTTGGCTCTTTTTCTTTCTTTATAATTTCTTTTATATTTTTATGTTTTCTTGCTTCGATTATGTATTTGGTTTTTTTGTTATGAAAACGGTGTTTGTTTCTTTTTATGCAATTATATAAACTATCTTGAGGCTTACTCAAAAAGCCGTTAGCACCAAATTCTTCTTGAATGCTGAGTGCTGTGCGTGCTTTTGAATTTGCTGTTAGAATACAAAAACACAACTCACAGAACCAGTCGTCATTTCCTTTTTTACCAAGGTCTTCAAATTCTTTTAATCTTTTGTTTACTGTTTTTGAAATAGGTGATTGCTTTAGCTTTTTTATTGTTTTAATTAGTTGATTCACGAAGATCCCCAGTTTTGTCGATTACATCTGTAAAAAAAAGATCAAGAATTTACCCAAAAATTCGAGCTTGAAAGTGTAGCAGAATGGAGGAAATACTGTAAAGAATAAAAATATGGTGCTTCCTCAGGAAAGTGTTGTTACTTGATCAAACATACTCACCAAGTTATTATTTTCAATCTAGTTAGGAATAACTATATAATTGGGAAAATGAATAATGAAGTATAAGCCCGTAAAGGATCGCTGCTGCCAGAATGAAAAATGCCAGAATTATCGCAATATTAAAACACTCCTGAATCAGGTGATCGATTCTTGCCGAATAGTAAATCCCTTCATCTTCACAACCGATGGTTTTGAGCCTTATTCTTGGGTTGCTAAAAGCTTTTTGAATTCTATTTGTTTGTATGCGCAAGTCATCAAGAAACGCCGGAAGAATCGTGTCATTAAAGTAGAACGACAATTGATCATTGGGACCAAACAAAAGATGGAACAACTCCTGTTTGAATCAGAGGATTCCTCTACAATCAACACATCATTTATGGAGCGACTTAATCTTTTCCTCCAAGTAAAAGTATGAGTTCGGATTATTTTTTACGACACGTCAGGCTAACGGTTTTGGAATTGTTGTTTAAGTTTGATTCATTGGCCACATTGTTTACATTGATGATCGTCATTTTTACACTGAGAGTTTCCTGTGGGTTCAGTGCACGTTTGAATCCTGTGAGGCTAACCGAAGCCCCGGGAGTTTTTAACAATTTTGAAGGATCTACTACATTTAATGTATAGCCTCCCCAGCCTGAGTTTTCAGCAATGGCCTGGACTGCGACACTATCATTCGGAGGCAGATTATACGCACCATCAGCAACACCTGCAGATCCCTGGTTTTTAATGGTCACTTTAACCATACAATTTTTGTCCAGTTCGATTCTCTCCACAATCAGGTCACATTGTTTTTGGCGGCACGTCAGGCTAACGGTTTTGGAATTGTTGTTTAAGTTTGATTCATTGGCCACATTGTTTGTATTGATGATCATCATTTTTACACTGAGAATTTCCTGTGGATTCAGTGCACGTTTGAATCCCGTGAAGCTGACCGAAGCCCCGGGAGTTTTTAATAACTTTTTAGGATCGACTATATTTAATATATAGCCTCCCCAGCCTGAGTTTTCAGCAATGGCCTGGATTGCAACACCTGTTTTTGGTGGACTGTCATAAGCAGCATCAGCAACACCTGCAGATCCCTGGTTTTTAATGGTCACTTTAACCATACAATTTTTGTCCAGTTCGATTTTCTCCACAATCAAATCGCATTTTTTTAATTTGATTTTCTGGGGTACAGGTTTTTTAAACTTTTGTTGTTCCCCTGCGCTAGCTATTCCGAACAGAGTGAATCCAAATAAAAAGATCATCATTGTGATTAATTGAATTTGGTATGTTTGGAAATGTTTTCTCATTTTTCCCTCCTTTTTTTTATTTTATTTTTAAGATCAATCTTTTTCGGATTAATTTTCTCCTCATCGAATTAATCTCACTTAATATAATTATATAAAAATAAATAAAATAAATCTTAAAAAAAATAAATTTCATAAAAAAAATAACGCTAGTGTACAATCTTGTTCGCAACTTTTGATTTAAGGAGGTAGCCATCGCAAACTCTTTTCTATTAAAAAAACAAATTCATTGAAAGGGGTAATTAACGATGGCTACTAGTAAAAATCATCGGGGTTTTAAAAAAAAATTCTAGTGGAGTTCATAGGATGGGAATCCAAAATGTCTTAAAAAAAAGAATGGATCGGCTCCAGCTGGCAGAGATGCAAGGTCCATTTTATGCGCAACATCCTGGCCAAATCACACGATTTCCGATTCTAAGAAATACTCCTCTCTCTTCGGCTGCCATCAAGAGTTCCTGCTGGACACGTTGTGGAGGGGGAGGCCGTTCAGCCATGAAGGTGAGTTTGAGGTGATCGATAATTTTGTAACTTTATGATCTTCTATGAAAGTGATGATTGACATCTGGCCTCTACACGAGGGGCACAACAAAGGATCAACTTCATAGACTTTTCTTATCATCTCCGCCCAGCCTTTGGAGGGCACATATTTCCCACAGAGACAGAGATCAGAGAGGAGGTGCCTTTTGTACTTGAAAAATATCCTCAGCATCTTTGGGACAGTGAATACCACCTGGCGGTGGTGTATATCCAATACAAGTTCTTCCCGCATCCATTCGCCCCACTCTTCGCGTCTTTTGGCATGACATGACGGACAAAATCCCCGGCCGTGACAAGAAAACATCAGCAGCCTCTCCAGGCCACAATCTTTACACTGAATCCGCGCAAATCCGTTCTTCGGATTACAGCAATCAAGGTATTTATTCACAACATCCTGTATTATGGGACGTAAGTACCCATACTCCTTTGTAGATAGATCGTATGAATTAATACAGTTAGATTCGATTGATCCAAAATAATTTGGAACTTGCATTTAACTACAAATTAATTATAAAATAATTATGAAAGACGTACGATTTGAGTGGGACAGAAAAAAGGATCTAGCCAATTTTCGGAATCACGGTGTTGAATTTGATGAGGCCAAAACTGTTTTTTATGATGAACATGCAATTGAATTTTATGATAAAGATCATTCTTTGAAGGAAGCCCGCTTTTTGATGATAGGATTGAGCTCAAAATTTAGGATACTGCTTGTGAGTTATACAGTAAGGGAAGGAATTGATGAAGATTTAATTAGAATAATATCTTCTCGAAAGGCGACAAAAAGCGAACAGAAAGTCTATTTTGAGAGATCAATATGAAAAAAGAATACAATCTTAACAAGATGAAAGGTAGAAAAAACCCCTATGCAAATCGTCTGAAAAAACAGATAACGATTCGTTTGGATAATACTACAATAGAATATTTCAAAAAGCTTGCCAGTGAAACGGGATTCTCATACCAGACGCTTATTAATCTGTATCTGACGGACTGCGCTGAAAATCATAAGAAGCTAAAAGTCCAGTGGATCAAGCCCAGCTAATAAATAGCAACTACTCGGTTTTAAACAGGTTCTCGATTTCATTAAAAAGGGATCTTGCTTAAAGGACTTCAAAGCCCTTCCTTGTTCTCCCACCAGGTTGATCTCAAGAATTGAAGATGAAACATTTCAAAAACTCCTGCGTATAAGATAGTGAACGGTTGATCAGTCGTTTACAGAACAAACTAATCATGTTAGGAGGCTCAACATGAGAAAAATAACAATTATTTTCCTTGCTTTTTGGCTGGCCGCATTGACTTCCCCCAGTATATCAGGAGAATCGCTCCAAACAGAACTCATCCCCACAGAGGCCAGATGGCTCATTCACATTGATGTCGAAAAATTCGCAAAGACAGAATTGAAACAAATTTTGGAAAAAAATTCTGAAAATGATCTCGGCAGAGAAATCATGGGAATCGAAAAGACCACGGGCATCGATTTTTTCAGCGACATTTCCGCTGTCACGTTAATCGGCATGAACCACGAGAATAACGAACCTGTCGTGGCATTCTCCGGCAACCTAGACAAAACCCACCTGCTCGGTCTGCTCAAAGAAGAGGAATCCCTGAATAAATTTAATTACGGTAATTTCCTCATTTACAACTGGGATGACGACGAATACGGCGTTTTTGCCAATGATAACCTTTTAATATTTTCAGAGAATCGCAGTGGGCTCGAAAAAGTTCTCGACACTTTATCGGGAAAAGGGAAAAATTTTTCCGGGACTACTTTACAAAGACAGTTCAGGGCTTTATCTCCGGATACATTTCTTATCGCCGCGGCCGGAAATGTGTCCGATTTGCTCGAAGAAGATGACGATGATTTTGGAGCGCTCATCCTCAAGAAGACAGAATCCGCTTTTTTCTCGGCCAACGAGCAGAACAGCAAAGTGAAACTGCAGTTATCTCTTCAAACGGATTCTCCTGAAACGGCGACCAAGATGGGAAGTATGGTCACAGGCCTGAAGGCGTTTCTCTCCATGAATGACAAAATCGATTCCGAATGGGATATTGTCAAGTCACTCAAAGTTTTCGCAAAAGACACGACCGTCGTGCTTGAATCACAAGGTTCTGTTGAAGAACTACTCAACGTTTTTTTAGGGAAAAAATAAGCCGGAGCCGATTTTTTCAGCTCATGAACGATACAACGAAGCTGACAACCGACGAAGAGCTGGCTCTGGAAGCCCAGGCCGGCTCTCGCCGCTGCTTCGAGGAGCTTATCACACGATACAGCTCCAAGCTTTTTCACTTCCTTCGCCCTAAAATCTCGAATGTTTCAGATATCGAAGACATCATCCAGGAGACATTCTATAAACTCTATAAAAATATCTTTCGTTATGATCCCAAATGGAAATTTTCGACCTGGCTCTACACGGCGGTCAACAGGCAGGCCATCAGCCATTACCGCTCCAAACAAAATAAAAATATCCATGGGATGCCTATCCAAACCGATGCGGACCCTGCTGACACACTGATCCAGGAGACACAGAATCAAAATGTGTGGAAATTGGCTCAGAATCTCAAGGCTAACCAGTACGAAGTCCTCTGGCTTCGCTATGTCGAAGACCTGTCTTTAAAAGAAATCGCCAGAATTATGCGGAAATCTCACACAGCGGCCCGGCTTCTTCTTCACAGGGCCCGTCTGAATCTTGGAAAACAGTTCCAGAAAGATCCGGAGTTCGGACAATATCTCATCCATCCCAATCCGGAAGGACAAAAAATGTTTTACAGGGAGAATAGAGGATGATCTGTTTTATTTCAAAATGGTTGATATCGGGTGCGCTTGATTCGCACAGGGCCATTCCCGGATTTCTCCGGCCACACATCAATCGATGTGTCTCATGCCGGGATTTCATCCAGATCTCCCAGACTTTAGAAAAACGAGCCGTTAAGGACGCACAGTTTATCATTAAGAAGACTCCGGACTCGCTTCTGGAAAAAGTGAAAGAACAGCCGTTCCAGCCGGTTGAACAAAAAAGACAAACCTGGGGGCCGCGCAAACTGATCCCTGTCGTCTCGGTTTCACTGGCGGCCATCCTCCTTGCTGTTTTTCTACTTTTCCAACCTTCCAAGGCTCCCTCTTTAGGCATGAATTCCTTATTTATGTTCGGGAGAGATTTGCTGCCGGGAGGAACCATTCAAAGACTGGCTTCTCAAATCGAGTCTCCCTATGATGCTGAGTGGAACAGCCTGAAAAAGAATGTAAAATCCGCAGCCGATCATCTTAGAGCTCAACTTGATCTGAAAATAGGGCCTAACAAACGGTAACAAGCCTTTATCTGCGATTGGTTGCGCTACCCTGAATCAGATGCGTGATATGTGTAGGCCTTTGTCATATGCGGTTGGATAAAATTGCTTGTCAGAGGGAGAAGTACCCATATCAAGAGATTGAGAGTTGTCGCTTAACCTGTTGGGGAGAGCGATCAACGCAGAATCTGGCGGGATGACGTAAGGTCTTGCAGTGTTGCCACAACAACATGCGCACCAACAACTTACACGAATTATAAATTTTCCGATTTTTCCCTTGACAATTGTGACACTGTGTCGTATTGATACGACATCATGTCGTTTTAAAGTGTTGCCATTGAGGAGACCTAGAATGAAACAACCGCCGCTGGCTAATGCGGAATTGGCGATTATGAAACTTCTTTGGAATGAAGACCTATTGACTGCCCGGAAGATGCGCGAGCAGCTCTATCCTGACGCGTCCAAAGCGCAGCACGGGACCGTTCAAAGACTGCTGCAGCGACTGGAAGATAAGGGATATGTTGAGCGCGACCGCACTCTGCCTGTTCATTTCTTCTCCGCTAAGATCGATCGCCAGACCTATGCGCGTAATCAATTGGAATCACTCGCTGCTAAGTTGACTGGAGGTTCGCTTGCGTCGCTAATTACATATCTCGTGGAGGGCAAAAAGTTGTCTCCCAAAGAGCTCAGTCGGCTTCGGGTTATCCTCGATGACTATCGGGCGAAGGAGGATCAGCATGATTGATCTCCTTTTCCAGACTGCGCTCAGCAACGTGAATGAACCGCCTTATGACACATTTTTTTTGGAAGAATTAGCTTCTTTGATCGGTCTAATGAAATGAAAGCTTTTCAAATGGATAACACAGAGCCAAGTCTTAAGGATATAAACATTAAATAAAATCGCTAGGAAAAGAACATGCAAATTTCAATATCACAGCTTTCAAAACGCTATCCCGGCGGCAAACTGGCCCTTAAGGACATCGACATGGAAATCCCAAAGGGATTGTTCGGTCTGCTGGGTCCCAACGGCGCCGGAAAAACCACATTGATGCGTATCCTGGTCACACTGTTGAAGCCCAGCTCCGGCCGGGTGAGGGTCAATGATCTGGACATCCGCAAAAACCGCAAGGAGATCCGGCGGCAGATCGGCTATCTCCCCCAGGATTTTTCCGTGTTCGCCAAACTGACGGTCTGGGAGTTCATGGATAACAGCGCCTGTCTCAACGGCAAACTGTCCAAGAACAAGCGCCGGGATAGGATCGACCTGCTGCTGGAAAACGTGTGCCTCTTCTCAGCCACGGACCGCCTGACCGGGAAGCTCTCAGGCGGCATGAAGAGGAGGCTGGGCATTGCCCAAACCCTGATCGGAGACCCTCCGCTCCTGGTTGTGGACGAACCCACGGTAGGCCTGGACCCGGAGGAGCGGATCCGGTTCCGCAACCTTTTGTCCGACCTCTCCGCCCAGGACCGGATCATCCTTCTTTCCACCCATATCGTGGGTGACATCTCCTCCACCTGCGAGACTATCGCGCTTATGGACATGGGACGCATCGTCTTTCACGGTCCACCGGCCGACCTAGTGGACAGCGCCCGGGGAAAAGTCTGGACCGTATCCACCGGCTATGAAGACCTGGACGGCTGGAAGGAACGATTCCCAGTCATCTCCACGGTTCCCTCGGAAAGCGGATATGAGCTGCGGATCGTGGCGGAGAATCCGGATACGATGGAGGCCATACCCGCGGAACCCAATCTGGAAGATGCCTACATCCATTACATGCAGAAGGCGGCCTCGGGCCACTTGTCCGGAATATTTGAAAAAAAGGAATGAGGTTAAAGCTATGACATCTGTAATAATCTGTCTAAAAATCGCCGCATATGAGGCCAAAATTCTCCTGAGGTCGTGGGGCTTCCGCATATTCGCCCTGCTGGGCCTCATTATTATGAGCCTTTTGACGGCCGGGATCGCAGCCCCCTCCTTTTCCTTCCCCTACTACTTCCGGTCCCTGTCGGGATCCATCCCGCTGTTCAGCTTTAAACTCTTCAATGTCTTTCAGGGCATTATCGTGGTTTTCATGGCCACGGAATTCTTCAAACGGGACAGGAGAACAGATTCCACCCAGGTCATATTTTCCCGGTCCTTTTCCAACACCAGCTACATCCTAGGCAAATTCTTCGGAGTTATCGGGCTGTTTGTCCTTATGAATATCCTTGTCGGCGTGATCACGGCCCTGATCCATCTCTTCCTATCGGAGACGCCTTTAAACATCCAGGCTTACCTTCTTTACTTCCTGACACTTACCCTTCCCACTATGGTATTTCTTATCGGCCTGTCCTTCGTTTTGGCCGTTGTCATCCGCAGCCAGGCGGTCGTCATTCTGCTTGGACTGGCCATATCATCCCTCAGTCTGGCTGCCCTGGGAAACAAGGCCTACTTTATCCCCGACATATTCGGATTCCACACACCACTCATGTATTCCGATTTTATCGGGCTTGGCAACAGCGCACAGCTTTTTCAGCTGCGGCTCCCCTTCCTCCTTCTGGGCCTGGGGTTCGTCTTTGGTACGGTGCTTCTGGCCAAACGGCTGCGGCAGTCGTCCTGGACGACGGCTCTGTCCGGGGGACTGTCAACCCTGCTTATCCTCTCGGCTTTGGGCCTGATTTTCAGCCATATCCAATCCAACAGGGACATCGATTCCCTCCGCAGTGACCTTCTGGCGGAAAGCCAAAAATACGCCGAGGTCCCCGCACTGAGCCTAGAATCCTGTTCCCTTGATGTGGAATTTTCCGGCAATGTCCTGTCGGCCTCTTCCGAGATTCTTTTAAAAAACAGTCAGGACAGGCCCGCCGAATCTATCCTCCTGACCCTGAACCCGGGACTCCAGATCAGCCGTATAGCCGCAGGCGATTCGACTCTTGATCATGTTAGAAAGGGCCACCTCCTCCTCATAAAGCCATCGGATCCCCTGGCCCCCGGTGCCGGCATCACTATCCGGATAGATTATGCAGGCACTCTGCTGGAGGCCTACTGCTACCCGGACATCGATGCTAAAAGCCTGCGCAAGCCCTCGAAACTGGGGATTTACAATGTCCCCAAAAAATACATCTTTCTATCAGAAAAATTCATCCATCTGACTCCGGAAAGCGGCTGGTATCCCCGGTCAGGGATCCCTCTCAGTCACCGCTTTCCCGGGGCGGTAGCCCATGATTTCTCTCAATACACGCTCAGTGTCCGACTGCCCGAGGGCTGCACAGCCGTCTCCCAGGGTCTTCCGGAAATCAAGCAGTCAAACAATGGTAAAACCTGCACTTTCCGTCCCACAACCCCTCTCCCTCAGATATCCCTGACAGTCGGCCCCTTCGAGGAAAGGATTCTTAAGGTCAAGGACGTTGAATACAGGCTCTATACTCTCCCGGGGCACGATTATTTTACCCAATATTTCGATGCCATCACCGAAGACCTACCCAAGACCATCACCCAGCTGAAGGACGAGTTTGAGGTCACCCTCGGTTTGGACTACCCCTACGAGCAACTGGCGTTGGTGGAGGTCCCCATCCACTTTTTTAGCCATAAGCGCCTCTGGAGCGCGGCGGACGAAACCGTCCAGCCCCAGATGGTTTTTCTGCCGGAAATGGGAACACTGTGTCAAGGAGCGGACTTTGCGTCCATGGAGCGCATGATGCAGAGAAGAGGGGGAAATATGAGGCGCCAGGGGGCGGAAACCAGTCCCGCCCAGATCCAAAACTTTTTTTTCACGCGCTTTATACGCAATAACCTCCTGGGTACCGGGATTGAACGGGGAGGCTTTAGGGGGAGACGAGATACAGCCCTTTCCAGTGTGACGGAATCAGACGTGGACACACAATACAACCTTTTGCCGAATTATTTCGTTTTCACATCCACGCTTGCCTCCGACCGCTGGCCTATACTCCACTCCGCCATGGAGTCCTGGCTACAGGACCGAATTTCCGCCGCCAGCTTCCGCTTCAACCGAAGCGGCGGTCTGACCGACCAGGAAAGAACCAACCGGCTTCTGGACGGACATTCCATGACTGAACTTCTGGAGGATGAAAGCCTGGGCGGTGACCAGCTCAACGATGTCATCCTGGCCAAGGGTAAATATCTGATGACCATCATCGAATCCCGCATCCAGGAGGACAACTTTGATAAAAAACTCCTGTCCTTTATCAAAGAGAAAAAGTTCAGCACCATTACGGAAGAAGAATTTCTCCTATTCCTTTTTGCCTATAGGGAATTCGATCTGGAACCTGTGATGGCTGCCTGGTATGAGGAAACACAGGTCCCGGCCTTCACCGTCGGCTCCATCGGTGTGTTCACTGTCCGGGACGGGGAACAGCAGCGCCACCATGTCCGCCTGCTTGTTACCAACATATCAGAAACTGAGGGTATCGTAAAAATCAGTATGATGTCGGGACAGAGTAGACGTGGGGTTCGTGGCGGCGGGGGAGGGTGGGAGATCGAAAGCACTATTCTTATCCCGCCCAAAACAACCAAGGAGGTCGGCATCCTCCTTGATACCCAGCCTCTGATGCTGCAGCTGGATACAACCATCTCGCGCAATATCCCCTCCACCATGAACCTGCCCCTGTGGGAGCGGAAATCGGAGGAAGCGGAGACCTTCTTTGAAGGGGACAGGTCCACTCCCTGTGAGGAGGGCCAATTCGATACTCCCGGAGAATATATAGTTGACAACGAGGACCCGGGATTCGTTGTGGCCGGCGGCGGAGACAATCGGCTTAGGTCGGCCATCCGCCGGCTATTCGACAGTTCAAGCACCGAGGCGGAGTATCTCGGTTACAATCCCAACAATCCTCCAGGACGCTGGACCCCGGTCATCCTGCAGAATTTCTACGGTACTATCCTCCACACCGGCCATATGATCAAGGTCGGTGAGGGAAGCAACAGGGTTTCCTGGACGGTTAACCTCCCGGAAAGCGGCAGCTACGATATCTATTTTTACAACGAAACCATGGGCCAAGGCCGGGGCCGTGGAATGGGCAGTGGCCAGCGGGGCGGAAACAGGGGGGAACGGCAGCGGCCCACCCAGGAGGAAAAACACTTCATCGTCCACCACGAGGACGGAACCGAAGAGATCACCTTCGAAATCCAGGAGTCGTCTCAGGGTTGGGTTCTTCTGGGAACCTTCCGCCTGGCGGCTGGAACGAACACGATCGAACAAACGGACAAGGGCAAGGGGGCCTTCCTCACGGCCGATGCTGTAAAGTGGGTTAGAATAAGCCAGAATTGAAAACCCATGAAAATTTCAATATCACAGCTTTCAAAACGCTACGACGGTGGCAAACTGGCCCTCAAGAACATTGAAAAGAACGAATTAAAGTAGAACCATGACATCCGTAATGATCTGTCCGAAAATCGCCGCATATGAGGCGAAAATTCTACTAAGATCGTGGGGATTCCGCATATTCGCCCTTCTGGGACTCGTTATACTGGGCATGCTGACGGCTGTGATCGCAGCCCCCTCCTTTTCCTTTCCCTATTACTTCCGCTCACTTTCGGGATCCATCCCGCTGTTCAGCTTCAAACTCTTCAATGTCTTTCAGGGCATTATCGTGGTTTTTATGGCGACGGAATTCTTCAAAAGGGACAGGCGGACGGATTCCACCCAGGTCATCTTTTCCCGGTCCTTCTCCAATACCAGCTATATTCTCGGCAAGTTCCTCGGGATCCTGGGGCTCTTTATCTTGTTGAACATTTCCATCGGACTGATCACAGCACTGATCCATCTCTTTGTTTCAGCCACTCCTGTCAACCTCATGGCCTATCTTCTTTATTTTTTGACATTGAACCTTCCTACATTGGTATTTATGGTAGGTCTGTCCTTTGTGTTGGGTATGACCATCCGCAGTCAGGCAGCCGTAGTACTCTTGGGACTGGCCCTGTCCTCTCTCAGCCTGGCTGTACTGGGGAACAAGGTTTATTTTATCCCGGACATATTCGGATTCCACACCCCGCTGATGTATTCCGATTTTATCGGATTGGGCAACAGCGTCCAGCTGTTTTATCTGCGGTTTCCCTATGTCCTCCTCGGCCTGAGTTTTGTCTTCGGGACAGTGCTTCTGGCCAAGCGGCTGAGGCAGTCCCCCTGGACAACAGCACTATCCGGAACGCTGTCCGTGCTGCTCGTTCTATCCGCCTTTGGCCTGATATTCATCCATATCCAGGCCAACAGAGACATCGACACACTTCGCCGTGATTTGATAGCGGCCAGTGACAAATACAAAGACGCCACCCAGCTCAGCATGGAATCATGTTCCCTGGATCTTGAATTTGCCGGAAGCACCCTTTCAGCTGCTTCAGAGATCTGGCTGAAAAACAGCCAGGAAAAACCCGCGGACTTTATCCTCTTGACCTTGAATCCGGGGCTTCAGGTCAACCGTATCACCACCAGCGGCCGGGTTGCGAATTTCTCCAGAGAGAACCATATACTGCTCATCCAGCTGCCAAAGCCCCTGGGCCCCGGTGAAAACATCGATATTCAAATAGACTATGCCGGCACTCCTATTGAGGCTTACTGCTACCCGGACATCGACATAGAAGCCCATTGCAAACCATCCAAGATGGGTCTTTACAGTGTGCCTAAAAAATATGTTTTCCTATCGGAGAACTTTGTCCATCTGACTCCGGAAAGCGGCTGGTACCCCCGGGCGGGAATCCCACTCAGTCACCGCTTTCCCGGCGCTGTGGAGAGTGATTATTGTCAATACACGCTCAGGATCAGCCTGCCGGAGGGCCGCACTGCCATCTCCCAGGGTCTTCCTGAAATCAAGGAGTCGAGCAGCAGGAAAATCTACACTTTCCGCCCAAAGACCCTCATCCCTCAGATATCCCTGACGGTCGGCCCCTTTGAGGAAAGGACCCTCAAGGTTAAGAACGTAGACTATAAGCTCTTCACCCTTCCGGGGCACGATTATTTTACCCAATATTTAGATGCCATTACCGAAGACCTGCCTAAAACCATCACCCGGCTGAAGAACGAATTTGAGGTTATTCTGGGATTGGACTACCCCTATGAGCAGCTGGCTTTTGTTGAGGTCCCTATTCATTTTTACAGCCACAAACGTCTCTGGAGCGCGGCGGATGAAACCGTCCAGCCTCAGATGGTATTTCTCCCGGAGATGGGCACATTGTGTGAAGGGGTGGACTTTGCGTCCATGGCGCGCTGGTTCCGGAGGATGGGGAGAAGCAAAGGTAGCAGGGGGAAGGAAATCACCCCCGCCCAGATTCAGACCTACTTTTTCAACAGCTTCGTTCGCACAAACCTCCTGGGCACCCAGCCCGCCAAAGAAGGTTTTCGCGACGGCGCCCTTTCCAGGGTGACGGAATCCGATGTGAATGCGGAATATAACCTGATGCCGAATTATTTCACTTTCACCTCGACGCTGGCCTCCAACCGCTGGCCCATCCTCCACTCCGCCCTGGAATCCTGGCTTCAAGATCGTATCTCCGCCGCCAGCTTCCGCTTCGACCGGAGCGGCGGATTGACCGACCAGGAAAGAACCAACCGGTTGCTGGACGGCCGCTCCATGTCTGACCTGATGGCCGAAAAAAATCTGAATTACAGCGAGCTATACAATGTCATTCTGGCCAAGGGAAAATATCTGATGACCGTCATCGAATCCCGCATCCAGGAGGACAATTTCGACCTAAACCTGCTGGCTTTCCTCAAGAAAAAAAAGTTCAGCACCATTACGGAAGAAGATTTTCTTCAATTCCTTTTTGCCTATAAGGAATTCGATCTGGAACCTGTGATGGCCGCCTGGTATGCAGAAAAAAAACTGCCGGCATTCACCATCGGCGCCGTCGGTATGTACAATGTCTTGGATGGAGAAAAAAAACGCAGCCACATCCACATGTTCATTACCAACATCTCCGAAAACGAGGGCATTGTCAAAATCAGCTTGATGACGGGACAGAGTAAAAGTAAGGGGTACACGGGCGGAAGCCTGTGGGAGACTGAAAGTGCTATTCTTATCCCTCCGAAAACAACCAAGGACATCGGTGTTCTCCTGGATACCCGGCCCGTTTTGTTGACTGTGGATACAACCATCTCCCGAAACATTCCCGCCACCATGAACATGAATCTGTGGCAGCAGAGATTGGAGGAAGCGGAAACTTTCTTTGAGGGGGAGAGGTCCACTCCCTATGAGGAGGACCGACCGGAAACAGGAGAATATATCGTCGACAACGAGGACCCGGGATTCGTCGTGGCCGGTGCCGGTGGGAACAACTGGCTCCGGTCGACCATCCGCCGGCTATTTGACCCATCCGGCAAAGAGACGGAGTATCAGGAATACAATCCCTCTAATCCTCCCGGGCGGTGGAGTCCTGTTATTCTTCAGGATTTCTATGGAAAAATTATTCGCTCGGGGTATATGATCAAGGTCGGTGAGGGCGGCAATAAGATCTCCTGGACAGTTAACCTCCTGGAAAGCGGAAGCTACGACATCTATTTCCACAATGAAACCATGAACTATGAAAAGGGCGGAAACAAGGAAGGATGGAAAAAGCCCACCCAGGAGGAAAAAAATTTCATCGTCCAACACGAAGACCGAACCGAGGAGATCGCCTTCGACATCAAGGAATCATCTCGAGGCTGGATCCTTCTGGGAACCTTCCGCCTGGCGGCTGGAATGAATACAATCGAACAAACAGATAAGGGCAAAGGAACCTTCCTTACCGCGGATGCTGTAAAGTGGATTAAAACGAGCCAGAATTGAAAACCTAGAAATGGAGTTGTCCATGAAAAAATCAATCCGAAAATATTCACACAGGCATCATGTTGCCAATCGCCTGACAATTATTGGGCCGGTGGTTGTATTCAGTTTACTCCTGATCTCCACGGCAGGCTCTCTGTCTGCAGGCGATGAGCTGACTCTGGACAGGGCTCTCAACATCGCCTTCCAGAACAGCCCGGCCATGCGTCAGGCCTCCCTTCAGCTGGAGTTCAACGAGCGCAACCTGATGGCCGAGAAGGCCGGGCTAAAGTCCCAGTTCAGTTTGAGCGTGACGCCCTACCTCACTTCCAGCAACAGGGTGTTCAGTGACCTCACCTCCAGCTACAACACCCAGACCCAGACAAAAACGGAAACCGCCTTCACCATTCGTCAGCCCATCAAATGGACGGACGCCACTTTAATCGTCACTGACAAGTTCAACTGGCAGGAGGCGTCCAGCTCTTTTGCTGGTGGGGAGAAGATGTCCAACTTCTCCAACAGTCTAACCTTCAGCCTCAGCCAACCCCTCTTCACCTACAACCGGAAAAAGATGCAGATCAAGGAGCTGGAGCTTGCCCTTGAGAATGCACAGCTAGCCTATGCCATCCAGAAACTTCAGATCGAAAGACAGGTTACCCAGCAGTTTCTCAACCTCTATTACTCCAGGATGAGCATCCAGATCTCCCAGGAGGAATACAAAAACGCCATGGAAAGTCTCGACATCATCCAGAGCAAGGTGGATGCCGGCATAACCGCACCTGAAGAGCTCTATCAGGCAGACATCACCAAGGACAACAGCCTGGCTTCGCTGGAAAACAAGCGCATGCAGCATGAAAACAGTCTGGATACATTCAAAACGCTTCTGGGACTTGAGTTGGAAGCCCTGATCGATGTGTCCGCCGACATTCAGAAAACAATTGTGGAAGTGGATCTGAATATGGCCATTGCCCACGGGCTGAAAAATCGTATGGAGCTGCGGCAGAAGGACATCGAGATCCAGAATGCCATGCATGATCTCATCAAGGCGGCAGCCGAGAATGAGTTCAAGGCCTCCCTTAATCTCTCCTTCGGGCTGACCGGAACCAACCCACAGTTCGCGGGCATCTACGACTCGCCCAACACCGACCGTCTGATTGCCCTCACCCTGAACATCCCCCTGTTTGACTGGGGACAGAAGAAACATCACCTGGCCGCCACCAGGGCCCAGATCGAGACGGTCAAGCTCTCGGCTGAAGAAGAGATAAAAAGCATAAAAACTGAGATCCGCGAAGCCTACCGGACTTTGCTGAATCAGAAACGTCAGATAGAAATTGCGGAGAAAAGCATAAAAAACGCGGATCTCACCTACGCCATCAACCTGGAGCGCTACCGCAATGGTGATCTCTCGTCCAAGGATCTGCAGTTCTATCAGCTACAACTGTCCCAACAAAAGCTCAGCCTGGTCCAGGCTCTGATCAGCAACAAACTGGCCCTGCTTGACCTGAAGATCAGGACGCTCTGGGATTTTGAGGCCCACCGGTCCATCTTGAACGAACTCGAAGATATATCGGAACAGGAGGGATAAAGGATGAGAAAAACCACAACGGGACTCAATGTTACGCCACTGTGTGTATTGTTATTTATATTCATATTGGTTTTGACCGGTTGCCAACAGGAACGGATGACGGAGCAAACCGACACCACCATCCCAGTCCGGGTGATGGAAGTGAAAAAATCCTCCATCCAGGAATTAGTGACTGCGACAGGAACGGTCTATGCCGTCAAGGAAACCATCCTCAAAACGGAACAGGCCGGGCAGTACATGCTTCGGCGAAATCCCAGGACAGGAAAACCCTTTGTCATGGGGGATTCCGTGGCCGCCAACACCCTGCTCTTCTCCCTGGACAATCCCGAATATGTCAATCAGATCGCCATGGATTCGAAAAAGTTGAGCCTCGAGTCTGCGGAGAGGGAATTCACCAAGCAGCAGGGCGTCTACGAAAAGGGCGGCATCACTCTGAGCGAGGTAAAAGATGCGGAAAAAGCCCTGATCGACGCCCGCTACAGCTATGACAATGCTAAGATTTCCCTGGGCAAGCTGGAGATCCGCACCCCCTTCAAGGGGATTATCGTGAACCTCCCACACTATACCTCCAGTCAGTGGGTAGAGGCCAACACCGAAGTGGCCACTTTGATGGATTACTCCTGCCTTTATGCCGAGCTGACCCTTCCCGGCAAGGAGATGGACCGCATCCAGCAGAACCAGAATGTGGCCGTCAGCAACTACAGCCAGAAAAAGAAGAAGATTGAGGGAAAGGTCACTCAGATCTCACCGGTGCTGGATCCCACCAGCCGGATGTTCAAGATCAAAATCGAAGCCTCCAACCAGGACCTCTTTCTCAAACCCGGAATGTTTGTGCGCGCCGACATAATTGTACAAGAGAAGGAGGATGTGATCGTCATCCCGAAGGACATCATCCTGGACAGGCGCGGACGCAAAACCGTTTATGTCGTCCAGCGGGGAATCGCCCTGGAACGGAGGCTTGAGCTGGGTATTGATAACAGCGACAGCGTGGAAGTGACTAAGGGGCTCGATCCGGATGACAGCCTCGTCATCGAAGGCTTCGAAACCCTGAGAAACCGCTCCCGCGTCAAGGTCATCGAGTAAAATGAAAAAGCTGGCACAATTTTCCGTCAAACACCCCACGACCATCTTGATGATCATCCTGGCTATCTGTCTCCTCGGTTACATAGCCTTCCAGAGGCTGGGGATGGATCTTCTCCCCCGGCTGAACAGCCCGCGGCTTTATATCTCCATGGTAGCTGAGAATCGTCCTCCCGCAGAGATGGAGGAGCAGTTTGTTTCCGGTCTGGAAGCCACGGCCGCCCGCGGCCACAAGGTGACCGGCGTCTCATCCATTTCCAGGGTGGGAAGGGCGCTGATCACCGTCGAATATGACTGGAACACGGATATGGACGAGGCCTACCTTGAACTCCAGAAGGCTGTCACCGATTTCAACCAGGGTCAGGATCTTGATGAGATCACCGTCAGCCAGCTTGATCCCAATGCCCAGCCCATTGTCACCGCCGTTTTCTGGCACGAGGACCTGGAGGATCTGGACAGGCTGCGGCAGACCGCGGAAAACAACATCCGCAACGACCTGGTCCGGCTTCCCGGCGTGGCCGCTGTGGAACTTGTCGGAGAGAGGAAAAGAGAGATCGAGATCCGGACGGATTCCTTTACCCTGGAAGCCTACGGGCTGACATCGGACCAGGTGGCTTCCGCCATCCAGCAAAGCAACCAGAGCATCTCTGGCGGGTCCATCGTCGAGATGGGCCTGAAATATACCATACGCGGCGTTGGAGAGTTGGAGTCGCTGGAAGACCTCAGGAACCTGATCATCGCCTATAAAACCGATGAAACGGGAGAATCGTCCGACCGCACCCCTATCACCTTGAAAGATATCTCCGAGGTGGGCTACGTTCTCAGCGAGCCCGAGAATATCGTCCACTACAACGGCCGCCGGTGTCTTGCCCTCGAGATCTTCAAGGAAGCCCGGTTCAACACCACAGAGGCCTCCGAATACATCCGCAGCCAGCTGGAAAGCCTTCAGAGATCCCTTCCCGGATATGAGCTGCACATTATCCAGGACCAGGCAGGTTTCATCAAATCCGCAGTCAGGGAAGTGGAGCAGACCGGATTGATAGGTATTTTTCTGGCCGTTCTGATCCTGTTCATTTTTCTTCGTCGAATAGGGGTTACCGCCGTCATCAGCATCGCCATCCCAATCTCCATCATCGCCACTTTCAATCTGATGTACTTCAACAAGCTGACCCTTAACATCATGACCCTTGGAGGCCTGGCTCTGGGAGCCGGTATGCTGGTGGACAATGCCATCGTCGTGGTGGAAAACATCTTCCGCCATCTGGAGGAGGGATTGGGTCTCAAGGAGGCGGCCGTGCGCGGCGCAGGTGAGGTGGGGGGAGCCATCACCAGCTCCACCCTGACCACCATCATTGTTTTTCTTCCCATCGTCTACCTGCAGGGCATCGCCGGCGAGCTGTTCAAGGAGCAGGCCTGGACAGTGGCCTTCGCCCTCCTGTCCTCCCTTTTTGTGGCTCTGTCCGTCATCCCCATGCTTAGTTCCAGGATATTGAAAGCTCCCAAGGCCAAAGAGGCTAAATCCTCCCTGCAGTTTCCCTTTTACGCCCAATTCCTGGGCGGCGTACTGAAAAAGCGCTGGTTTGTGGTTGCCCTGGCTTTTCTCTTGATCCTGTCGGCGGCCTTTCTGGCGGTCAATATGGGCAGCGAATTTTTGCCCCAGACGGACCGCAATGAACTGGAGATTTCCCTTCTTCTGCCGGAAGGATCAAGCTTGGAGCGGACGGAATCCGCGGTCCACAGCCTGGAATTGTTGCTGGAAGAAAACCATGGGGAATCCATCCAGTCCATCTTCTCCCGCATCGGCCCGGTGGGAACCGCTCTGACGGAATCGGAAGCGCTGGCCGGAGAAAACAGCGCCATGCTTTTGATCAGTCTCAAACCCGATTCTATAGACCTGGACTCTCTGCAGGCGTGGTTCAAAAACCAGCTGACCGACATTCCCGGCCTCAACGCCCAGATCATGCGGGCCAAGACCGCCCTCCAGATTACCCTTGGCACGAAAGAGGCTCCTCTGGTCGTTGAAATACAGGGTAAGGAACTGGATACCCTGCAGTCCCTGTCCAATCAGGTGGAGGCCATCCTGATGCAGCAGCAGGGATTAAACGCCGTCGAAACCAGCTTTCAGGAGGGCCGGCCCGAGGTGGAAGTGGTTATCGACAGGACCGCCGCCGCAAGCTTCGGCCTCACACCCTATAGCATCGGAACGCAGTTAAGCGCCCTGCTGGCCGGACAGGAGCTGGGTGAATATGAGGACGAGGGCGAATACATCAACATCATGCTGCGCTCGCCCGAACCTTCCCTAAAGGAGCTGGAAGGTCTTCTGTTGGACTCGACCGGAGGACAGAAGCTGAGGCTGGATGAGGTGGCCTCAATTCGAAAAACAACCTCTCCCCGTGAAATCCTGAGAAACAACCAGGTTCGGACAGCCGAAGTGTCGGCCCAGCTCAGCGGAGAGGAGGCCTTCGACAAAACCGTCGCCCGTGTGGAAAAGGCGCTGGCAGAAGTCATCCTGCCCCAGGATTATTCCTTTGCCGTTACCGGTGAGGAAAAACTGCGGAGGAAATCCTTCAGCCACCTGTGGTTCGCCTTCCTCCTGGCCGTCATCCTGGTCTACATGGTCATGGCCTCGCAGTTCGAGTCCCTGCGTCATCCCTTTGTTATCCTTCTGACTATTCCTCTGGCTATGGTGGGAGCAGTGGGGCTGCTCATGATTCTAAAGCTCCCTCTGAACATCATGTCCTTCATCGGAATGATCATGCTGGCCGGGATCGCCGTCAACGACTCCATCATCCTGGTGGACCTGATCAACCAGATCCGGCGGAGCGGCAGGGACATGGAAGAAGCCATCATTACGGCGGGGCAGCTGCGCATCCGGCCCATTTTTATGACTTCCGCCACCACCATCCTGGCCCTCTTCCCGCTGACCCTGGGCATCGGGGAAGGGGCGGCCCTTCGGGCCCCTCTGGCCGTGGCCGTTATAGGAGGGTTGGTGACCTCTACCCTCCTGACCCTGGTGGTTATTCCCGCGGTCTATCGTATTTTGGGCGGCCGCCTGAAGCAGAGAGAAGAGAGGATTTAGCCCATGATTCGACGGATTATCCGACGGCCGGTTACTGTATTTATGCTCATCACGGGCCTCTGCCTGCTGGGGGCTGTCTCCTTCCTGCAGCTTTCCT
Organism: Acidobacteriota bacterium; assembly: GCA_030669585.1. Lineage (GTDB taxonomy): Bacteria > Acidobacteriota > Aminicenantia > Aminicenantales > Aminicenantaceae > DAOVDI01. The sequence continues at coordinate 31,901 of DAOVDI010000014.1, forward strand.
TCGAGCTTTTCCCGAACACCGAGCTTCCTCAACTGATCATCTATATATCCGGGCCGCAGAACGCCGATCCCGGCTATGTGGAACACTATGCAGTGATCCCGCTGGAGGGCGCCATCGCCGGGCTGGAAAATATCGAAAAAATCGAATCCTATGTGAGCAGCAGGCAGGCCACTATATTTGTTTACTATAACCAGTCCAGCCGCCAGAAATACGATTATCTGAAGCTCCAGGACAGGGTTGCAGCCGCTGCTGCCCAGCTGGAGGAGTCCTTCCAGGCGACTGTTGTCCAGACCAATCCTGAGCAGCTCTCCAATCAGTACCTCTCCTTTCAGGCCAGAGGGGAAGGCAGCCTGGATCAGATCCGCAGTGTTATCGATGAAAAGGTCATTCCCCAGCTAGAAACCATAGATGGGATGGCCAACGTCAACGTGTACGGCGGCAGCAAACGGTCCATCGAGATCGTGCTGGACAGCAAACAACTGGTCGAGTTTGGTTTGACGGTCAACCAGGTCGCCTCCCGTATCAACCAGCAGGCCGGAAAAAGGCAGTTCCTTGGAGTCGCCCGGGAGGGACGCCAGAGGTATTTCGTCAATCTGGTTAGCGAGTACACAGAAGTTCCCGATCTGCGTGATGTCGTGGTTAAAAACACGGGCCCCATAACACTGGGCCAGATCGCTGAAATCAGGGATGGTTGGGCGGAAGAGGAATCCATCTCGCGGATCAATGGTATGGAAGCCGTCACGGTCTCGCTGGTTCGCAGCTGGAACACAAACCTCCTTTCCCTGGCTGCCAAAACCCGGAAAACCATCTCAGACATCAACCGTCAGGTCAGCGCCGATGGGATCGAGCTTGTCATCCAGGTGGATGAAGCCCGGGTGATCGAAGACAACATCCAGTCCATCCTTATGTTGGGCCTTTTAGGAAGCCTTCTGGCTATAGCCGTCCTCTGGGTATTTATACGTCGGCTCAAATTTGTTTTTATCATCGCTCTCAACATCCCCATCTCTGTCCTTATATCCATGAATCTTTTTTACGCGCTGGGGATCACTATCAACACACTTACGCTTGTGGGAATCGCCATCGCTGTGGGGATGCTGTTGGATAGCAGCATTGTTGTGTTGGAAAACATCAACCGCCACATTAATAGAAATTCGGATGCAGGTAATGCCGTAGTGAATGGGACCAATGAGGTACTGCGGGCCATAATCGCCGCCACACTGACCACAATCTGCATTTTCATCCCCTTTCTATTCTCCACCGAGCCTCTTGTGAAAACACTGGGCTGGCAGATCGGTGTGTCCATCATTGCCACCCTTCTCGTTTCTCTGGCCGTAGCCTTCCTTCTGATTCCCACCATCGCCTTTCGGATCCTTTCCGGGAAAAAAAAGTTCACACCTTCACCTGCGCTCAGCCAAAAGCAGCGGCCCATGCAGATCTATACCGTACTTCTCAAGACAGGCCTGCGTTTTCCGGCGGGAACGCTGGCCGTATGTGTAGTGGCCTTTTTTATCAGCCTGGCCATCTGCCTGGGGCTCAGCATCAACGTTCCCCAAGAGGTCCCGCTTGACACATTCAATCTATATGCCATCCTCCCCTCAGGGACGACCCTGGAGACGGCGGATGAACAGGCCCGGAGGATGGATGAACGGCTGAAGGATATTCAGGAAATCAAGGAAAGGACAGACTCCATCCAGGAGGACAATATTGTCCTGACATTTCAGCTGAAGGACAATTATGAAAAGATTGCCGGACGTCCCCTCGGGGAAATCAAGGACTCCATCCAAGAGATGCTGGAAGATGCCTTCCCCCGTATCGATTTTTCCTTTGAAGAACCCACCCAGAGTGCCGGCTTCCAGGGCAGTGGCGGCAGCGGCAAGGATTTCCAGCGGCTTCTCGGTATGGGGGCTAGCCAGGAGAAGGTTATCCTCAGCGGACAAGACCTGGAGATCTTGGAGGCTATCGCTGACGATATCCAATACAATATAGAAAACCTCGATACCATCAGATCGGTTAATACTAGCGTTTCCTACCAGCAGCCCAGCATCGATCTCCTCCTGGACAAGGCGGCACTCAAACATTTCGATGTGGAGCTCCAGTCAGTTATGAACGAGCTGAACACCTTCCAGAAGGAGATTTCCGTCACCGTCAAGTACATGGACGGTCCGGAAGAAGTGGACATCATCTTGAAGACCGAAGAGGAAGAGGAAAAAACCTCGGATGACCTCCGCAGGCTCCAGATCCCGGCCGCCACGGAAGGTCTGGTCCCTATCACCCAGATTTCCCAACTCTTGTATACGGCAGGCTACAGCCGGATCAGCCGGACAAACCAGGAAAAGCAGGTAACGGTGGCCTATCGGTTCGAGTCGGATATCGAGGATTCCAGCACCCTTCTGGATCAGGCCCGGGCAGAAATCGAAGCCATGGTCGCCGGTATCTACCCGCCTCCCGGCGTGGCCATCGAGGTGGCCCATGATAAAAGTGACGTTTCGGAATTTTACTTTCTGATCGGCATCGGAATACTTCTCATCTTCATGGTTCTTGCCTCCACTTTCGAATCATTGATTACCCCTTTTGTGATGATGTTCACCCTGCCCTTGGCCGCGGTGGGCGCCTTCCTGGCTCTCATCCTGACGGGGAACTCCATCTACAACGCCAACGCACTGATCGGGTTCCTGATCCTGCTGGGTGTTGTCGTCAATAACGGCATCATACTGATCGACTACTCGCGCATCCTCCAGCGGAAAAAATTCCGCCTGTCCCGTGCCCTGATAACAGCTGGCCAGACACGGGTTCGGCCCATTCTGATTACGGCAACGACCACCATCCTGGCCATGCTGCCCATCGCAATGGGCCGGGCGGAGTATATCTCCCAGATTGGCGCCCCTTTTGCCATCACTGTGATAGGGGGGCTGGCCTTCGCCACCCTCTTTACCCTGGTCATCATCCCCACCGCTGCCTTCGGCCTGGACAACACACTACGCTGGCTGAACAGACTGCCGCTCAAAACCACGCTTCTGATGTTGGCCCTGTTTTTCCTGGGTCTGGTCCTGATAGTCAACACAATCCATTCGGTGCTCTGGCAGTTTGCCTATATACTTGGGCTTCTGGCCGCCGTGCCCGCCGGCACCTGGTTTGTCCGGACCAGCCTCCGCCGCAGCCGCACCCGGCTCTTCGCCGATGATGTGCCCATCACCATCACCATCCGCAATGTTTCCAAAGTATATGATGACTTTATCAAATTCGCCAAAGAATGGAGAAAAGGGCGCAAAGACCGGGGGACATCATCAGGAAGCCTTCCTTTTAAGGAGCGGCTGGCCCGATGGTTTTATCTCCTGCCCCTCTATGCCTTTCTGGTCTTCTTCCTGTTCTTTTACATCAGGGGAGGATTGTGGCGGCTGATTCTGATCGTGGTTTTCTACATGGCCAGTCTGAATATGTACCGCACCTTCAAACCTGCACAGGGACCGGCCCTCCGGTTGCGGGACAGGATATTCAATCTGGGAGAGAAGGTGGTTTGCTGGGGGCTTCCCATCCTCGTGCTCCTCTGGCTGAGGGGTTTGTGGCAGGATACATTTTCCGCTGTTTTCTTTGGCATGATCTGGTATCTGGCCATTCTTTTCCAGGCCGTGGCTAAACGTTTGGAGCAAAAGGGCGTCAATGTCGACCGCCTGACCGGCCGGTTCGGCCGGCTGCGGCGTGCCTTCTACAGATTTGTTCAAAGCGTCCCCCTAATCAGCCGCAAAAAGAAGCCTTTCGAGGCGCTGGACCAAATCTCCCTCTCCATTGGAAGCGGGATGTTTGGCCTAGTGGGACCCAACGGGGCGGGCAAAACCACCCTGATGCGCATTATCTGCGGCATCCTGGGCGCCAGCCGCGGTAAAGTGTCCTTCAATCACCTAAACCTGGAGGAGCACAGGGAGGAACTTCAGGCCCTGATCGGATATCTACCCCAGGAATTCGGCACCTATGAAAACATGACCGCCGTCTAGTTTCTGGATTACCAGGCCATGCTCAAAGGGATATTGAACAACGGGGATAGGGAGCGAATCGTCAGCACCGCGCTGGAATCCGTTCATCTCACGGATAACCGGGACCACAAGATTGGGACATTTTCGGGCGGAATGAAGCAGCGCATAGGGATCGCCCAGACCTTACTCAAGCTGCCCAGGGTCCTGGTTGTGGACGAGCCCACCGCAGGACTGGACCCGAGGGAGAGGATCAAATTCCGCAATCTATTGAGTGAGCTGGCCAAGGACCGCATCGTGATCTTTTCCACCCACATCATCGAGGACATCTCCAGCTCCTGCAACAAGCTGGCCGTTCTGCTGGAGGGCAGAGTCAAGTTCGTCGGCACCCCCAAGGAACTGGTCGAACGGACCCGGGGAAATATCTGGCAGGCCAATATCCCGGAAGGTGAT
>DAOVDI010000137.1 GCA_030669585.1 Acidobacteriota bacterium
AGAAAAAGAGGAAAAATTAGAGGGCTTTCAATTTAATCCTGGACAACCACTTCGTAGGCTTCGCGAATAGGCGGTGCTTTGAAGAAAGTCATGAACCTGACCAGTTGTTCCTGGAAAAAATGGCTACTTTCGGTAGCAAGCATATCCTCTTCATTCTCCCACAGAGTTATGGGAATGCTCTCTCCCGTTTTACGATCGATCAGGAAATAGGCTCCTTTATAACCCTTCTGCTTTTTACATAATGGAATAACACTTTCCTCAAAGAGCTTCGCGGCTTCATCTAATCGCTCAATCTTGGTTTTAATTCTGGTTAGGCGGGCAAACATGTCATATCCCTCCTTTTTTTTGACTTATAGAATTAAGGGATGGGAATGATCTTTTTCTATAGGCTTCCCCTTGAATCCACATCTATATCTTAATACACATCTTCTATATATATCCAGAAAAAATTATTATCAATCATTTTTCTTATTCTCCTGACCCCAAGCGGAATTTCTGACTTTTATTCGTAACGTAAGGAATCAACGATATCCAGCCGCATAGCCCGGAGCGCTGGCGTCAGCCCGGCTAAAAAACCAGCTACTATCATCAAAAAAACAGTGATTATGGATGCGAGGAATGAATTCTCTGGCGAAAAAAGCATCATAAGCTGTACGTTCTGAGTTCTTAATAAGGCGACAAGAGCAGTGAGGCCGGCATTCAAACCCCAGCCGAGCCCGAATCCAATAAGTCCCCCGAGAAATGTAATTGTAAGAGCCTCTGTGAAGAGCTGCTGGAAAACATGTTTCTTAAGTGCTCCGACAGCTCTGCGAATGCCTATTTCCCGGGTGCGTTGGGAAACTACAAAATACATGATATTCATCACTCCAACAGCCCCGATCATCAGAGTCATCACTCCCACTCCACCCAAGAATACCTGAAGTGCCAGAACAATATAGTCCAGGAATTCCGTGCCCTCAAGCATGCTGAATATACTTAAAGCATCTTCATCTTCAGGATCAAACCTGTGAAACCTGGATAAAACCTGGCGTATCTCTAATTCGGTCTTCTTATAACGATCCTTACTAACGGGCGAAACGAGTATTCGCGAAATGTGTTTTTCTCCGCTGAAGTCTTTCAGAGCTGTAGTAAGCGGAATAAGCATCTTTTCATCATCCAGGGAGGTGTTTATGGATAGCTGAAATCCTTTTGGTTGAGAAGTTCCTATCACGAGATAGCGGATCCTGTTGATATTAACATACTCTCCAGTGACATCCCGTGTGCGGCTTCCGAAAAGACGCTCTTGAATGGTCGCTCCTAAAAAACAAACCCTCCGGCTTTCCTCAATATCTCCTTGATTGATAAACCGCCCTCTGGCAACTATAAAATTACGCAGCTTTGAAGTGTCTGGAACCACACCCAGGGTGTGTACAGCGCGGTTTTCGTTACCGTATTTTACTACCGGATGCCCGCAATCGTATTCTGGCAAAGCTTCCTCTATCTCAACAGGAAAGGCCTTGAGTGCATCTACGTCTTTTTGCGAGAGCCGGACTCTTCGTGCTTCTCTATAAGTACCTATTTTGCTTTGAACACGCCCACCTCTTACATATATAGTTTTTTCACCCATCTTTCCCCATTCACGTTCGAAAAATCCCTGAAAACCCGCACCGAACCCGATAAGGACAATGACGGCAGCGATACCCCAAAAAATTCCGAACATAGTTAGAAAACTCCGGGACTTGCTGCTCCGAATCTCGAGAAACGCCTGTCCGATGAGTTCACCTGTCAGTGTTCGCGAAACCCAGAGAGGCTTTGGTATTTTCTTACCAACAACGGTTTCGCCCCGTTCATACTTCAGAGCTTTAGCCGGCTCCATCTCGGCCGCATTTTTGGCTGGGATGTATCCTGAAATAACTCCGGTCAAGATCATCACCAAAACAACGATCAAGGAGAGTTCTGGAGAGTTCTGAGGAAGAGGAATAAACCGCGGTAAAGGCAAAAGGTTGACAGCCCCCAGAAGAGCCGATCCTAACAGAAAACCAATGAATCCGCCCAACAGCGTAATGAACAGCGCTTCGGCCAAGAAATGACGTCGAATGTCCTTTTTCCTGGCTCCTACTGATTTACGGATGCCAATTTCGCGGGTGCGTTCCTGCACAGAGACAAACATTATGTTCATCACTCCAATACCGCCTATAAACAGAGTGATTATTCCGATTAGACCCAAGAGAATGTTCAACCCGAGGGAAAGCAGATGGAACATTTTTTCGAAGAAAGCAAATTCAAAAACCATCAATGCTTCTTCATCCTCGGGATCAAAATGGTGGCGTTCGGCCATTACACTGCGTATCTCAGTTACCACTTGACTGGATTTATAATTCTCCTTTGGAGTGGCAAAAACAAGATTAAGACTCTTCCCATCGCCCCACAATTGCTGGCCTGTACTCAAGGGGATCAGGATCTGGTCGTCATGCTGGCTGGTTATAGTAGACATCTGCAACTCTTTTTCAACAGCTAAGCCTACAACGGAGAAGGTTACACCACGAATCTTAATCTTTTTGCCGACTGGGTTAGATTTTTCGCCAAAAAGCTGCTCCCTGACATTATTACCTATAAATGCAAAGCGCCGACGATTTTTTACATCATCTTCGCTGATAAACCGTCCTTTGGCCACTTGCCAGTTGTTCATCTTTTTTGCAACAGGCAGGATACCTCGGATATTGTACCGCCTGGATTCTGTTTCGGCTTTTACCTGGTACCATCGGGTCATCTGCGGGCTTATCTTACCCACTGAAGGACATTGAATTTGAATAGCCTCGATATCCTTTATTTTCGGGACTATGGGTCGTCCTGTCTTGTATCCACCTACCCCGATGGAGGTATGACCCGGCATAAAAACAACCAGATCTTTACCGATTTTATGCATGCCTTCGAACATATAATCGCGGAACCCGAATCCCCAACCCAATAGGATCATAATGGCCATAATCCCCCAGATGATCCCGAAAAGCGTAAGGGTGCTGCGGAGTCGGTGCGCTTTCAGATCTGCGAAGGCTTGTCTAATTATTTCGGATAAACGCATAACGAAATCCTTGATGTGGGACTAACCCAGGCTGATAAAATCCCGGCAGGATGGATCCTGAAAACTTCCAGGATAACATTTTATGTAGGAAGAACCACGACCTGACCTTCCTCAAGGCCTGAGAGAACCTCGGTTCGAAGGCCATCGGAGATACCCTTGATGATTTCTACTTTACGCATGCCTTCTTCAACAGAATCATCCTGGATATTGACGAAAGTTTTTCCATCCTCGTATATAACAGCGCCTTCTGGAATAACCAGAACATTTTCATGCTCCTCCAGAATGAGCTCGGCATCTGCTGACATGCCCACGCGGAGCCTATTTTCCTGATCACTAACAATCGTCCTAATCTCGAAGTTAATGATGTCCTCTTTCTCGCGACCCCGAGGGCTGATGTGGGTCAGCTCTGCTTTAAAAGGCTCGTCTGGATAAGCTTCAACATAGATTCTGGCTGGCAAGCCAAGGTGCACTTTTCCGATATCTGCTTCGTCCACGTCGCCTCGAAAATGCTTCTCAGAAACGTCGGCGAGGGTCATGATCATTGTTCCTCCGTAGGCTGAAGAAATGGGGATGACCGCACTCCCTTTGTCGGTATCGCGTGAAAGGACAATACCAGAGATGGGAGCAATCAACGTCATACTGGCAATGGCTTCCCGTGTTTCCTTTTCAATTTCAAGCCGATCCTGGTCACTGACTTCAAGGCCCTCAACCAGCGACTCCACATTCGATCCCTGCTCCAGAACTCGCAATTGGGCCATAGCTGCATAAAAGCGGGCTTTAGCAGTATCATAATTCGCTTTATCTCGATCGTACTTTTCGGAAGAAATCAATTTTTGCTCTTTTAGCTCCTTAGTTCTGAGATATTGTTTTTCAGCGACAATCTTGTCGTATGCTGCGGCTTTTACTTCGGTTCGCGCTTGCACCATTTCAACGGGTGTGACTCCAGGAATAATCTCCACCATTTTCTGGCCAACAGTCACCCGGTCCCCTTCCTCAACATAAAACTGATTAATAAGGCCTCCTATTTTTGATTTGATCTCAGCCTTGTAAAGAGGTTCAATTTTGCCTGTGGCCACGACAGTCTTCGAAATGTTCCCTCTTTCCACTGTTGCCGTATTTTCTATCTGACTGTCACCACCTGTTCGGCAACCTCTTATTGCCACAAAAGAAAGAACGAGGACCACGACCACTATTACGATAATGATGATGGCTTTTTTCATGGTAACCAGATCCTCTATTTATTCTATTATAGTATACGAGAAACTAGACGTATAAGTTCAGGCAATATTTCTTCTTTTTCTTTGTTCTCTCTTTCTTTTCTCTCTCTTCCTATCTCTTTTTTTTCTTTCTGTCATCTTATACTT
>DAOVDI010000015.1 GCA_030669585.1 Acidobacteriota bacterium
TCCGCCCATGTCTTGAGCAGTCTGTATGTGTAGGACGATTCGCGCTCATCTGTCTTGACCACGATCTGTTTTTTAAGTATCAAATCCAATCCTCCTGAAATTTATAAAAAATAATATTCATTACTATTATATACGATTTTGCGGATCCAACAAAACCTTGACATTTACCGTTGTTTCGGCTAAATTACGCGTTCATAGTGCTGGAACAGAAGCACTATATATAGTATAGGAAAATCAGTAAGGTTATATATATAGTTTTTTTTCTTGACATTTAACAAAAAACCCTTTATATTCTAATACAAATATTAGCAAAGTCAGCAAAATGAACAGACATATGTCAAAATTTATTATGCGTTTTATTGCGCTGTTTGCGGCTCTGTTTCTGCTTGGCGGCCAGCCGTCTGAATTCGGTCAGGAGAATTCTTTATTCTATGGTTATCTCATAGAAAAACCAATTATCCGTGTGGGACTCGGAATAAATCTCGATGACATCAAAGTGTCTTCCTCCTCTGGAATGAAGGTCTATGAAATTAAAGACGGCTACAAACTGATTGCAAATGACGTGGATGAATTCTTTTTGACCGGTGATTCCTTGACCCGTGAAAAAACCATTTTTTATATTATTCCAAGCAGTCGTCAGAGTTTTCTGTCTTATAAAGGCCGGGATTACCGTGGGATCTTCATTTTAAAATCAAGTCCCAAAGGTGTAGTGCTGGTCAATCTCTTGAATCTGGAGAAGTATCTAAAGTCTGTAGTTCCCAGTGAGCTGTCTCCCTATTCTTTTCATGAACTGGATGCTCATAAAGCGCAGGCAGTTGCAGCACGGACATACGCTATTAAAAACATGGGGCTGAAGGACAATCTGGGTTTTGATCTTTTTGATACGCCAAAACATCAGTTTTATAAAGGAATTAATGCGGAACATCCATTAAGTTCTCATGCTGTCGATTCCACACGGGGAGAGGTTGTTTTTTATAACGGAAAGATGATTAATGCGCTCTATACAAGCTCATGTGGTGGAAAAACAGAACATGTGGAAAATGTTTTCCAAGGGCCTGCGCTTCCTTACTTAAGAAGCACGGAGTGCGATTTTGAAAATCAGAAGGAATGGACGCTGAACAGTAACAACACTATGCTGCCTGTTTATATCAACGGAAGGAATATATCAGGAGAGATCGCGACTCTTATAAGCCTGGATGTCTTAGAAAAGGCTGGTGATCCTGCCTATTATATGGCAGAGGCATCGCAGGATGAGGTCTTGTCCTGGGCCCGGAATGTGAGGTCGCGAATAGGGAAGCCGGAAGTAAAATTAGAATTTAATGGGGATCAGGTTGATTTTCCCTCTCAGAATGAAATGTTCGATCTTCATGGGCCGCTTATTCGAGGCGAGGTTATAAGTTATTTGTATAAAGCTCTGGAAAACTTTAAGCCCGTTTACTGTTCTGGGGAGTTTAAGCGCGTTGAGCAGGATAAGATATTCATCAAAAATGATGGAAAAGATAAAGAACTCAAATTTTCTTCTGAAACATTCCTGATAAAGAAACAGGAAGGAGGAAATTCTTTTATTGCTCAGGCTTTTCTTCTGGAAGGTGAAAAGATTCGCTGGATCGAACAGGATGGAGCCGTCCGTCTGCTTGAGTTCAGTTATTTTCCTCAGATAGATGTGTTTGACCGTAATTTGGCCTATCGCAGTTGGCAAGTCCGTCGATCTATGCAGCAGATGGAACAACGGATCAACCAGTATTATCCAGTTGGTAAAATCATTGATATCGTTCCCCTGTTACGCGGTGAATCAAGAAGGGTTGTTGAACTCTCCATCAAGGGAGAGAAAGGGACAGCAGTTGTCCGGGGGTTGAAGATTCAAAAGGTTCTGGGTTTGAGGGATACACTTTTTGTCATTGACCGTGAAAAAGATGATAATGGGAACATTTCATATTTTGTTATTAACGGCCGTGGCTGGGGGCATGGTGTAGGCCTCTGTCAGGTCGGCGCCTATGGGATGGCTCAAGCCGGTGCGGATTATAAAGAGATATTGAAAAAGTACTATTACGGTATTGAAATAAATAAGATTTACTGATTCTTTTTGCCTTTTTCCATTGGATTCTTTAAAATACCAGATTGTTCTTTAAAATTATGATCTAATGAGTAGCCGAAAAAAGCCTATCAAACTTGGAGCTGCTCTGATCCCGGTCGTTTTCCTTATCATCGCCCTTTCTGTAACCATCATAGTAATCAAGGAGGATCCTCACATCCCGCTGATCCTGGCTGCGATAGTGGCGGCTGTCGTTGCCGTAATCCACAAACATTCATGGAAGGAGATCCAGGACGGCATGGTTCATGGAATTTCCCTGGCCATGGGGGCAATATTGATCCTTATGGTCGTGGGTCTATTGATCGGAACCTGGATCTCAGGAGGGATCGTCCCTTCCATGATCTTTTACGGATTAAAAATTCTATCTCCCGGTATTTTCCTGGTTGCCACATTGATCATCTGTTCTATTGTTTCTCTGGGGACCGGTTCATCCTGGTCTACAGCAGGCACGGTTGGGGTTGCTCTCATCGGAGTGGGGCAGGGCCTGGGAATTCCCGCAGCCATGGTTGCAGGTGCGATTATATCCGGCGCCTATTTTGGCGACAAGCTGTCTCCACTTTCAGACACGACAAACCTGGCTCCAGCCGTGGCAGGAACGGACCTGTTCTCTCATATTCGGCATATGGTCTATACGACAGTGCCGGGGTATGTTCTCTCCATTATTTTATACGGAATTCTCGGGATGCGTTTTTCAGGAGGTTTTCTGGAATCAGGCAGGATCGACACGATCATATCCACACTGAGTTCCAATTTTACCATTCATCCTATTCTCCTGCTGCCTCCTCTGCTGGTCATTGTTATGGTTGTGAAAAGAATTCCTCCGTTGCCCGCGATTCTGGGAGGAACATTTTTAGGCGGATTTTTTGGAATGGTAATGCAGGACAGGTCTCTGGCTGATGTGATTATTGCAGCAAAATCCGGTTTTGTATCAAAGACTGGTGTGATCATTGTGGATGATCTTCTGACCCGCGGAGGGCTGGACAGCATGATGAACACAGTTGCTCTGATCATGTGTGCCCTTTGCTTTGGTGGTGTGATGGAAAAGACCGGAATGCTCAAGATTCTGGCCTTTTCGCTGCTTAAGCGTGTGAAGAGGACCGGTTCCCTTGTGGCGACCACGATATTCAGCTGTATCGGTATGAACATCATTGGTTCTGACCAGTATATGGCCATTGTCATACCGGGACGTATGTACAAAAGTTCTTTTGAAGAACACGGGCTCCATCCCAAGAATCTTTCACGGGCGTTGGAGGATTCCGGCACCTTGACTTCCCCTCTCATCCCGTGGAACAGCTGTGGAGCATTTATGGGAGCCACACTCGGAGTTAGTCCGCTTCTCTATCTTCCCTTTGCCTTCCTGAACCTGGCCAATCCATTAGTCTCTCTTTTTTATGGATACACAGGGATCACCATGGAAAAATTGCCGCGGTATGAGCAGGCAAAGGATAGTCAATCCGAATAGTTCTTTCAGCCCGAATATCCTTCCAAGTCTTGCTTACAGGAAGCACTCTTGTTATAATCCCTTTTCCGAAAAAAATAGGTTTTTATAATGATATACGGGATTGGGATCGACATGATCGAAGTGACACGGATCGAGAAGCAGGTTTCTACCGGCCCTCGATTTGTGGAGAGGATTTTCACCCCCCGTGAAGTCGACTACTGTGAGCGTAAAAAGAACAAGGCTCAGAATTATGCAGCTCGCTTTGCGGCCAAAGAGGCATTTCTCAAGGCCGTGGGTACAGGGTGGAGGAAGGGAATTGCCTTCAAGGAGATCGAGGTCATTAACGATGAACTGGGAAAGCCGGAGATCATGCTGTATGGAAAGGCGAAAAAATTTGCCGAAGAGCGAAAGATTGTCAACATACAGGTTTCACTCACACATCTAAAGGAAACTGCGAGTGCAATCGTAACGTTAGAAACTTAGGAAGGAACACATGTCAAACATCGGATCATATGAAGAACAGATCAAGGATTTTGATTGGTCCATCTCTGAAAAAGAACTTGGATACAAGGATGGTGATGTCATCAATATCGGCTGGTATTGCTCGGACAGAATCTGTGAAATGGGGAAAGCGGATAAGACAGCTTTCATATGGGAAGGCTTTGGCGGACAGAAAAAACAATATACCTTCAATGATATTCGGCTGGCAGGAAATACAATCGGGTCGTATCTAAGGGGATTGGGAATAAAGGATGGGGATCGGGTTTGTTTGTTCATGGACAGGATCCCTGAGCTTTATCTGGGGTTTTTAGGAGTCCTGAAGATTGGCGCTATTGCCCAGCCCCTTTTCTCCGCGTTCGGGGATGAATCCCTTCATGTCCGGCTGGAGAATGCGGAAACACGAGCAATCATCACCCAAAGGAAGCACGTCAAAAAAGTCCGGAAGATCCGGGATTCTTTGCCTCATCTGGAGTTTATTATCATCGTAGACCATGACGGAAAAAAGCCGCTCCAGGAAAAGGAGATCGCTTTTTCTCTGAAGGATGCCGATCCTGTTGAAGAATTCGATATTTTCCCGACCAAAGCGGAATCTCCCTCTGTGCTCCACTATACATCCGGAACAACCGGACAGCCTAAGGGCGTCAAGCATGTCCATTATTCGTTGATCGGGCAGTATCTAACTTCCAAGTGGGTCCTGGACCTGCAGGATGATGATATCTACTGGTGTACAGCAGATCCGGGTTGGGTGACAGGAACATCTTACGGCATCATCGCCCCATGGAGCCTTGGAGTAACCCAGTGTGTCCTGGACACAGGATTTTCCGCTGATGCGTGGTACGGGTTCATTGCTAAACACAGAGTCACGGTCTGGTATTCGGCGCCGACGGCCATCCGTTCTCTGATGAAAGCAGGTGAGGAAGCGGTCCTAAAGCATGACCTTTCCTCATTACGTCATCTGGCCAGTGTGGGAGAGCCTCTCAACGCAGAAGCAGTGATCTGGTCTGAAAAGGTTTTTGGCCTGGCTTTTCACGATACCTACTGGCAGACCGAGACCGGCGCCATAATGCTCACCAATTTTCCTGGTATGAACATAAAACCAGGATCTATGGGCAAGCCCTTTCCCGGGATCACGGGGGTTATCCTCGATCCGGAAACACACGAGCCCATCCAAGAGCCGAACAAACCCGGACTTATTGCGTTTAAACCGGGGTGGCCTTCCATGATGCGGACTTACTGGAACAATGAAGAAACCTTCCAATCGAAATTTGTCAATGGATGGTACCTGTCCGGTGATCGCGCCACCATCGATCAGGACGGATATTTCTGGTTTGTCGGCCGGGATGATGATGTGATCAATACGGGAGGCCATCTGGTAAGCCCATTTGAGGTTGAATCCGCACTCCTCGAACATGAAGCTGTGGCTGAATCCGCGGTGGTTGCTAAACCGGATGATGTAAATATGGAGGTTGTCAAAGCATTTGTCACTTTGAAGCCAGGTTTTAATCAGAGTGCGGAGCTGGAACTGAAAATTATGAACTTTATCCGGAAGAAGCTTTCTCCTCTGGCTATGCCCCAGGAGATCGAATACATGGATAATCTGCCTAAAACGCGGAGTGGAAAGATCATGCGCCGGCTGCTTCACGCTAAAGAGTGGGGGGAAGATATCGGAGACACCTCGACGCTGGAAGACGACGACTAGCAGTCAAGGATTCAAGGATTCGACAATTTTTATAAATAATTCAGGAAAGGAGATAAGAATGGCTGACATGAAAGACACAATATTAGAATATGTTAAGGAAGAATACCTCGAAGATGAGGACGAAGAGATCGGTTATAATACACCGCTTATTTCCGGGGGGATCGTGGATTCCTTTTCCATGGTTTCTTTAAAGAAGTTTCTGGAAACAAAATACAGCATATCCATTCCGGATGAAAAAGCCTCACCTGAAGCGTTCGACACAGTTAACAGTATTGTTGAGCTTGTCAATGAATTTCTGAAAGATTAAGTTAAAGGAGAAGAATCATGGCGTATTCTGATAAAGTTCGGGAGATCTACAAAGAGCAGCTCAAGGATATTGAGAATGCAGGGATTTTCAAGCAGGAACGATTCATCCATTCCACTCAGGCGGCTGATATTGAGGTGGAATATCCTGCGGGCTCATCGCTGAAAAAAGTCATCAACATGTGCGCAAACAATTACCTGGGGCTCTCAAGCCATCCTGAGGTTGTAAAAGCTGCGCACGAAGGGCTGGATTCCCGGGGATATGGGATGTCTTCGGTCAGGTTCATCTGCGGGACCCAGGATATCCACAATGAGCTGGAGAAAAAAGTTTCGGAATTTCTGGGGACAGAGAACACCATTCTTTTTCCCTCATGCATGGATGCAAACGCCGGTGTTTTTGAAGCCATTTTGGGGAGTGAAGATGTCATGATCTCGGACCGGCTGGTCCATGCATCCATAATCGACGGTATCCGGCTTTGCAGCGCTGAGCGTGATACCTTCAAGCATTCCAACATGGAGCACCTGGAAAAGAAACTCCAGCTTCACGCCGATAAACGCCTGAAAGTTGTCATTACTGACGGCGTGTTTTCCATGGACGGAGACTGTGCCAAGCTGGACGAGATGGTAGCATTGTGCGCAAAATACGACGCGATGTTGTTTGTGGACGAATCACATGCTTCGGGTTTCATCGGAAAGACCGGACGCGGAACCCATGAGAAGTACGGAGTGTTGGGAAAGATCGATATCATCACCACCACATTCGGTAAGGCCCTGGGCGGAGCTTCTGGCGGATGTGTTTCCGGACGAAAAGAGCTGGTGGAAATATGCCGTCAGAAAGCGCGTCCTTATCTCTTCTCAAACACGATCGCTCCGGTGGTGGTTTCCGGAGTCCTTAAAGTGCTGGATATCTTGTCCAGGAGCACGGAACGCAGGGACAAGCTTGAGAAAAACACCGAATACTGGCGGAAGGGATTGACCGAGGCAGGATTTGTTCTCAAGGAAGGAGATACACCTATTGTGCCGGTCATGCTTTTCAATGCCAAACTGGCGCAGGATGTATCTCGCGACCTGTATGAAGAAGGGATCTATGCCATCGGGTTCTTCTTCCCGGTGGTTTCCAAGGGACAGGCGCGGATCCGGACACAGATCTCAGCCGGCCACGAGATTCATCATCTGGACAAAGCGCTCGTCGCTTTTAATAAGGTCGGGAAGAAGTACGATATTCTGGGCAAGACCAAGCAGGCAATCCTCGACCGGTACGGACAATAAAGTGATTATAAAAGGGTCAACCCCCCCTCCCCCCCCTTTAAGGCCACGCTTCATTTAAAGCGACAAAAAAATAAGGGACATTCCTCTTTTTTTTTGATAGAAAGAGGGGGAAGAGAATCAGCATGGAACTTTATAACCTCGTCAGTTTTATCGGTATATTCGCTATCGCTTTTTTGGCCTGGCTTTGCTCTTCCAACAGACGTGTTATCAATTGGCGCGTCGTTCTCTGGGGAATTGGGCTGCAGCTCATCTTCGCGTTTTTTATATTTGTTATCCCCATAGGCGGTCAAGTCTTTTTGTTCATCAACAAGATTGTTGTTTCCGTCCTTGATACATCCAAGGCCGGATTGGAGTTTCTTTTTGGAAGGCTTGCACTTTCTCCTGGTACAGTTAACGCCGATGGAGAAACGTCGCTCGGCTACTTCCTCGCATTCCAGGGGCTGCCCACGATCATCTTTTTTGCGGCCCTAGTCGGGGGTCTTTATTACTTAAGAGTCCTGCCGCTGATCATTCGAGGATTTTCTTTTCTTTTCACAAAACTGATGAGAATCAGTGGGGCCGAGGCCTTGAGTGCTTCGAGCAACATTTTTGTCGGAGTGGAATCTGCCCTTGTCGTACAACCGCATCTCAAAGACATGACCAAGTCCGAACTGACGACGATTCTGGCCGTTTCTATGGGGACGATCGCCTCGACCGTTCTGGCCGTGTATGTGACTTTTCTCCAGGGAGAAATGCCTACAATTGCTGGTCATTTGATCTCGGCGTCCGTTCTTTCCGCTCCGGCGGCGGTGGCCCTCTCGAAACTTATCGTTCCGGAGACAGAAACGCCGAAGACCCTCGGATTGGATGTCAAGCCCCATTACGAGCGGGATGATAACCTAATTATGGCCATCATCAACGGCGCCCAGAGCGGTTTGAGACTTCTGGGAGGAATTGTCACGCTTCTCATTGCCTTTCTCGGGATTTTGGCCCTGATAGATCTTGTTCTGGGATGGTTCGGGGGGTATTTGAACAGCTTGTTCCACTGGAGTTTTGAATGGTCCCTGCAATCCATCCTCGGCTATGTATTCTATCCCATTACACTCCTGTTGGGAGTCCCTCCGGCCGACGCCCTGGAAATCGCCAGGGTTATAGGGGAAAGAACGGTAACAACCGAAGTTTTTTCCTATCAGCACCTGGCCCAGCTCATAAAAGATGGGGCTCTCATCCATCCTCGTTCGGCCATTATCGCTTCTTATGCTCTGTGTGGATTTGCCCATATCGCTTCTTTGGCTATCTTTGTCGGGGGAGTGGGAGCTTTGGCGCCGACGCGGTTAAAGGATCTCTCACGCATGGGATTCCGGGCCCTCCTGGCCGCCATACTGGCCTGCCTCATGACAGGGGCAGTGGCCGGCCTGTTTTTCACCCAGGGCTCCATCCTCCTCGGAAAATAGGCTATCAGGGTTTTAAGAAAGCGCCTAACAAATCAGAAGTTTACTTGCTTCCTGATTCGTTATATTTCTATTTTTCCAGGGTGGATGAATAATAATCAAGTTGGGCAGCCTGAAAAGAGATCTTGAGCCAGCTCCGGCTGAGGATAAAGACCTGTCCGACCATAAAAGCGACGAGGATAGGCAGAAGCGAGGATGTCTGGATTGATTTCTGGATTAACCAATGAATTACACAGAGGCCCGCTCCGGTCATGATAAGTAAATAGTAGAGCGCCAGGGTCTTTCCGAATCTTCGAAAGACAAAACCTGTCATCTGGAAGAGGGAGCGAAATACAGAGCGAGAATCCTCAATAACGATCTTGATACATGCATAGTCCAATATCATATGGACCAGGAACACAAAAAATGCGCCTACTGCCACTTGAATCAGGATCAAATAAAACATGAGCTTCTCATTTGCCCCATCTGCTGTTAAAGGTTTAAGTGCAAAATTAAGCAGAAGATGGATAAGAACAACTGCGATCCAGAGTATGAGTGAATAAATACAAAGGCGGAAGAACCGGCCGAAAAAATGCCCTGCTCCCTGAAAAAAGACCCGGGAAAAGCGTCGTCCTTCACCTTGATTTTCACTTGATCTACGGGAGCTGATCAATACGGAAAGGATTCCTCCGTTGAGAAAGATAGAAACCAGGAAGAACAAACAAGCAAGAATCATGGCAGCATAAAAGATCATCTGCAGAGGACCTCCTTTATGGATGATCAACTCAAAGAATATGTTGAAATCAAACTTTTTAAGCAAACCCTCAGCAGCCGGACTGTTCCCCAAGGCATCAGTTAAGTATTTTGAAAACAGGAAAAAGATGACCGAAGAGAAAAGAATATTTATAAGCCATAACACAAAGACCATCTTTGGTTCCAGGACAGCCCTTTTAACTCCATAGCCGTAACTTTTCAATATTTTCATCCCATTCTCCTTAAATCACATGCCTATCCAAGTGAGTAACTTCTGGAAATCAAGCATCAATCCCAGCGCATGTTTAAGCGGCAGGATTTTATTCGGTTTCATCAGCCTGGAGTTATTCATATGATCGATATCAAGGATCATTATGTTTTCAGGATCGATCTGAGCGGATTTTAATTTATAGGGTCTTAAATATTTGAATTTTTTCCATCTATCTTTCCCATCCCATTTTTCCCGGATCTCTTCTCCATTTTCGAAGATGATGAGGACATCCTGGGGAAAGACCAATTCTCCTTTTCTAATAATGGATACTTCGTTCTTGTAGATCTTTTCCACGTTTTTTTCTTTGTCTTTTGGATCTGTTTTGTACTGTCCCTCAAATATTCCTTCAGGCTCTTTGACCTCTGTAGACCTCAGTCTTCCAATCGCGTAATCCAATTTGTCCGGACTCCTCCAGAACTGGTCGAAAAACCATCCAAGATCCTGTTTGCTCACGTCCTCAGCCACCTCAATAAAATTTTCAGTTGTGGGGTGCTTGAATTTCCATCTTTTAAAATACGTTTTCATGACCATTGCCATAATGTCTTCTCCAAGATATCTCTCAAGCATCAACAATGATAATGCGGCTTTTGAGTAACTGTTGAGGCCGTAACTTCCACCGCTGTAAAATTCCCAGCTCTTTTTCAAGATGGGGTCCAACCGCCCGGAACCGATCACTCGAGCCCTTTGAAAAGTAAAATCGCTGATTTTTAAAGGCCCGAGATTCAGCATGGATCGATCCTCACCGTAGTATTTAGCCATTGCTTTGATCTCTGAGTAACTGTTGATCCCCTCATCCAGCCAGGGCTCCTCGAATTCATTAGAGGCTACCATTCCGTACCAGTATCCATGCCCGAACTCATGAATGGTCACCATCTCTGGTATAAGCAGCCCTTTTGGAAAAAACCAGGCACCCAAGGTTGTGAAAAGAGTGGGATATTCCATTCCACCAGCACCCGCGGCTTTCAGGGGAGGGTCGACTAGAGTTATCGTTGGATAAGGATATGCCCCGTAATTCTGGCTGTAGAACTCAATCCCATTTTTAAGAGAGTCCAGGTATCTTTTTTTGAGTTTGAGATGACTGCGGTGAATGAGGAGGATAATTTCAGTTTTTACGGGGGGATCATCCAGAGAATAAGACTCGTGGAATTCCACAAAATCCGGACATGCGGTCCAGGCAAAATCGTGAATGTCTTCCTGGTAATAGATATAAGTTTTAGTGCCGTCTTGATTGTCGATTTCTTTGACTCTTTTTCCGGTCGCTCCGACCACATATTCTTCAGGTACCGTGATCTCGACTTCATAGACTCCAAAATCAGCAAAGAATTCTGAACTGCTGTGATATTGGTGGCAGTTCCATTTTCCTTCCTGAAGTACTCCGATCTTGGGAAACCACTGGCTGGCCATGTAGAAATTATTTTCAAACCCGGCACGGGCAAAAACCTTTGGTAGTTTAGCGTAAAATTCGATCTCGAGAATAATTTTTTTATGCGGCAAAACAGGCTCAGGAAGGAGCACCCTCATCACTGTCTGGTCATCTTTATTCCCATCGTCAGGCTGGATGTATTCCACTGCTGTTGTTAGATCAGCGCCGTTCTTTATTTTTATCTTCCTGATTTCGTTATACCCCCAATTCTGTTCATCCGGCTTAATGCTCCGACTAATTCCACCGCGCTCCTTGAGGAACGTAGAACGGTTGTTTTTAAAAGCGTTGAGATAAAGATGAAACTGAAGCTCTGAGACAGGTGTGTCTGAATTGTTGAGCCAGGTTAATATTTCATAGCCTATAACGGCTTTTTCTTCTGGAGTGAGTTTGGCTTTGATCCGATAATCGACAATGTGCTTGCTCATGGCCGCAAAACAGGGAAGGCTAAAGATAAATAAAAAGACAAAAACGACAAACATAGGTTTTTTCATTTGATATCTCCCACAGAAAAAAATAACTCCTCGAATTTTTACAAATATACCATAAATTCTTACAAAGAAACCATAAAACTGATATATTACTTACTATAGACGAAAGATGACAAGCTTAAGTTCCTATAGGAGAGTTTTTAACATCTAATTATTTATAGAGGAGAAATAATTTGAAACTTAAAAAACTGATTACTATTGTTGGTATGCTGTTCATCACCCTGACAGTTGTCAGCGCTTTCACTGTTTTGTCTCTTGACTCTGAACAGTGTGAGGACTGCCTGCTTGAAGGATGTACATCGATCCTGGTGGGAAAGGATGCTTCAACGGACGGATCCACTATGGCCACTCACACATGCGACTGTGGTATATGTGATTGGACCTGGTATCATGTACCGGCCAAGGACCATAAACCTGGTGAAAAAAGAAAAATCTATCATATATCCCAGTATTTTACCTGGCCGCTGGAACAGGGGCTTAAGTGGGAGCGGTATAAAGACAACTATACTGATCTGGAAATACCCGAAGTCGAACACACCTATGCCTTCAAACACGGGATGTTCGGCTATATGAACGAAAACCAGGTGGCCCTGGGAGAATCTACTATCGGCTGCCGAAGAAAAATGCGTAATTCCACTCCTTCGGCTAAGATCGATCTGACGATGTTATCAATACTTGGCATGGAAAGAGCGCGTACAGCCCGTGAGATTATCCAGATCATGGGAGATCTGGCCTGTACATACGGTTACGGTTTTAATGACGGTGGTGAGATGTTGGCCGTAGCCGATCCAAACGAGGTCTGGATCTTCGAGATTATGCCTGTAGGACCGCTCTGGACACCTGAAAGCGGCAAACCGGGTGCAGTGTGGTGTGCCCAGAGAGTGTCGGATGACCATGTCAGTGTCACACCGAATGAGTCCCGGATCGGTGAGATCGATCTTGACAACAAAGATTATTTCATGGCATCGGAGAACGTCAAGCAGGTTGCCATTGATATGAAGTTCTGGGATCCCAACATAGGAGAACCTTTCAACTGGAAGAGGGCCTATTCTCCCAGTCCTGGAAACGCCGCCGGAACTCAGGGCCGCAGAGGCCGTCTCTGGAGGTTTCTGTCGCTGGTGGCTCCCTCCAGGAATTTTAGCGATAAAACCGAAGGCATGGATTTCCCATTTTCGGTCAAGCCGGATAAAAAACTCTCGGTTCGAGATGTTATGAACATTACCCGCGATAAATTACAGGGCAGCAAGTACGACCTCGTCTCAGGAATCAAGGGTGGCCCCTTTAAGAATCCCAACTATTATCGAGGTTTTAAGATTGACGATAAGCAGTATAATAGGCCTCGCAGCATCTGCGTTAACAATGTGGAATATACCACCCTGACACAATGCCGCAGTTGGCTGCCCGATCCCGTCGGAGGCATTATCTGGCTCTCTTTTGGGGCGCAGGATACAGCCTGCTACATGCCTATTTACAACGGCAGCCAGGACGTTCCGGAATCATTCAAGATCGGAGATCACTGGAAATTCAACCGCGACGCTGCTCGCTGGGCCTTTGATTACGTCGACTACCATACCCAGGTGATCTACTCTCACGCCATTGAAGACGTCAAAAAGGCGCAGGAGAAATGGGAAGGCGGAGCAGTGAAAAACACGCCTCTGATCGACAAGACCGCTCAAGAACTCTACAAGCAGGATCCGGCTAGAGCTCTCGAATTTTTGACCGATTACACCATCAATTATGCTAATTCCGTTGTGAAGGCATGGTGGGATCTTGGTGATTTTTTGCTTGTCAAATACAACCACTTCCGCTTCTACGATTCCAACACGAGAAAGACAAAGCGGCTGAGAACACCGGATTGGTGGAACCGGGCGGTAGTAGAACAGGACAAACTTGAGCCGCTCCCTCAGGCCAAACCGAAGAAAAAATAGCAGAGGGACCGGAGAGAACGCGACACATACCTGTGATTATCGATAATTTAAGGTTCCTTTTTCAAGGCGAGTGGAAAGGACATCCAGCATGTCTCTGGTCATAGAAGCCAGATTGTGTTCAGGTGTCCACCCCCATTCCTGCTGTGCAGCGGAATCATCGATGGTTTGGGGCCAGGATTCTGCGATTTTTTGGCGCTCATCTGGCAGATAGCTGATAGAAAATGAAAGGATGTGTTTTTTGATTTCTGCCGCCAGTTCTCCCGGCGTAAAACTCATTCCGCTGATGTTGAAACCGGCATGGTGATGAAGACGGTACCGGTCTGCTTCCATAAGGCCCAGAGTTGCTTTTAAGCAGTCGGGCATATACATCATGGGAAGGTTGGTATCTTCTTTCAGAAAACAGATGTACTTTTGATGGAGAACCGCTTCGTAAAAGATCGCAACAGCATAATCCGTAGTGCCGCCGCCCGGGAGCGTTTTATGGCTGATGATACCGGGATAACGGCAGCCCCGGACATCGATGTTGAAACGCTGGACATAATAATCAGCGAGAATCTCGCTTGCAACTTTTGTGACACCATAAATCGTCTTCGGTAAAAGCACGGTTTCCTGAGGGGTGTTTTCCCTGGGTGTTTCCGGACCGAATACTGCAATGGAACTGGGAATGAAAACCCGGTTCAATTCCAACTCTCTTGTGATCTCAAGGATGTTGTATGTGCCGTTCATGTTGACATTCCAGGCGAGCTGGGGCTTTTTCTCTCCGGTTGCCGAAAGAATGGCAGACATGTGATAGATCGTATTTATGCCATATTTTTTTATGGTGTTTATGATGGAATCTGCCTGCAAAACATCGATGATTTCATAGGGGCCTGCATCAAGCATGGCAGGGGATGGGTCTGTCCGGATGTCGGATGCGATGACATCATCACTACCGTATTTTTCCCGGAGTTTTTCGGTCAGTTCGGAGCCGATCTGGCCAAGAGCGCCTGTTACTAGGATCTTATGTTTATTGTTTGTCATAAGCCGTCAACCTGCTTTATTTATAAAAACTGCCAATAGCCTAACATAACTTTTTATATATCATCCAGTAGTTTATGCAAAGGGTTCGAGGATTCAAGGGTTCAAGGATTCAAGTGCTTTTCTTTATAACTACTTAATAAGTGCATTCGCTTCTTCGTCATTCCCGTGCAAACGGGAATCCAGCTCTTTGAGTTCATGGAGTTAAATCCAATTAAAATAACCCAAAGAACACAACGAACCCAATAAACTCAACAAACTTTTCTTGACTTCGACGACTCCTATCGACTTCTATGGACTTTAATAAACTGTTTTTCCTTGGTCTCTCCTCGACTCGTAAATAATCCAGGCTAATTATAAAAAACTTTTATATCTTGCCCTGGCTTAGTTGTCAATAAATTTTAACCCTGTGTCCTGCCCAGCTTAATTTTTTGACATCTGGATTAATCATGAAAAGTGTTGATACATAAAGTCAAATCTTCTATTATTTATATTAACAATAAAACGTATCAACAATTTTCATGAATAATTCAGAACCTGGGTTATTCACAGGTTGATATGCACGGCGCGGCGTATGAAGCCGTATTCATATACTGCGAATGCGCTGCAACAAAGCAGATCAGCCTGCCCTTAGGGTGAAAAGTGTTGATACATAAAGTCAAATCTTCTATTATTTATATTAACAATAAAACGTATCAACAATTTTCATGAATAATTCAGGAGAAAAGATTGCGCTTGTTACAGGAAGCAGCAAAGGGATAGGAAAAAACATCGCCCTTTGCCTTGCCGGGAATGTCTCCGGTGTCGTCGTGCATTACCGCAAGAATGAAGAAGACGCACAAAAGACCGCTGCTGAGATCAGGGAAGCAGGAGCAGAGAGCGAAGCCTTTCAGGCGGATTTAACGGATGAACAACAGGCTTCGGCCTTCTTCCAGAAAGCGGAAAAAAAATTAGGCCGGATCGATATCCTTGTAAACAATGTCGGGCCCCTTCTTGTAAAGCCGTGGAAGAATGTAAACAGTCAGGATTGGGACCGCATTTTCGCCGGCAATTTCAAGACTGCTCTTTTTGGGATGAAGGCTGTCCTGCCCGGGATGCGCAGGCGTGGGTGGGGGAGGATCATCAATTTAGGCTACAGCCGTGCAGAACAACTGACAGCCTTTCCGGCCATCACGCCATATGCCGTGGCCAAAACAGGGCTTTTGATATTGACACGGACAGCAGCTAAAACAGAGGGGAAATCAGGAGTGACGATCAATATGGTTTCTCCAGGCCTGATCGAAGACGGGGTTTTGCCTGTCCGCAAAGATATCCCTCTGGGCCGCCAGGGAACGTTTAAAGACGTTTCCGAGGCTGTTGGTTTTCTGGCTTCAGAAGAAGCCGGTTACATTACCGGGGTTAATCTGGTAGTCGCAGGCGGCTGGCTGCTCTAGCCTGAGTTATTTACAAGCCGGTTTGCTTAAAAAAAACTTGACAATCTTTGTAGTGGAGTTTATTTTATAGATGGTGAACAAAATGGTAAACAAACTCCGGAAGGAATTGACGGAACGGCAGAGGGAGATTCTTCAAACCATCAAGGATTATATCCTCCAGCACGGGTATTCGCCGACGATACGCCAGTTGGGGGCTCTGGTCGAGATCGACCATCCTTCGGCTGTTTTCAAACATGTCCTGAGCCTGGAAAAGAAGGGCTATATAAAAAGGGTGGACGGGGACCTGCAGCTTAGCGGATTTCCCTCTCCGTCTGAAACCCGGGTCAGAGTTCCTCTCGTGGGGCTTGTCCCGGCCGGGCATCCGAGAGAGGTTTTTGACAGCACTCCGGAAGCCCTTGATGTCCCTGCTTGGATGGTGGGGCGGAAAAAAGGCAATGTTTTCTGCATCAATGTCGAGGGAAAAAGCATGGTGGACGCCTATATCGATGACGGAGACCGGGTGCTTGTGGAAAGAACGAACTCGGCTAGTTCCGGAGAGATGGTGGTTGCCCTTCTGGAAGACGGCTCAGTGACTTTGAAAAGACTGAGGGTTGAAAAAGGAAAGACTTTTTTGATCCCGGAGAACCCGGAATTTGATCCGATCCCGGCCGCCAATCTGAGAATACTTGGACGGGTCGTCGGGGTTTTGCGGAAATACTGATATGAATCAGAGACGGTGTATTGTCCATATCGACATCGATGCATTCTTTGCGGCGGTGGAAGAGCTTCTTGATCCTTCCCTCAAAGGCAAACCTGTTATTGTTGGCGGGCTTCCCCACGAGCGGGGTGTGGCCTCCACAGCGAACTACGAGGCGCGGAGATACGGGGTTCACTCCGGCATGGCCCTGCGGACAGCCTATCAGCGCTGTCCCAACGGGGTGTTCCTGAGGGGGAATTACCATATTTACAGTGCCTTTTCCAAAAGGTTTTTCGAGATACTTTCCCGGTACACGCCCGATCTGGAGGAGGCCTCTCTGGATGAGGCCTACATGGACCTGACCCGCTGCCGCCCCCTTTATCCCTCCTTTTCCCGTGCGGTCCGGGAGATCAAAGAGCAGGTGCAGAAGGATCTTGGATTGGCCGTTTCAGTCGGTGTTGGGCCTAATAAACTTCTGGCCAAGCTGGCAACCAGCAAAGCCAAACCGGGTGGGCTTTTTGAGGTCACTCCGGCTGAGGAAGAGGATTTTCTGAGTGAACTAAATATCGAATTTCTCCCGGGCATCGGGCCGAAGGCCCAGGTTGTCCTCAAAATGCTCAATATTCATAAAATCGGCGACCTCTGTGGAATGCCGCGGGCGACCCTGCGTTCGCTTTTTGGCTTGAATGGGGAGAAACTCTACCTTCAGTCCCGGGGAATGGACAGCCGCCCGCTGAAGACCTCGTCTGTGCCGAAGTCGATCTCCAGGGAAACGACATTTCTGGAAGATCTCTGGGACCGCCGTCTTCTTCTGGCTCACATCGCGTATCTCTGTGACCGCCTGGCGCTGGCGCTGCGCAAGGCCCGGCTTTTTTCCCACATCATCGAGGTCAAGATCCGATATTCGGATTTCCGGACAGAGGCTTGCCGCCGGCTCCTGATTTCGCCTGTTCAAGAGATGGGGCGGATCTACAAGATCTCCCAGGAGCTTTTCCTCGACCTTTTTTCCGGCTCCCGGCTGTCCCTGCGCCTGGTGGGGGTGAAGGCGTCCGACTTGACAAAAACAAGACCTCTCTCTCTTTTTGAACCTTATTCCGAGCGCCAGGAGAAGCTGGGGTTTGCCATGGATGAAGTCCGGCAGAAATACGGTTTCGGTTCACTGCTCACGGTCAGGGAAAAGATGCTTGATAAGCTTTACACCTTTGACCGGGACCGCGGCTTTGTTCTTAAAACGGCTTCACTGACAAAGTAGGCCAAAGGCAAAGATAAAGAAGCCGGGAACACAAAGAAATTAGATTTTAATTAGCTTTGGGCCAAGCTGCTTTTAGCCTTAGGACTTTTATCAAACAAAGGATAGTGCGATGTATATACCGCTGCGTGTTCATTCCGTCTACAGCCGGGGAAAGGGAAGCATCACCCTGCGTGAGCTGACTGCGTGGGCCCGAAGAATAAATTTGCCTTTTGCCGCGCTGACGGATTTGGACAATGTTTACGGTTGGGCGGAATGGAAGAGGGTGGCTGAAGCAGAGGCTGTTTCCCCTCTTTTCGGGTGCGAGATCGAGATCAGAGAGCAGCGTTTTCTCTTCCTGGTAAAAGAAAGGAAGGGCTACTGGAACCTGATGGAGATCCTCAATAACAGGGAGATCAGGGAGACAGAGGGATTGGTGACCATTCTAATTCCCAAACCGGGAAACAAAGACCTTCTGTATGGCATTCCCGTGGACCTGAAGTGCGATCTTTTCCTGGGCGCTGATTTTTTCAATTATCAGAAATGCCGGGAAGCAGCCGAAGCCCATGATGTGCCGGTCGTGTGGGCCGCTCCTGTCAAGTTTATCCGGAACCCAGAAAGGCTCATCCTGCTGCACGCTGTTGAAAAAAAAATCCCTTTCCCCCCGGAACGGGACAGGCTCCGAAACAGGATACGCTTTTTTGGCCCCGATCAGGAATCTTTAGCCGTTAAAAAATTCGGTTCTGCGGTTGAAAGCCTCTTCCGGGCAACCATTGAGGTGGCGGAATCCTGCCGGTTTTCTTTTGCGGATGTTGTCCCTTCACTTCCGGATGACCTCTTTTCCACAACCCTTAGAGATGTGGTTCTCAAGGCCTTAAGAACGGCCGTAGATCTGAGCTGGAAGGAAAGACAGAGGGCACGAAAAGAGCTCAGCATTGTCGAGCAATCAGGCTTTGCTCCTTATTTTCTGGTCGTTCATGATGTGGTTCGATATGCCCGCTGTAACGGGATCTACCACAACCTAAAAGGGTCGGGGGCGTCCTCCTTTCTGGCCTATCTTCTGAGGATCTCCCGCGTAAACCCAATCACATTCGACCTCTATTTTGAGAGATTCCTCAACAAGGGCCGGGACGATCCGCCGGATTTTGACCTGGATTTTGACTCAGGGAAAAGAGATATGATCCTCTCCTATGTTATGGAGAAGTACGGAAAGGGCCGGACAGGAGCTGCCTTTGTTTGCAGTCTGAAGGACTTCGGTGCGCGCTCTGCGCTGTATGAGACGGCCAGGGCCTTCGGCTTTCCGCCGGACGAATCGCGATCTCTGAGTAAAAAAGCCTCCTATTTTGCCAGGCCCGATTCGTTAAAAAAAGAGAAGCCACTGCCCGGCTATGCTGACATATACCGGCTGGCCTCGGACCTGAGTTATGTCTACCGGGAGAGTTCTCTTCATGTAGGTGGGGTAATTCTGACGGCCAGCCCTGTCAGCCGGTATCTGCCTCTGGCTAAATCGGCCAAGGGGTATGTGATGTCCCACTATGACCGGGATGCGGTCAAGGATCTCAAGCTGATCAAGCTCGACCTCCTTTCGGTCAGGGGTCTGGCTGCCATTTCGGAAACACGGGAGAGGATGAAAATAAACACCATCCCATCCTGTGATCCTAAAACCTACAGCCTTTTGAAGGAGGCCAGGACTATCGGCTGTTTTCAGGTAGAGAGTCCGGCCATGATGAACCTGCTGCGGAGGATGAAAGTGGACAATATTCATGACCTGACTCAGGCCCTGGCCCTCATCCGTCCCGGGCCGGCCCAAAGCGGAATGAAGGAAACCCTTCTTCGGAGCCGGGAGGGACGGCCTGTGACCAGGGATGCTTTTCTGAAAAGGATCTTTCCCGAAACACACGGTCTTCTTCTCTACGAAGAGCAGGTGATGCAGATCGCGGAGAGAGTGGCTGGAATGTCCCCGGATGTGGGAGACCTGCTCCGCCGGAGCCTGAAAACGAAGGGGGGAGACGCGGAACTGAAGAACCGGTTTTTCCGGGGGGCGGATGAACGGGGATATCCGGCCGGCGAGATCGGAAAGCTTTGGAAGACCATGGAAGATTTTTCGTCCTATTCCTTTAACAAGGCCCACAGTGCTTCCTATGCTTATATGGCTTTTCAGGCGGTTTATCTCAAGGTCCGCCATCCCGTGGTCTATATGACTTCTGTCCTGAATGCGGGCGGTGGTTATTACGGTCTGGCGGAATACATTGAGGAAGCGAAACGGATGGGGATACGTATCCTGGGGCCTGATGTCAACCGGAGCGGCTATGTATTTACAGTCGAGAACAGCTGCATTCGCGTGGGTCTGACATCCATAAAGGGCCTGGCCGTGAAGACGGCGGACAAGATCATTCAAGAAAGGATAGGGGGAGAGTTTGTCTCTATCGAGGATGTGCTCTTCCGGATTTCTTTGACCAAATCAGAGCTTTTCGCCCTGATCAAGGCCGGGGTCTTTGATTCCCTAGAACCGAGAAGAACCCGGCAGATCATTCGTTATTTCAGAGGATTAGAAGGAGTAGGAGAGATGGCTGATCTGAGTTCAAAGCAGAAAGAAAAGATGATGATCGAATCCCTTGGCTTTTCCCCAGAAGGGGATTCGCTTGACCTTTTCGGAGGAAAAAGATCGTCACTCCGCATAAAGGACATGAAGAATTATGTTGGGCGTGAAGTGGTGCTGGTCGTACGGGTAGTGGATGCTCGTTTGAAAGTGGTTAACGGAGGGCGAAAATACTTCTTCCTTTTTGAGGATGAGACCGGTCTTCTGGAAGGGGTGGGGCAGCGAAAATGCCTAACCTTCGACAAGCCGCCGGCCTGCTGCCTGAGGGGTGAAGTGAGGCAGGACAGCAGTGGCCGGCCGAAGGTATTCAATTGCTCCTTCCTGGACATCAATGCCTGAACTATTTACGAGCCGATCTTATCCCATCTGCTACGTTGCCGTCCGTTCGCAGTAGGAAAAAATCGTTTATCTATTTATTTATGTTTCATAACATCCTTTTTTGCGATACAATATTTTTCGGGAGACATTCCTGATGAAAAAAAGAATATTTTATCTTCTTGATGTTTTTGCAGAGTCCCGGTATACCGGAAACCAACTGGCTGTTCTAAGAGATGCCAGGAAACTGTCTGATGAAGAGATGCTGAAAATCGCCAAGGAGATGAATTATTCTGAGACGACTTTTATTATTCCTGAGAAAAAAGCGGATGGAGGTTATGATGTCCGCATTTTTACTCCGGCCGAAGAAGTCCCGTTCGCTGGACATCCCACTTTGGGAACTGCATTTATCATTAACCAGGAGATAGACAGTGGTCATGAGAAACAGATCCTTCTGAATCTAAAAGTCGGTCAGATACCCGTTTCTCTGAAATATACCGGGAATAAGGTCGATTTCCTGCAGATGAAGCAGAATTCTCCGAAATTTTTTTCTGTCATGAATAAAAATCATGTTGCAATGGCATTGAACCTGAGTCCTGTCGATATTGATCCGGGATTTCCGGTTCAGGAGGTATCCACAGGATTGCCTTTTATCATCGTGCCGCTAATATCACTTGATGCTGTCAAAAGGGCCGTAATCAACAAGAATCTTTTTTTCGAGATGATTAAAGAGGCAACAGCAAAGGCCATTCTCTTGTTCTGTCCTGACACTTATGAGACTGACAATGATCTCAATGTCCGGGCCTTTGTCGATTACTACGGTATACCCGAAGATCCGGCCACAGGAAGCGGAAATGGATGCCTGGCCGGTTACCTTGTAAAGCACAAGTATTTTGGCTCAAATAAGATCAATGTCCATGTTGAGCAGGGCTATGAGATCGGACGCCCGTCCAGGCTGACCCTTATTGCTGAAGCCCGGAAAAACCGGATCGATGTTTTTGTGGGTGGGAAGGTTATTATGGTTGCAAAGTGCGAGCTACTCTAGCCTGAACAATTTACGAGCCGATCTCACCGCAGTGGCTTCGTCGTGTTCCGTTCGCAGTAGGAAAAAATCGTGTATCTCGTTGGCGAGAAAAGTCTGCCGAAGTCCATAGAAGTCTATTGAAGTCGAATAAATCCCAAAGCAGCTTAGCCCAAAGTCTTTTAATTTGCGTCATTCCCGTGTAAACGGGAATCCAGCTCTTTGACTTCGATAGACTTCTATGGACCTCAATAGACTTCTATAGACTTTGGGCCTTTGACCCTCGAATCCTTGAATCCTTATGATCCTTCCAACTCTTTTACATCTGCACTGATCTTGACCCGTATAATCCAGGTTAGGCGAGTTTGCGAGCCAGTCCAATGATTTTTATGACTTCCATAAATGGGTGTATTTAAGACCATTGCCGGTACTGAAAAGCACGACAGTTTCATTGTTTTTAATCCATCCCCGGCGGTTGAGGTACTGGAAAGCAACAAGCGGTGCTGCTGCTTCAGGACAGAGGAACAACCCCTGCGTACGGCCAATTATTCTTGCGGCCTCCATTAATTCTTTATCAGTCACAGCAATGGCTGTTCCATTACTTTCGCGAAGGGCTCGTAAGATCAAAAAATCACCTACAGCCGCAGGCACACGTAAACCATCGGCAATAGTAGCAGCTCCATGCCAGGGTTCTGCGAATTCTTTTTTTTCATTAAAGGCCCGGACAATCGGAGCGCAACCTTCTGCCTGAACAGTGACCATGCGTGGACGTTTCGGCCCGATCCAGCCCAATTTCTCCATTTCATCAAAAGCTTTCCACATTCCGATCAAACCAGTGCCTCCACCGGTAGGGTAGATGATAACATCCGGCAGGTTCCAATCCATCTGTTCTGCGATCTCGTAACCCATGGTTTTTTTGCCCTCCAATCGATAGGGCTCCTTGAGGGTGGACATATCAAAATGATCGGACCCATCCAACCCTTTGGCGGCGATCCGTCCTGCGTCTGTGATAAGTCCGTCTATGAGTGTGACCTCAGCGCCCAAAGCGCGGCACTCGGCGATAAAGGGGTGGGGTACATCCTGCGGCATAAACACATGGGCAGGGATTCCGGCCAGAGCGGCGTAAGCACTAAGGGCTCCTGCGGCATTTCCTGCTGAGGGGATCGAAAAAGCTTTGGCTCCCAGTTCCCAGGCACGCGAGACAGCCACTCCCAATCCTCGTGCTTTGAATGATCCTGTTGGATTAAGCCCTTCATCCTTGATAAAAAGCCTCTCGAATCCCATCTCCTCACTCAGTCGATTAGCACGGATAAGTGGCGTGAATCCCTCCCCCAAACAGAGTAAATAACGGTTGTCACGGACAGGCAGCAGTTCGCAATAGCGCCACAGGTTCGGTTCCCGCTTGGCGATCTCCTTTGGGCTAATAGCCCATTTGGCTTTTTCCAGATCATAGCGGGCGAGAAGCGGTTTGTGGCAATCAGGGCAAAGATTCCAGAGTTGATCGGCCTCCAGCCTTTTGCCGCACATGGAACATTCAAGATGAGTCAGATAGTTCATTGTATATCTCCTGATGACTTTCTCTTTATATTTATCACGCTATGAATCGGAATCTCCGTCGAAAAGATCGAGCTGCCCTTCTTTGATCTTTGTAATGATCTCATTGAGGACGGGATATTTTTTAAGCAGCGGGAGGGGGAGATCGAGTTTTTCTCCTGTAAGTTTATTTTTAAGCTGAAGAGCGTTGGCCATAGCCTGTCCCTGGTAATGATTGTTGGTGATAACAAAAACCTTGCTGCTTTTTTTCCCGAGGTCTTTAATCCTTCCCATCCAATCATCCAGTTCATCATTTGAATAAAGATAATTGTAGCGTGCATCCCTTCCCGCGTCTTTTTTAAACCAGTTTTTATAATTACGTCCGTGCAGCCGGACATAGGAAAAATCCTGATTGGTCACAACAGCACTTGGTTTAATGGAGTTTTTAAAGATCGGCTGGTCTATATTGCAGAAGGCGACATTATGCGCTTTAAGCAAGCTGTAAAATTGGGGCGTGTCCCAGGATAAATGCCGTATCTCAAGCGCTATTGGAAAACCGCGGAAGGATTCGAACAGTTTGTCCAGATAGTCGTAGTGTGAGGAGATACCGGCGAAAGACCATGGGAACTGGATGAGAATCGCAGCAAGTCTGCCGCCGGCATGCAGAGGTTCTATTCCCATTTTGAATTGATCGATGTTCCTCTGGGAGAAATTTTTCCTGTCGTGGGTGAAGACCTGGAAGAGTTTGACGGTGAATAAAAATTCCGGAAAGCTCTGGACCTTTTTAAGCCAGGAAAGAGACACCTGAACTGCCGGAGGCCTGTAAAAAGTGCTGTTGATCTCAACAATACTGATATACTGTGCCAGATAAACAAGCGCATGGAATCCAGTGGGTTTTTTTAGTGGGTAGACAATACCTTCCCAGTCTTTGTAGCTCCATCCTGCCGTCCCAAAAAAATACTTGCCTGGGTTATTCATAAAATTCGACGACACCAAAATATATTTCTAATGATTTTAGCTCTTAACATTGATTTTTTCAAACATCAGGATCAAGGGCATTTACAATTATTTTGTTTTATCTCTGTGTCATCGTATTTTACCCTTCGGGCAAGCCGATCTGCTTTGTTGCGGCGCATTCGCAGTATATGAATACAGCTTCATACGCCGCACCGTGCATATCGACTTGTGAATAACCCAGGACAGCCTGAACAATTTACAAGCCGATCTTATCCCATCTGCTGCGTTGCCGTCCATTCGCAGTAGGAAAAAATCGTTCATCTCGTTTGTCTCGTACTCTCGTTTGTCTCGTCATTCCCGTGTAAACGGGAATCCAGTTCTTTAAGCTCTTTAAGTTTGTTGAGTTATATTTTATTAAAATAACCCAAAGAACACAACGAACTCAAAGAACCCAATAAACTCAACAAACTTTTCTTGACTTCGACGACCTCAATAGACTTCTATAGACTTTTGGCCTTTGGACCTCGAATCCTTGACCCCTGTCTGCGTGCGGTCACGCACAGGCAGGCCTTGAATCCTCGAACCCTTTTTTTCAACGTGTCGACAGCTTTCATGAATAGTACAGGATAAATTTCATATTGAACTGAAACGAATTTTTAATTATCATAATTACGAAAAACCAATAGTTATGAAAAAATGGATTGTTATATTTCTACTTCTGGTGTGTATTCTTCCAGCCTGTAAAAAGGACGAGAAGCAGCTCTATACCATGGCTGTCTTTCAGGTGAATGATGCCCCGACTTTGAATGAGGTCAGGAAAGGTTTTATAAAGGCCGT
The DNA here is from genome assembly GCA_030669585.1 of Acidobacteriota bacterium. GTDB lineage: Bacteria > Acidobacteriota > Aminicenantia > Aminicenantales > Aminicenantaceae > DAOVDI01. The sequence continues at coordinate 25,194 of DAOVDI010000015.1, forward strand.
CGAGGACAGAGGCTATCGGAACGAAAAAAACATTCGGCTCATTTTCAGAAACGCCTTTGGGGATATTCAGCAGATGCAGAGGATCGCTCAGCAGTCTGTTCTGAAGGAAGTAGATCTTATGGTTCCTTTTTCTACACAAAGTCTTCAGGCGGCGCTTCATGCGACAGGAAAGATCCCAATTGTTTTTTCATCGGTCGCAAATCCCTATCTTGCTGGAGCGGGAAAGTCTGCTGGCGATCATCTAAGTCATGTGACTGGAGTTTCTTCAAAAGGACCTATCAAACAGAGCCTGAAATTCATCAAAGAGGTCCTGCCGGACACACGGAGGGTCGGCACGCTCTGGACGCCGTCTGAGATAAACTCGCAGTATTATTTGAATCTGGCCAGAGAAGGAGCGCGGGATCTGGGATTTAGGATCATTGCTGTACCTGTTACAAAATCGAGCGAAGTCCTTCTCTCGGCCCAGGAACTTGTCAACAAGAATATCGATGTTATCTACCAGATCTCAGACAACACCATCAATGCTTCCTTTCAGGCGCTGAGCAAAGTGGCTGAAGAAAATACTATTCCTCTTTTTGGAGGATTTCTTCTTTCTACATATGAGGGGGCCTGTGCAGCTCTGGGCTGGGACTTTTTCGACATGGGATACAAAGCAGGTATCATTGCCCTCCGTGTAATGGAAGGGGAAAACCCCGCCTTAATCCCCATAGAGAACATGAAGGATGCCAGGCTGTATATAAATTTGAGCGCAGCGGAAAAACAAGGACTTCGATTTCCGGATGCTATCATACAAAGAGCACATAAAGTTAAGACACAATATAGGGAGTGAGAGAAAAATGAAAATATGCCATCTGTTGAAGAAAGAACATATTTTTCTGCATATGAATCCGAGTGATAAGAACCAGCTGCTCAAGGAATTTGTCGTATCTTTAAAGAAAGCAGAGTCGATCAAGAATGATGATGTGATCCTTGAGGCCCTTCTCAAAAGAGAAGGATTGGGGAGTACTGGGTTGGAAAAGGGATTTGCCGTTCCCCATGCTCTTGTGGATGGTATCACTGAACCTGTTATCGCCTTGTCTGTTATCAAAGCCGGAATGGACTTTAATGCAGCTGATAACATGCCGACCTACGTATTCATGCTTCTTCTGGGCAGCAAAAAAAATCCAGGCAGCCAGCTTAAAATTCTGGCCCATGTCTGCCGGCTGGTGAAAGAAACAAAGATTATTGAAGATATAAAAAATGCAGTATCTTCTGAAGAGATCTATAAGATTCTTGAATGTAATGAGAATACGATAGAATAAAGCTTCTGCTTCAGAAATCTCTTTTTAGGGTTTGTGAGGCTGGAAAGCAGATCTGGGGATAGTAATAATGGCCCGCCCTTTTTTTCTCGGCGAAGCATGACGGATCGCTTCCTGTGTCAAATTAATTCCCTGACTGCAGGCATCGTGCAAGGGAAGTCCTCTGGCAAGCAAGCATAAAATGCTGGATGAAAGAAAACATCCTGTACCGTGAACATCCTTTGGGATTTTTTTATGAGTGAAGCGAACAAAGTGTTTTCCGTCATAAAGACAGTCTGTTTTACTGCCTTTAAAATGGCCTCCCTTTATAAGGCAGGGTATTTTGAAAATATCGTAGATTGTGCGGGCGGCTTTTTCCAGATCATCGGGTCCCTTGACTTTAAAACCGGATAAAAGAAAAACCTCATCGAGATTGGGGGTTATCAGAGAGCCGATTCCCATAAAGGTTTGGATTAAATCCTGAACAGCGTTATGTTCAAGAAGCCAGGCTCCTGAGCTGGATTTTAAGACAGGATCGATCACGATCGGGATTTCCCGGTTTTTCTGAACTATGCGCTTAAGAACAGGAAGATTCTTTCGGGTTCCGATCATTCCGATCTTGATCCCAAAGAGAGGGATATCTTTTTCCAGCGTGTTATACTGCTGTGTAAGAATGTCTGGCGGCGGGCAGAAGACTCTCTCAACCCTGTATGTATTTTGTGCAGTCAATGCAGTCAGAATACCTGCGCCGGTAAAATCAAAATAACGGAACACCTGAAGGTCCAGTAGAACACCTGCGCCCCCGCTTGGATCGAAACCGGCTATAGATAACAGCATCTTCTTAATATGTAATCCTAAACGTTTGAAATTCTCCTCTGAATTTTTCCCAGTCAACATGAACATCATCAACATGAGACATAGGCGAACCCTGGCTGAGTCTCCGAACAAGGTCGTCGATGTCTTCTTTTTTCCCTTCAACCAGGACTTCCACTCTATTATCGGGCATGTTTTTGACCCATCCCTTTAATCCGAGAGATGATGCCCATCTGCGCGTATGATCCCTGAAAAAAACGCCCTGAACTATTCCAGATATAAAGATGCGGGCTCTTAACTCCATCTTGCCTGCTTTATTCATAAAAACTGCCGATACGTTGAAAAAAAGGGTTCGAGGATTCAAGGGTCCAAGGATTCAAGCGAAAAGAATTGATTCCTATAGACTTCAATAAACTTCGATAGACTTCGATGGACCTCAATGGACTTCTATAGACTGTTTTCCCTTGACCTTTCCTCGACCATTGAATAATCAAGGCCTGTCGTCCTTTTTGGCCTGTAAAAATTTTTTTCTGCATTTATCCGAGCAGAAAAAATATTCTTTTCCCTGATGGATTTCTTTGATGGCTTCGTCTTTAGGGAGATATGTATTGCATATATTGTCCTTGACCATGATGCCGGAGTGTTTTTTGGCAGGAGGGATTGCGCGTCCGCCTTTATTGATCGCCTGAAAAAAGCGAATGATCTTGAAAGCAAAATACACGATCAGTCCGTAAAGTAGAATCCTTAATAATCCGTAAATCATAACTTAAATTTAGAGGAAATATATTTTTCTGTCAAATGAAATCAGGAGTATGATGTGTATCTGTCTTGTCAGCCGTGCTGTGCTTTCATATAATGTGACTGAGCCGGAGAAAAAAGAACGTATGAGGAAAGACCAGAAATGAATCTGAAACAAGAGATACTAAATGGTAACCCCAGAGCCATCGCTAAAGCGATCTCCCTGGTTGAAAATGATTCCGTAAAAGCCCAGTCGCTCATGAAAGAGATATTTCCGCAAACGGGCGGTTCCCTGATAATTGGGATAACAGGCGCACCGGGTTCGGGGAAAAGCACACTTGTGGATCAATTGATCACCAGGCTCAGTGAGGATCAAAAAAAGATCGGGGTCATTGCTGTGGACCCGTCCAGTCCCTTCAGTGGAGGAGCTATTATGGGGGACAGAATACGCATGATGCGGCACAGTGAAAACCCGGATGTTTTTATCCGCAGTATGGCAACCAGAGGGCATCTGGGAGGACTGACAAAGGCTACTGGGGAGGCTATCTCTATTATGGAGGCATCCGGTAAAGGTGTTATCCTCATCGAAACGGTCGGAGTTGGACAGGATGAGGTGGAAGTTGTCAAGATGGCGGATGTCATCCTTGTAGTCTTGATCCCTGGAGCCGGGGATGATATCCAGGCATTTAAGGCGGGGATCATGGAGATCGCGGATATTTTTGTCATCAACAAGGCGGATTCCCCTGATGCGGATAAATTGGAAAGACAGCTACATGCCATGCTTGATCTGGGGGTAAAAGACAGGCCTGTTCCAGAAATAGTCAGGACTATTGCAACACAGGGTGAGGGAATTGAGGAGCTTTATAAGAAGACACTCGGGCTGTCAATGGTGCAGGAAGGGGACAGCCGTACAATTCGGAAGAAAAGGCTGGTAGAATGGATGCTGAAGGATATCATCAATGCAAAGATCAGCCGTTCTGTGCAGCGACAGGTGAGGCCGAAGGAATTTGCTTCTTTTGTCGAAAAAATATACCTTCGAAAAATCGATCCCTACAGTGTAGCGGACCAGATCCTCACCCGGCTAAAAGGACATTAAATGAATAATAAAGTACATCACATTGGAATAGCGGTCACGGACCTTAAAAAAAGCCTCAAGAGGTGGGAGTCAGTATTTCAATTCCAGGCCTCTGAAATAGAAGAAGTCATAGAGAGAGGCGTTAGGGTAGCCTATCTGGATATTCCGGGAGGAAGCGCTGTAGAACTTATTGAACCGTTGGAAGAGGGAACACCCGTGGATCGGTTCCTGAAACAACGAGGGGAAGGAATCCATCATATCTGTCTTGAGGTGGAGGATATTGATAAGGCCATCCGGGATCTTAAAAATAAAGGGATCGAATTTGTCAGTGAAAAGCCGGCAAAGGGAGCCGGAGGCAGCCGGATAGTTTTTCTCAGGCCTCAAAACATAAATGGAGTCTTGATCGAACTAAAAGAAACCGGTTCTTTAAAACTTGAATCGAATACCGAATTTAAAGGATAAACCGCTGAAATTTAATTGTCCCTGCCTGATATTCTGGAAGGACGAAGTGTCTGGTCTGACCCTGTGGCCTGCAAGAACAGGATAGGATTTTCCGAGGTTGAACTGGTCGCTTTCATAATAATAAAGGGAAGACTTGCCTCCTTCATTTTGATCAAGATAATTGTTATATGAATGGGAACCTTTAAATCCGTCTACTTTTGTCCAGGTGCGTTCTGCTTCCATTACGACAGACATAAATTGGACAACATTTAATTCAATGCCTGCTGAAGCATAATAACCCAAAGCCTCTGAGGCAAGTTTATCGGATCTATCAAACCAGTAAACAAAATTTTCGCCCATCCATGTAAATTCTGCCTCATAAGATTCCTGAAGCTGGTAACGGACGAATACAATATGCCGTCCTCCACCGGCAAAAAAGATAAGTCTTGGAAAAACAGGCAGCGGGACAGACATGCTGAAACCTATTTTAAAAGGGATTGCAGTGACATTATTTTTTACGAAGTGGGTTTCGTTCTGCTGGCTGGATGGATTGGAATATTCCACCTGGCCTTCCTTGACTGCTTTCAGATATGTCCCGCTGAAATTGAGGGCGAAGCCCTTGAATATAGGAATACGCAGTTCGAATTCATAGGACGGGCCATAAACAATAGGTTCAAACTGGCCGGTCAATTGTCCACCCTTCTGGGCTTGCCAGTTTTTCCATAATGAGTTGTATGAATCGATCCAGGTGTTAATATCCCCACTGCTGATGGAGTTGGATGAGTAACTGAATTTTATTCCGACCTTATCAGCCTGGCTGTATTGAGGTAATAACAGAAGCATAATGAAGAGAAGAGAGATAAAAGGGATTTTTTTCTTCATTTGTGCAGTATTTTTCCATAAAACCAATAAAATATCCAGTCTGAATTATTCATAAAATTCGACGACACGTTAAAAAAAAGGGTTCTAGGAATCAAGGCCTGCCTGTGCGTGACCGCACGCAGACAGGGGTCAAGGATTCAAGTGTTTTGAACTAAACTCTAATCTTTTTTCTTTTCACTCGAACCCTTGAATCCTCTCTTTCTATCTTTTTCCCCTCCGGGCAAGCCGATCTGCTTTTGAAAGAATAAGAGGCCAAGGGCCAATGCAAAAGAGGCCCAAAGCCCAAAGCAATTTAGCCCAAGGTCCTTTAATTTACGTCATTCCCACGGAAGTGGGAATCCAGTTCTTTGAGCTTATTGAGTTAAATCCAATTAAAATAACCCAAAGAACACAACGAACTCAAAGAACTCAATAAATTATTATAGACTTCTATGGACTTCAATAGACTTCAATAGACTGTTTTTCCTTGGCCATTCCTCACAGCTACAGCTACCTCGACTCATGAATAATCCCATGTACAATCCCACTCGTCATTAAATTAGTCGGGGAGGATGGGATTTCATTGAACAGGGAGGATGATCTTTACCGTTGTCCCTTTTCCGGGAGGACTTGTTACAGTAATGCTGCCTCCGTGATCTTCGATGATTTTTTTTGCGATGGGAAGTCCGAGGCCGGTCCCAACATCTTTAGTGGAAAAATAAGAATCAAATATTTTTGGAATGGTATCCGCACTGATTCCCTTTCCGGTGTCAGTGATGAGGATGTTTATGGAGCCTTGGGTTCTGACCATCACAATAGATACTTCTCCTTTTTCTTGAATGGATTCAATTGAGTTTGTGAAAATATTTTTAATGGCTATGATGATCTTATCTCTGTCTGCAGTGATTAAAAAGTCATCTGATTTGGCAGTTAGCCGGAATACGATCCTGTGTGAAAGGACTTTTTTGTATGGAGCTATTGTCTGCCGGATAATGTCCTTCAGATCAAAGGATTCTTTCTGTGTCACAACTTCTTTTGATATCTTCATGAAATCATGAGCGATTTTTCTAAGGTTTTCCACTTCTTTGATGATGTAGGTAACAGATTCGTTCAATGCTTCCTGGAAATTGTCAGGATTGTCATTGTAAACAGTCAGGAGATGTTCGGCTGAAAGCTGGATCGGAGTTAAAGGATTCTTGATCTCATGTGCGACTTTTCTGGCCATTTCCGCCCAGGCAACTTTTTTGCCCATATCTGTCAGTTCCTGCTGGTGTTTTTTTAAATTGGCTATCATGGCATTAAATCCATCGATCAAGGTTTTCATCTCGTCCTTGGATCTATGATCGATGGCGATCTCTAAATTGCCGAGACTAACCTCCCTTGTTCCCGATAATAGTTTCTGGATAGGCCTGATGATCATTCCTCCTATTCCTCTGGCAAATGGAAGGACAGCAAAAAGGAGAAAAACCGATATAAGAAATATAAAGTCGATGAGTTCTTCCGTGGCCTTTGACAGTTCCTGTTTTGCCTGTGGGAAGGGCAGGGAAATGAGAAGCTGGGCTTCCCCAAAATCGTATGGTATGGTCAGAGTTTGAAAGGAATAATCCCCGATCTCTTGAGTTTGTGTATAAAAAGGGATGTTTTGATACTGTATCTTGTAGTAGATCTCGCCATCTATCAGTTCTGGAAACAGGCCATAATCAAAAAACTCCCGCCGGCTGGAAGAGATCAGTTTTCCGTTTTGATACAGATTGACGTCATTTGCGATCGTAGAACTGATCCAGAGTACAATGTTATCCGGCGGAAGGGTCAGGGCTACCTGTTCATCCTGCTGAAGATATTCAAATTCTTCCATAACCCTTTTGGCAAAACTTGCATGCACTTCGGCTTTATCTGCGAACTGCTCGGTCAGCATCCGGGCAAAAAAGCCCCGTGTTGAGAGAGTGAATAGGATCAGGGGAACAAGAGTGACCACAATGAACGATAAATAAACACGGTTGGAGAAAGACCACAGCGGATTCTGTATTTTTTTATGGAAGTAGAGAGTAGAGAGGAGAATAGTCAGAACAAGAAATATTCCTCCATAAAAAAGCAGGAGCTTCAAGAACTCCAGTGCGAATGTCAGGAAAGACTTTTCCGGTAGAAAAAGCGAAAAGATTCTGTCTGTCCAGCGAAAATAGAAGCATTTGTATTTTTTCCCTTTGTCTATGAAGGAAGTCCAGAAGGAGGAATCTGACAAATTTATTTTTTGCAGAAGATCATGAGAGATGCCCGTGGATATCTTGCCTGGATTAAATTCAAGTTTTCCGTTCAGATCATAAATGGCAAAACCCAGATCAAGCTTTTCCATGGAAGGCATGGAAGTAGGCCGCATGACTTCAAAATATGGATTTGCAGAGTAAAGAAAAGGAAGAGTTTCATAATCCACCATCAGAAAAAGGAGAAGCCTGCCCAGGCGCTCATCTCCTTCGAACCAGTCTTTATAGGCGATGAGATAATTTTTCTCCCGGCCAAGATATATAATATTATGGCCAAGGATAGTCCATGCTCGACTGACAGGAAATTCGAAATCAGTTTGATAGATATCCGGAACGTTCAGTGTGAACTTCGAGAGCCCGATTCCTTCGGAATTTACTATTTCAAGTCTCGAATATTTATTAAATTTTGAAAGCAGTGTGTTTTCCCACAATAAGCGGGCAAGGTCATACGGTTCGGAATCATGGAAAAATGAAAGGATGTTTATATCTTCTTTATCGATCTCAAGCAGGGATTGCTCCAGTAGAAAAGACGCCCAGTTTTCCTGGGATTTTATAAAACTTTGAAGAGAATTCTGAATTAGCAGATGGTTCTTTTTTGTGATAACCATATGGGAAGACAGGTAAATGCAGGCCGTAAAGATGACCAGTGAAACAAGGATGAAACGTTTTTTTCTTGCAAAGTCAGGGAAAAAACCAAGAAGTGTGACCAGGCCTAGAACAAGAGCATGAAAAACCAGAAAAAGAGCATTCAATCCGGAAAGAAATACATAAGCCGCGAATCCAAGAATAAAAACAGGAAAACCACTGGCTGTATTGTCTGTAAATTGAGACGCAGTCCGTATGAGGGTCAACGAAGTGACGAGAAAAACAGCGAAAAAAAGGAAGATACTAAGATGGAGCAGGATAAATGATGTATTAAAGGAAAACCGAAAAAAATCAATTGATGAATTGTGAATAAGTTGAACAAGGAAATCCTGGAAACTGAATAGTAATAATAGGGAAAAAACCACAGCCATGGAACAGAAAAGAAAAAATTTTATGAGGGAATGGCTTTTTTTTTCTACAAAGCTATTTCTAAAGGCCCGGCTGAGATAGGCTGTGGCGAAAAGCAGCAGCAGGATTGAAAGAAAAATGTCGGCAGGAGATTTCGTAAGATTCCACAGAGATCGAAAACCGGCTGTTGCAGGGGAAAATATAGATAGAGACTGAATCTGGCTGAGCTGACTTAGATGGAAAAATATAGCCCGGATCATAATAAGCGACATAAGCCAAACTATGATCTGCACTGGCTTTTTTCGGGAAAAAAATATGGATCTGTCAATATGAATGAGGAAAAGGACCAGCGAAAATATCAAAAACAGGTCAAGAAGGATTGTGAAAAATTCCCGTACTTGTACGATCCTGGCAGACAGAGGAGGAGAATTTAAAGTCACAGTCGCCACGATTTTCCGGTCTTGTGTTCTCAGAGGGAAGAAAAGAGTCTGGGCGCCACCCTGAAATTGCGGCTGTCCAATATATTCGTCGTTATAGCGTTCGAATATTCTTTCATAGCCTTGTATTTCTGTACGGAAGTCGTGGTAGTCGATATTACAATTGGCGAGGATCTTATTCGGGAGAAAGTGATGTTCTTTTAAATAGGGCGTCTTGAATTGGGGCTTATAAGCAAGAAGATGAAAAAAGACGAAAAACTCGTTCTTATCGACAGGATGAATGGAAATCAGATAAACAGAGGCCTTATCCTTAATGAGAAATGTTTGGTTAATAGGAGAATGAATGGTTTTACCAAAAGGAACAATGGTTTGAATGTCCAGAACATTCCCAAACCAGAAGTCGAGCGATCCATGTGAATAGTGAGATATCCCTTCTTTTTCCTGGTCGATGTCACATTTATTAAGAAGGCTGAAAAGCTCGGGAGCAGAGCCTGGAATATCGTTCTCAAGGAGGGTGAGTTCCCTTTTTCGAAGAGTATCCTCAACATATGTGAATCTTTGATGGATGGCATTTACCTTGGCCCTGGAACGATTTAAGCTGTTTTGATAGTAGTTTTTTGAGATAAATGCAGGAACGACAAGAGATGCAATAAATGAAAGAACAGAAAGTCCCAGGCATATCAAAAGACCATAGATGATATATTTTTTTCTGGACCGGCGTTCTGTTTCCATCAGGATTTAACCGCTCTGATTTCTTTGATCTTCCAGGCTGCCGGAGGAAAGATCCTATTTTTATTTTTTTCGAAGGTAAGATAAAAAAAGATGTGATAGACATACTGTGTATCATTTCTTCTGTCTCGAAAGGACCAGCTTGCCTTGACAATGAAAGTCTTTTTCAGCTGAACATAGGGTTGTCTGTCTGAATAGAATTCAAATGTTGCATAGGATGAAAAGATTTTTCGGAAGAGAAAAAAAGCTTGCTGGCTGGAAACGTAATCAGAAAATGAAATGGGGTCAGGGATAGATATATTGATGTGGGAGTGTTCGGGAAAGAGAGAAAGGAGGATCTGAGGATTTTCCTGGAGAAAAGACTTTTCGATATTTTGTGTTGCAGTGGACAGAGAAATTGAGAAGAAAGACAGAACAACGATTATGATGTGACTCACATAAAAAATACTAACATAAATGAGGATGTCAGTTAAGTCTGATTGTCAGGAGGAAAACAGAAAAAATTCGGAAAACGTTCTATTTTTTTGGCGTTTTCACAAATTCATCTTTGACAAGGTCTTTGAGTTCGGTTTTGAGCTTGTCGATCTTTTCAAATTTTGTTGAGATTTTTGTAAACAGGGAATCCTGTGTTTTTAAACCCTCTTCGATAAGAAAGGCTGCGCTTTCTGACCGGCTTCTGAAAAGACCCGCTTCTACCAGCATGTTAAGCTTTTTGTTGCATTCGTCGTTCACACGGATAGTCAGGACAGTGTTTCTTGATGACAGGGCCCTGTCAATGACCTTGCGGATGGATTCTGCTGTTTTAACGGCGAATTTTTCCATGTTATCCCCGAATTCATTCAAAGCAGGCCTCTTCTCTTTTTCTTTTTTGACTTCTTCTTTCTTGACTTTTTGTTTTTCAGCCATGCTGATCTCCTCATGTTAAATGTAATACAATTACAAGTTACAATAAAGATGATTACATGTCAAGCAACAAATAAGAACGCAAGGCTTGCGTTAGTCAAACGAGACAAACCTGTAGTTATTCCTGATCTTCTCCCGCTTCCTCTTCAAGTTTCTTGGCCCTCTTGGCGTCTTTTAAGCTGCTTATGCCAGCGATTATTGCGATAAGACCGCCTAGAAAAAGAAGCGGAGGAATAAATCCGAATAACAGTTCGCAGAATTCACGCGTCCAGACAAAAAGAACAAGGATAACCCCGCCTGCCATGGCAATCAGCCCGATGAAGATAGCTAAGAATTTTCCCATAGAATTACCTCCCTATTTATGTAGTTTTCAAAATCAAATCAAATAGTTTTAAGATTATATCAGAAAAAAATTACAAGAGGCAACAAATAAATTAAATGTGTTAACATTTCCAGATTAATTTCATCATATGTTTATTACGGGAATAGACATGCCTTTTGTCTTTATATACAATGGGAA
>DAOVDI010000066.1 GCA_030669585.1 Acidobacteriota bacterium
CTTTTCTTTTTTCAGACTGATTCTTATGCCTCCACCGCCCAAGCCGAGCATGATCAACGCCTGGATCATGGTCTTCCATTTTATCTGTTCTGCAAGAACTAATGCATCTATTAAAAAGAAAATTCCGGCCAGCAATAACAATACATAGATACCCAGCATGACCTTCCAGGCTTTTCTGTTTGTATCAGGTGTATCATCAGCAAAAAATTTATTATACAGCAGCATTCCAAAAAGGCATGCAACTCCAAGAACAGCAAAGATCAACCAGAACGAACGAATCTGGGTAAGAACTGCCGCAGACAATGGCACACCGGCAGCAAGTGCAGTTTCATCCGGGGCAACCGGTTTGAGCATTTTCTGATATAGGATAGCGCCCAGATTGCTCCCGAACAGACTTCCGAACACCCCGTATAAAAAAGCGTATCCCATATACACAGCCACCTTATCCTTGGGAGCAACCATACCCACATAACTATAATATTTTGGATGAGCAGTCATCTCTCCCAATGAAAAAACCGCTATTCCGAGGATGAACATCCAGGCATTGTGGGAAAATGCAAGGATCACAAATCCGCATGCGCCCAGGACAATGCCTGTGGCAATCACAGGAATAGTCTTCAAGTTTTTGGTTATTCGGCTTATAATAACAACCAGCAGCACAATAGTTCCTGCATTGATGATAGTCACAAACTCGGCATCAAATTTAAAATTTTTCAAAACAGGCAGTTTAGAAAGGAATTGATCAATAGGCGCCCTGTACACAAAATCCCTAAGATACCAGAGGATCGAACCAAACATCTGGAAATACAGAACCCAGAAACAGGAATACACCAGGATCATAAGCATGAAACGAGAGTCTCTCAGAATCATCAGAGCTTCGGACATAATCTGTTTGAGAGGTTTGGTCGTATCGTGTTTTCCAGGATCCTTGTACAGAAAAACCGTTGGCAGAAGCATCAGGAAACACCAGGCTGCTGATGTGTAAAAAACATAGCGCCAACTAAACTGTCTGATCCAGATAATAAAAAATGGCGCAAGAAATGCTCCAAGATTTATGCTCCAGTAATAAACACCAAATCCGAACCCGCTGCTCTCTTTAGTCGTAGTTCTGGCAACCGTACTTGTAATAATAGGTTTAAACAAGCCGCTTCCTGTGGCCATAAGCAGAAGGAACAGAAATATCATTCCGTACGTATCAAAATTACCGGCAGCAAAATAACCGATGGTCAGGAGAGAAAATGCAACCAGCAGCATTTTACGATAACCCATTCTTTCTGCCAGCGCCCCACCAAAAATAGGGACAATATAAGTCAGAGCATATACAAATCCCTGCAGAAATCCGACGGACTGCTCATCAAACTTCAAATGTTTGACCAAATATATGGCCAGAACAGAATTCATCCCGTAATAGGCTCCCCTTTCGAAAAATTCCATCATATTGGCAAGCCAGAATGATCGGGGGAAACTAAAAAATATGTTCTTTTTTTTCTCTTTCATTAACTATTTTCCTTATAAATAAGTTTTGAGGTATTGTTTCCGGAAAAAAGCGCTCGCTTCTCCAATGTCATTGAAGCTCAAGTCCTGTTTTTTAAACGAAAGCTCACCTTTGAAATCATCCAGAACCATATATTTTTTCTCCGCCATCCAGTTTTCAAGCCCTTTGATGAGATTTGAGACCTCCTGTAATCCTTTTTGATAAAACAGGCTGCAAATCTGAACCACGGACGCTCCCGCCAGAATCTGCTTTATCAGGTCCTCTGCATTTTTCACTCCACCAGAAGAAGCAATATCACAATCAACACGTCCGGACAGAAGCGCAACCCATCTCAGTGAGTGAAAAAAATTCCCTTTACCTTTAATACTACGTGTTTTCAGGGTTTTTATATCGATATCCGATTCCAGGAACCAGTTAAAAAGAACCACGGCATTGCAGTTTGCCTCACACAGCCTCCAAACCAGGTTGGGAAGGGCAGTGATCTCCGGTACAAGCTTTATCGAAACCGGAATGCTGACCTTCTTCCTGATCTCTTTCAAAATCCGCATATGGGATTTCTCATACTCATCTCCTGTTTTTTCCAGTTCGAAGGGAAGCATAGAGATATTGAGTTCCAGAGCATCCGCTCCGGCATTCTGAACCTGCCTGGCGAAACTGGGCCACAATTTATCTGTCTGACAATTTATACTTGCTATGATGGGAATACTGATCTCCTTTTTTGCTTCTTCGATCATTGCGCACATTTTCTGAGGGGCATATTCCATCATTCCTCCGCTTCTCATATAATCCACGGCTTCAGGAAATATAGAATAGGAATCAGCTTGAATATCAGCATCTATGATAAACTGCTCTTCAAAAATGGATTTTAAGACAACCGCCCCTGCACCGGCATCCTCACATTTTTTCAGTCCGTCCAATGACAAGGTGAGGTCGCTGCTTGAAACGATAATTGGATTTTTAAGTATTATTCCCATATAGCTTGTTTTAAGATCGGGCATAGTCAACTCCTTAATGTTATTTATTCCACTCCGGAATAAGTATCAGCGGAACGCTGTTCTCCTGAAAAACCTTGTTGATCTCTTTAGCAGAATGTTCCAGATAAGCATCCACCCGGGCACGTGCATCCTCAAATTCAATTTTTAATTCCTCAAAATATTCCATCTGTGCCTTTGTCGGAGCGGCATTCACTCCAGCCACAGACCAGAAAAGACTTCGAAGCCGGCCCATAAGCTTTGGTCCATCGCTCCAAAATGCAGTTTTCTCCGGCCTGACCAATATCTCCAGGATGGAATCGATCCTGGCTAGATGTTCATCAATGGCATTTATAACATTAGAGTACTGTCCGGATTGTCTTTCCAGGGTTTTTTTTCTTTCCGAGAGTTGATCTTTGAGAAGATCCAGCGCTCTTAATCCATCATTGACAAAAGACTGCATCTCGCGTATCTGAAGAGCATATTTTTCCTGCGTCTTAAGATCCTCCAAAGAAACATGGAGAGCGGGGTCCAACTTGATGTTGACCGGTTTCTCATAAGTCTGGTCTCCGGCTACAAGACGCACAGTGTACTGACCGGGAAGCGCTTGTGAACCACGCGGACCCATAAAGAAAAAATCCGTCTCTTTTTTCTCCTTTTTTCTTGGCCGCGGTCCTTCCAGATGAATATCCCAGAAAGTTCTGTTGATCCCGGTACTGGATGGAATATCCTTGATCGTCCGGATAATATTTCCGGAACTATCCAAAATTTCCAGGCGCAATTGATTTTTATCGGATAAAGTTTCCTTCAGATAATATGTCACCAGAGTTCCATATGGCGGATTTTTTCCCCTGAAAACTTTGTCGCCGATCCCATACCTTGTGGGTCTTGTTGTAAAACGATAGGCAGTGCGGCAGTTAAACAGATATGCATCTCGCTCCAGCACATCGTTTGTCAGACTTTGAAGAAATGTGATGTCATCCATTATCCATAGTCCCCGGCCGTGTGTTCCGAGTATCAAGTCGTTTTCTCTGGGATGTATTAGAATATCGTGGACAGCTACGGTCGGAAAATTCTTCATGTTGAATCTTATCCAATTTCCCCCTCTGTTTATGGAAACATACAATCCAAGCTCTGTCCCGACATAAATAATATTTGGGTTTCTGGGGTCCTCCTTTAACACCCAGATATACCCTTTTTTCGGCAGATCTCCTGTGATGTTGGTCCATGTCCTGCCGAAGTCCGTGGTCATAAAAACATAGGGACGTAAATCATCCAACATATGGCGGTCAAAGGTACAATAGGCTTTCCCTGCAGAACTTATGGAGGGTTCGATATGAGAAACAGGTGAAAACGCCTTAAGCCCTGGAACTTTCCCTACAACATTGGTCCAGGTTTCACCCCGGTTTAGAGAGACCTGAAGATTTCCGTCATCCGTTCCCGCCCAAAGCACACCGGGCTGGACCGGCGATTCGGCCAGGCTTATTATAGTACAGTGATATTCCGCTGTAGTATTTTCCGGCCATGCCGGCCCCCCCGCCTCTTTTTGCTTTTCCGGATCATTAGTTGTCAGATCCGGGCTGATGATCTTCCAGGTTGTTCCAAAATCCGGGGATTTAAAAACAACGTTTCCACCTACATAGACTGTCTGAGAATCATGGGGAGAAAATATAATGGGCGTATTCCAGTTGAATCGGTACTTCAACTCTGAAACAGGATCACCGTCCGCCCTGCGAGGCTGCGGACTGACAACCTGCTGTTCCCGTGTGCGCATGTTTGTCCTCACAACATTCCCGCCCTGGGATTCACTGAGAAAGAGTTCAGGGTCATCGGAATTAACAACGATATGGAATCCATCTCCAAAACTGATCATACGCCAGTCATCGTTCATAATTCCAAAGGGTTCACGGCTACGGCTGGGACCATACCATGTTCCATTGTCCTGGAGTCCGCCACCCACGTAGTAAAAAGGCTCTCTGTTGTCAGCATAGATCTGATAGAATTGGGCGACTGAAAAATTATTGATGTAATCCCAGGTCCTGGCTCTATCGTACGATACAGCAATACCACCATCCTGCCCCTGCCAGATCCGGCTGGTATCTCTTGGATCGATCCACAGGGCGTGATAATCCACATGGGTCTGCTTTGATATCTGTTTAAAGGTCTTTCCTCCGTCTATGGAAAGCCACAGGCGGGAGGAAACAGCATATACACGATTCTCATCCTGTGGGTCCACTCGCAGATCGGTGTAGTAAAATCCGCGTGATACGATTTCGACTTCCTTTGAAACCCGTCTGAATGTGACGCCACCATCATCTGATCTATAAAGGGTTCCATCTTTTGCTTCGGTCATGACATAAACAACAGAAGGATTGCTGCGAGAAACCTTGACCGCCATTCTTCCAACCAGCCTTGGCAAACCAGCAGTCACTTTTAACCAATTTAAACCACCGTCTACCGATCTGTATAAACCGCCTTGTTCGTCCCCGCTTATGAAGGTCCATGGTTTTCTCTCAAATCTCCACAGTGCGGCAAAAACAATATTGGGATTTTCCGGATTGATATCTATATCAGCAACACCATGGCGCTCATCAGTATAAAGGACTTTTTTCCAGCTCTTTCCTCCATCCTGCGACATAAACACACCCCTCTGGCGGTTGGGTCCATAGGCATGGCCGAGAGCCCCGACATAAATAGTTTTCCTTTCTTTTGGATTGATAACGATCCGAGAGATATGCCTTGTATCTTGCAGTCCGAGATGGCGCCAGGTTTTTCCACCATCCGTTGATTTATAAATACCGTTTCCGTAGGACACGCTGTTTCGCACATTTGACTCCCCTGTCCCTACATAGATGACATCAGGATTTCCGGGCTCCAAAGCGATATCCCCGATCGAAGCAACAGGTTGTCTCTCAAATATAGGCGTCCAAGTCACACCACCATTGGCTGTCTTCCACAAACCACCCGAGGCTGTTCCCACATAGACAATATTAGGATTTCCCGGTACTCCCTCAATATCCGCAACTCGGCCCATCATATTGGCAGGACCGATATTGCGCCACTCCAGATTGGAAAAAAGCAAAGGATCAAGGATCGGCTTATCTGACCCGGTTCTACTAATGGAAAAACAAAGGGACACACTGATCATCAAAACCAAGATGAAAAGACTGCTTTTTTTCATAATGTATTCCCTCCATGATCATTAATGAAACTAAAATGCCATGAAAAGGGGCATTTTGCAGAGAAAAAGATGATATAATAGTTGAAAGAAAAGTTCAAATACTTGGTCCTTCTCTCGATTAACTCAGGACTTAAGGTCGAATATCTTGCCTGGATTGAGTATGTTGTTTGGATCAAAAACTCTTTTGATCCCTTTCATCAACTGGATCTCGGCATCATCAAGGACAAGGGATAAATAAGGCTTTTTTACGATTCCGATCCCATGTTCGCCTGATATCATTCCTTTCCTGATTTTACAATCTTGATAGAGCTCTTCTCTGACCCTGTCCATTTTTCCCACCCATTCTTTCTCAGGAAAGGGAATGAGGCGTCCTTCAACCAGTTTTACTTTCATGATATGGGTATGAACATTCCCATCCGCTGCATGACCGAATGTAGGAAGCCAGATATCATATTTTGCGGCAACCTCCTGCACTTTTTTCACATGAAGCGCAATTTCCGCCCTGGGAACAACAATATCCAGGATCTCCAGGGTTATGGACTTGATGGCCTCGTAGATCTTACTCCGGATCTCCAAGACCTGTTCCTGTTTTTGGGGACTGTCCGCTACAAAAACATCCAGAGCTCCTTTATTTAAACAGATATCTGCCACGGTTTCAGACAAGCGGTCCATTTCTTCACGGCTGTCTGCATCCAGAATAATCAGAAGATATGTACTGCCATCTGTACTGGGCCATTTTTTATTCAGAAATCGCTCTGTGATCTGAATAACATCTTTGGGGATAAATTCCACTGCAAGTGGAATAATCTTGCTGCTCATCAGTATTGGCACTGTTTCGATCGCCTCCTCAAGACTGTCATACGGAATGATCAGGGATCTGGATTCCCTCGGCTCAGGCATAAGCTGGATCACAGCTCTGGTTATAATCCCTAAAGTCCCCTCAGACCCGATAAAAAGATTCATTAGATTATAGCCTGTGCTTGATTTCATGAGTTTGCCGCCGGGATGGATTATCTTCCCTGAGGGGAGAACCACTTCAAGTCCTCGTACATAATTGCGAATGACCCCGTATTTAACAGCTCTCGCCCCTCCGGCATTGGTCGCGATAACACCTCCCATAAAAGCGCTTTCCTCGCCGGGATGAGGGGGGAAAAATAATCCTTCATTTTCCACGGCTTCATAAAAATTCATCAGCGTCACGCCGGCTTCAACTACAGCCATCTGATTGTGCTTGTCAATCTCGATGATATTATTCATGCGTTCAAGCGAAAGCACGATTCCGCCGGCCGATGGGATGCATCCTCCGCAAAGCCCGGTAGCTCCTCCCCTTGGAGTCAAAGGAAACTTCTCTAAGTTTGCCATTTTTACAACTTTTGCAACCTCCTGCACAGAGGCGGGTTTAACAACCGCCTCAGGCATCCGGCTGATATCCGACAGAGAAAACTCATCATGGGAATAATCCTCCATATACTCCTGATCTGTGATCACATGAGTTCCACCAACAATCCCTTTCAACTTATCAATAATTTTCCCATCCAGTTTTCCGATCTTATTCATTTCCATCTCCGTCATTCCCGTGTAAACGGGAATCCAGTTTATTGGGTTCGTTTATCTCGTTTATCTCGTTATCTTGTTTGTCTCGTCATTCCCGCGAAAACGGGAATCCAGTCCTATCGTCATTCCCGTGGAAACGGGAATCCAGTATGTTTTCTTTATTTTCATATCTTATCCTGGATTCCCACTCCCCGATCAGGTCGGGGACAAGCTTCGTGGGAATGACGTCTGCCTTTCACCTTTTCGCGCTTTTCCCGCTTTTCTCGCATTTCTCACTGGCGAAACCGCTCTTGGCCTCTTATTTTTTCACTCGAACCCTCGAATCCTTGAACCCTCGGTTTTTGGCCTTCACCTCTAATCTGTTTCGGTAGGAAAATCATAATCTGGGATTGTCCTTTGTATTCCTCTATCAGGCCAGTGACGGTCAAGTATTGCCCTCTGTATTGTTCAAGCTTTTGAAATGTGTCCAAATACCGTACTGGGATCAACGCGGAAAAATGTTTTCCTTTCAGATAAAGAAATTTATTCGAAAGAAAGGTCTCACTACAAAAAAAGCTCACAGAAAAAAGCTCACCGAGATGGTTTTTTGCCCTCTCTGCCGGGATAATAGGATAATGCCCGTCACTCCAAAATCCCTGATGTTCCTGTCGCGCTTTCCTTTCTGCACGAAGGAATGCCTCCTGGTACTTGACAGGATATTTTCGAAACACGGATGCAAAGCCTTTTTCCAGAATAAAACGGTTGAAGAGCCCTGTTTTCTTTGTCCAAACATAGGCTAGAATCCTTCCATATTTATCTTCGATAGGCCAGTCATAAGTCAATCTGATCTTTTGACGATAAAGATGAAAAAATGAAAAGCGTTTGGCGATATGCGCCTTAAACAGCACTTCCTCCCTGGAATCAGAAAGCTCCGGCGTATCTATTCCCAGAAGCCGGAGTTTTTTTTTAAAATGTCTTCCAGCCCTTATCCCGATGGTATCTCCATCATAGACAACTGTTACTATTGCTGTCTCTGGAAGCCGCGACAAATCACCAACCGGCTCAACAACATAGGAGTGTGAGATAAGACAGATCACAACCAATAAAACAACAGCAGCCAATAAAATAACTGGATTCCCACTTCCGTGGGAATGACGTCTGGCATTCATCGTTTCTCGCGTTTCTCGCATTTCTCGCAGGCGTTATCCGCCCTTGGCCTCATATTCTTTCACTCGAATCTTTGAACCATTTCTATTATTCTTTGTCCTTCTTCGACTTCAATAGACTCCAATGGACTTCTATGGACTTCGATAGACTTCTACGGACTTCTATAGACTTTTTTTACAGCGGAAATGATATGATTAGCACTGATCCCATACTTGTCCAACAGTTCATTTGGTTGGCCTGACCGTGGCAGATCTTTGACAGCCAGATGAACAATTTTCGTTTTCCCGGCCAGCGCTGAACTTACAGCATCACCCAGTCCCCCGTTCTGAAAGTGATCTTCGACAACAATGACTTTATTTCCTCCGGACCTGATCTCCCGTTGAATACCCACCTGGTCAATAGGTTGGACTGAATAGGCATCGATCACCCTGATGAAAATCCCTTCTTTCTTCAAAATTTCATAAGCCTTTAAAGTTTCGTGGACCGTGATTCCTGCTGCAATGACTGTTACATTGTCGTTCCTGCTGCGTTTCAAGACCTTGGACCCACCTATGGGAAACTTCTCCTTCTTTTGATAAAGGACTTCCATCGCAGGCCTGGATGTCCTTAGATAGGAAATACCTTTATGCCTGGCCAAGGACTCAACACAGGCCTCGGTTGAAACAGCATCCGACGGATAGAGCACAACACATCCTGGTATGGGCCGGAAAATAGACAGATCTTCAAGCCCCATCTGTGATGGCCCGTCCGCTCCGATACTTACACCTACATGAGAACCGACAATTTTGAGATTGGCCATTGAATATGCCGCCATACGAATCTGGTCATGCGCCCGGCTTAAAAATGCCGCAAATGTGGCCATATAGGGTATAAAACCCTTTGCTGAAAGCCCGATCCCCATTCCCACCATATTTTGCTCTGCAATGTAGGACTGGAAGGATCTTTTCGGAAAGGCTTTAAAAAAATCATCGGCATATGTTGAATTTTTCACATCCCCGTCAATAGAAACCACCCTATTATTTATTCTCCCCAGGGAAACAAGAGCATTCCCATAGGCACGCCGTGTGGCTGTTTTGTCCGGATAGTTGTTTCTTTTAAAATTAAAACACCCTTCCTTATAAGGATTCTTTATTGGTCTTGGTTTTTTTACAAATTTTTTAGCATCCACATCCGGTATCGGACCAAGTTCAGCCAGCGCTCTTGCCATCTCCTCCTTTTTCAATGGTTTACCATGCCATCCATTTTTATCTTCCAAGAAAGAAACCCCTTTCCCTTTAAGGGTTTTGGCCAGGATCACTGTTGGTTTATTCGAGGCTCGCGCCGCTTTAAATGCTTTCAGAATGTCATCTATATTATGTCCGTTGATCTTTATAGCTTCCCAGCCAAACGCTTTGAACTTTTTTTCATAGGATTTGATATCATGACCGTGCATGGTAGGATCTGACTGTCCAAGCCTGTTGATATCGACTATGGCACAGAGATTGTCCAGTTTTAAATCATAGGCGCTGTTGGCAGCTTCCCAGATCGATCCTTCGGCACACTCTCCATCACCTAATATCACATATATACGCCGGGAAGATTTACCTAATTTGAGAGCAGCTGCCATGCCGACGCCTACAGACAATCCCTGACCCAGCGACCCAGTTGCGGCCTTGATCCATTTCATGCGCGGTGTAGGATGCCCTTCCAGAGGACTGGTTATCTTTCTTAAATTTTTCAGATTTTTCTCAGGGAAAATTCCTGCTTCAGCATAGGCCGCCCACAATACCGGTGCTGCGTGCCCTTTTGAAAGTATGACTTCATCATTGGCCCAATCAAACGGGTCATTAATGTTATACTGCATCTCATCAAAAAAGAGGCAGGCTGTCAGTTCGGCTATGGACATACAGGTTGTGGGATGCCCGGATGCTGATTCTGTGGTCATTTTAACAGTATGAATACGAAGTTTTTTTGCAATTTTTTCCAGGGACTCTTTTTTGGTCATATGAACATCTCCTCTTATTAAAATAATCCAAAGAACTCAACAAACCCTTCTTGACTTCTATAGACTCCTATAGACTTCTACGGACTCCTATGCCCTTTGTCCTTCTCAGAATATGTATGTCAGTTTCAAAAATAATGTATGCCCTTGTGTTCCCTTTTCGCCGAACCGGGCTGTGCCCTTCTGATAAGCCAGTTGAATAAATCCAAATGGCGGCTGAAAGCGGTAGATAAATAGAATCTGGATATTTTTTTTATCAATTGCCGAATTTATCTGATAAAACACCTTAATAAAAAGGTCCTTTGTGAAATAATTCGTGGCGCGAATAACATGGATCCAGGTCATTCTATCGCCCGGGTCAGGATCATATTTAATGTGTGTCAGATCGTAGGAAAGAGAAAAGTCCTGCGTCAGTTTATAATTGATAGTGGCTTCGTAAAGAAAATAATCCAGGTCAAAGTTGCGGCCAAAACTGTATGAGATTTCTGCAGACTGCCACTCCCTTTTGTTGTAGCCGATTTCAAAAGCGGTTCGATTATTGCGGAACTTTCTTTCATAAAGTTTAAACTCTTGATGATGTTCCATCTGGAAAGAAAATTTGTTCTGAAAGTCAAATGATAATTCTTCGTCTATTTGCCAACTGCGCATCGTTCCATCCAATCCCCAGTAGATATTGTAATTTGACTCATAGTTGATCCGGTCAAATCCCCATTTCTTGAGCCAGAAGGTTTTCGAAATCGCAGAATCCAGTTCATGCCGGTTATCATCTCTGATAAACCCTACTTCATTGGCATTGTCAGCAAAATATTCTCCCAGGTGTGTATACCGCAGATGGATGTGAAATGTCGATGAATCATAGCTGGGACGCAGAAAGAACGCCAGGTTGTTTTTTTTGAAATCACCATAACTGGCTGCAAACTGGCCCGTAAATTTAAAAGTGTTAGAAAAATAAAGAGCGGTATCGATTCCTACGGTCCCTCTGTTTTTCCCGTTGACCAGCTTATTGGCAAGGATAAAACCGATGTTCGAGGATTTCATTATATCCCGTTTCAACCGGAAAACAGTAAAATTAGCTGAATCCATTCCCAATGTTTCGTCCTTTTTCGCCTGTACGCTCATGACGGAAAATTCATAGCCGCCCGCCTTTCCATATATCTTTGCCCCTCCATGGATATCAGAGATTCTTCTTGAATAAAACAGCCTTATCCGCTGACTGTATATTTCCGCTCCCTCAAGAAAAAAATTTCTCTTTTCTGGAAGACGGAGTTCAAAACGTGTCAGATTGATCTGTTCCTGGTCTGCTTCCACCGTCGCAAAGTCCGGATTGATCGCCAGATTTCCCGATACAGCCTGCGAAAATGCATAGCGGATATCCACTCCCGCATTTGCTTCTGTTCTTTGATCCTTTTCGACTTTCGCTATGATATGAGGGATTATCTGGGTTTTTTTCATGGATTTCTCCAGATCAAGCTCTCTCAGATCTCCGTATTGAGAAACCTTGTAAGCGGACTCCAGGGGGCCTGCCCAAAAGGAAGTTTCCATTGAACGGGGAACAACACGGCCAAGGTTGATCCCCCAGGTTATATCCTTGCCCGGCTTAAATTTAATGCTGCCCAGATCCACTGCGATCTCAACATTCCAGCCTGAATCCGTTTTTTGCCCGGCTGATCTCCAAATTCCATCCCAAGTGCTGTCCCGTGTCCGTCCGTTATCTACAATCCGGCCATCGAACTGCGTCCCCAAGAGATTGGTCCCGAAAAAATAACAGTTTCGTCTATCATGAAAACTATCCAGCATCACATAAATAGAATCATCGGCTCTGATATCAGCGTCTCTCTTGGTGACACTGGCTGCAATTTTATCCGGTTCATCATCATGGCATATAAAACCAATATAAAGATAACGATTGTCATAGAGGATTTTAACTACAGTTGGAAAAGCGGCACTTTCACCCTTTGTTGGTTCCAGTTGAATAAAATCTGTTGCCTCAGGCGCAGATATCCACTCCTTTTCATTAAACAAACCGTCGATTTGGATGGTGCTGCTTATTTTCCCTGCTTTGACCTGCTTTAATTCGGAAAACGCAAGTACCGGATAAAAGAATATCATCAATAATAGAAATGGAACCCAAAATTGCCGCATGTATCACTCCTCATACTACATCCCAGATACTCCAATGGAAATAATGGCGCGCCTAGCAGGATTCGAACCTGCGACTTCCGGTTCCGGAGACCGGCGCTCTATCCCCTGAGCTACAGGCGCACCGAAAAAGATAACTCAATATAACCAAAAAATACAGGAAAGGCAACTGAGCACAAAAGCCGAAGAAAAAAAGTCTATTGAAGTCCATAGAAGTCTATCGCGGTCTGTTGAGGTCTATAAGAATTTATTGGGTTCAGCTTTGCCAGCGAGATAGAAAGAGAGGGGTCGAGGGTTTGAGTGGAAGAATAAGAGGCCAAGGGCCAAAGACCAAGGTAAGACGTCATTCCCACGAAGCTTGTCCCCGACCTGATCGGGGAGTGGGAATCCAGGATAAAAAAAGCTAGCCTAGATTCCCGTTTACACGGGAATGACGTCTGGCTTTTCTCGCAGGCGAGTTTGCGAGCCAAACACAACGAACTCAAAGGACTGGATTCTCGTTTACACGGGAATGACGTAAATTAAATGACTTTGGGCTAAACTGCTTTGGGCTTTGGGCCTCCTTCGACTTCAATAGACTTCAATAGACTTCAATAGACTCCTATAGACTTCAATAGACTTCAATAGACTTCAATAGACTCCTATAGACTTCAATAGACTTCAATAGACTCCTATGGACTTCTATAGACTTCTGATGAAGCACAGTATCTCATCCATTTGTTTTTGGCTTAATGGAAAAGAATAATGCCGGAATAAATCCCTTTCTTTAGAAAAAAGAAAGACAGCACTCCCCTCCTGGCATAACGGTTTAAAATGGGATCC
>DAOVDI010000182.1 GCA_030669585.1 Acidobacteriota bacterium
CAACTATAATCTTTACATTGTCCGCACATTCAGTTAATTCAGAATAAGCTTTCTTTAACAGATTTAATTCATTTGAACTTGTATCTTTAACAAAAGCAGGTTCATCAAACTGAACATAAACATTATTATCCAGCTTGCTGATCTGTCTTATCAGCTCCTTATATACCGGAAGAACTTTATCAAACAATTGATATGTGCCGCCTGTTTCATCAACTCTCTTTGACAGCGCTAAAAACGTAACAGGTCCTATTATATTTATTTTTGTTTTTATGCCGATCTCTTTTGCTTCGTTATATTCGTCTAAAACTTTAGTTGCATTTAAGCTGTATTCATCTTTACTGCTAAGCTCAGGTACAATGTAATGATAATTTGTGTTAAACCATTTTGTCATTTCCATGGCGACACAATCTTTACTGCCTCTTGCCATTGTAAAATAGCGCTTTGTTTCATCGGTAATACTTCGAAATCTCTCTGGGATAGCGTTCAGCATAACAGCGGTATCCAGCATGTTATCATACCAGCTGAAATCATTACTGCTGATTAAATCAATTCCAGACTCTTTCTGGTAATTCCAATGTCTGATTTTGAGTTCGTGTGAAGTTTTTTCAAGCTCAGACAGGCTGATTTTTCCTGTCCAGAAACTTTCAAGTGTTTTTTTTAATTCTCTTTGCTCCCCAATTCTGGGGAATCCTGTTATGCTTGTTTTAATTTCCATTTATTTTTCCTTTTTGTTTACGTCACTTTTCAATTCCATCCCTTGCCTGCACACCCTTTTGATAGTAATGCTTGATCTCCTTCATCTCAGTCACCAGGTCAGCCTCTTCGATGATTCTGGGATCTGCCTTTCTGCCTGTAATAATCAGCTCCACTTCTTCCGGCTTTGCGCGGATAAAATCCAGCAGCTCCTCCACAGAAAAAAGATTATAATAGGTGGCGATATTGGCCTCATCAAGGATGATCATCTGATACTTGCCGGAGCACATGATCTCCCTGACCTCTTTGAGCCCTTCCTGCGCTGCCTGAATATCTTCCTTCTCAGGTTCTCTGTAAATAAAGCAGTCCCTGCCGTATTGTTTTATTGTAATAGATTCCGACAGCTTTTCCAGGGAGTTGAGCTCGCTGTACTTCATTCCCTTGACAAACTGGGCAATATATACCTTGAGCCCAGCCCCGGCAGCACGAAGGGCAAGCCCGAAAGCCGCTGTTGTTTTGCCTTTGCCATTGCCTGTATAAACTTGAACATAACCTTTCATTGTTTCAATCCTGCGATTTATTTTTTTTCCGCCCTTTGCGGCAATCCATATCCCCTTCGGTCCCCCTTTGCCAAAGGAAGAGGAGATAGACTCCCCTCTTTCATAAAGGATGGGCAGTGGGGATTAAAAAGTCTACCCATTCATCAACTTAACAACGGCGAGTTCGGGAAAGTAATCTATAACATTGAGGCAGCCGTAGTTCTGTTCAATGGAATAAAAATTTTCCAGGTCAAGGTTCATGGCATCCGCAAGTATCACGCGATTGACCCCTCCATGGGCAAGCAGAACAATATTTCCTCCGTGATTTGCACCCAAAATCTTCTTCAGAGCCGGGATGACTCTGCCGGCCAGGTCCCGGATACTTTCCCCTTCCGGCATCCTGTAATCAATTATCTTTCTTTTCCATTCCTCCAGTGTGCCGGGGAACCGCGTTTCTATCTCCTTAAGGGTAAGTCCTTCCCACAACCCAATATTCAATTCCCTCAGTGTATGGTGGGCTTCAGGAATAAGGCCATGTTCTGCAGCAATGATCTCTGCCCCCTTTTTTGTCCGGATCAGGTCGCTGCAGTAGATGCCTGCCAGATTCTCATTCTTGAGCCTGGCCGCGACAGCTTCCATCTGCCTGACTCCAAGTTCACTTATATGCACGTCATTGTGGCCGTTATATGTTCCCTCCGAAAAGTTCACCACCTGGCCGTGTCTTATCAAATATAATCTTGTATGGATGTCCACAGGTATTCCATATTCTAAATAAAATTCATTTTGTATAGTGCACAAATCAAGAGCAAAGTGGTAACTTCGCTCACTTCACATGCCGCCCCCATGATGTCTCCCGTCACTCCCCCGATGCGCTTTTTGAAAAA
>DAOVDI010000168.1 GCA_030669585.1 Acidobacteriota bacterium
CGCAAAAGAAAAATTACCCCCTGCACAGGGTTTTTAAACGGGTCTCTGATGGGAAAGATGATTTGGATCTGTCAAAGGAATCTCGAGAAATAGTGAAAAAGATATTTCAGGACCTTATGTATTTTGTCCAGATTGCTGGAAATAAAAACGCCGGCCATGTTCTTTATACCTTTCTTGAGAGATCGGGATTTCTAAAGTCCCTTGTGGAAAAAGAGGATATAGAGGCCGAGATCAAGATTAAAAATATCCGTATATTTTTTGATAAAGTAAAAAATTTTTCCGGTCTGACCGGGGATGACTCCATTCATTCCTTTGCGCAGTATCTGAACCTTTTGCAGCAGGTGGGGGATAATCCTGCAACAGCAGAAGCAGAGCTGGAGGAAGATGCGGTCCATGTAATCACAGTTCACAAGGCCAAGGGACTGGAATTTCCTGTTGTCTTTATGGTCGGATTAGTGACCGATCGATTTCCTGGCCGGGGCCGGGAGGAAAGAATCCAGATTCCGGATAAGATCCTCCCTGAGGGATTTCCTGAGCGTGGTCAATATATCCATGAGGAAAGACGGCTTTTTTATGTGGGTATGACCCGTGCCAAAAAAATCCTTTATCTGACTTGGGCCCAGGATTATGGGTTGAAACGGTTAAAAAAGGTTAGCCCATTTGTCAAAGAAGCATTGGTTCTGACCTCTATTCCTGACGGTGTTATCCGGACCACAGCCTTGGAGGAGATCCGGCGATTTGCCCCTAAGATCAGGGCGCCTTTTCCCGTCTATCGGCCGAAGAGACAGGGAATGCTGATGCTGAGTTTTTATCAGGTGGATGATTACCTGACCTGTCCTTTGAAATATAATCTGCGGCACATCGTGCGCATCAAACCCCCTGCTCATCATAATCTTGTTTTCGGCAGGATTCTTCACAGTACTATCCATTTTTATCTCAAGTCTTTGATAAAGGGAAAAAAGATCTCTGAAAAGGATTTACTCAAGGAATATAAGAATCGCTGGGTGAATGAGGGGTTTTTAAGCCGGGAGCATGAAGAGATGAGAAAGGCTGCAGGGGAAAAAGCCCTCCGTATGTTTTATGCCCGGCACAAACGTGAAGGCGTAATACCACAATTTCTGGAAAAGAATTTCAAATGGCATATGGGCAAACTTGGCTTTTCAGGACGCTGGGACAGAGTTGACTATGAAGGAGGAGAAGCAGTAATCATTGATTTTAAAGCCACTGAAGTCAAGGATCAGAAAACCGCGGATAAAAAGGCCAAAGACAGTCTTCAGATGGATGTATATGCCCTTTCGTTCCATAGGACCGGGGATAGACCGGTTCGTGAGGTAAGGCTCTTTTTCCTTGAATCCGACATCATAGGCCGTGCGCAAAAAGGGGAAAAAGAGATGGAGAACGCGCTTAATAAGATCAGGGCGGCTGAGTCAGGGATCCGTAGTGAAAACTATGAAGCAAAACCTGACTGGCATCACTGCAGTTATTGCGAGTTTCGGACTATATGCCCCCATTCCTTCGCATATTGAATAGGCCAGGCTCCTGGGTGATTTATAAGTCGATATGCACGGCGTGGCCAAGGAAAAATAGTCTATTGAGGTCTATAGAAGTCTATCGGAGTCGTTGAAGTCGAAGAAGGCCAAGGGTGGCTATCGCCCCACGAGAAAAGCGAAAAACGCGAGAAAAGGTGAATGCCAGACGTCGTTCCCGAGAAAGCGGGAAACCAGGATAAGATATGAAAATAAAGAAAATAGACTGGATTCCCGTTTATACGGGAATGACGTAAATTAAATGACTTTGCGCGAAGCTGCTTTGGGCCTCTTTTGCATTGGCCTTTGGCCTCTTATTATTTCACTTGAATCCTTGACCCCTTGAATCCTCGAACCCTTTTTTCAACACATCGACAATTTTTATGAATAGGTCAGGTTCCTGGATTATTCACGAGTCGATATGCGCGACGTGGCGTATGAAGCCGTATTCATATACTGCGAACGGACCGCATCGCAGCAGATGGGATAAGATCGGCTTGCCCGGAGGGGAAAAAGTTTCAATGATAAAAATAGGATTCAAGGATTCGAGGATTCTAGGGTTCGAGTGAAAAGAAAAAAGATAGAAAGAGAGGGTTCAAGGATTCGAGTGTTTTTCTTTCTAACAATTTGATAGTGGATTGTCATAGTGTTGTTGTTATGTCATGTTAAAGTAAGTGCCTGGACTATTTACGATTCGAGGTTGATGCATCTGCAAGAGGCTGTTCGTGAAGCCGTATTTATATACTGCGAACGGACGGCAACGCAGCAGATGGGATAAGATCGGCTTGTAAATTGTTCAGGCTAATTTGGGGTGAGCCAGATTGGCATAAGAGCCCACCGTCTTTCATTCTGGAGAAGTTCAAAAGTGGAAAGAATCTTTTCCCATCTGGATAAAACTTTCAATTTGGTCCTGGCGGTCATTGCACCCAGGAATACATCTAGAAATGAGTAATCTTTTGGATAAATGACAAGTTTGACAGTCTCGTTCCGGGCCATTCCTGCCAGTTCCTTTGCGCCGATAATGGCATCTGATAATCCGCCCAGTTCATCTACCAGTCCGATCTCCTTTGCCTGACTTCCTGTCCAAACCCGGCCTTTTCCGACTTTATTCACATCTGCCCTGGTCATGTTGCGTCCTTCTGCTACTTTTGTCAGGAACTGGTCGTATGCCCAGAGGATCTCTTTTTTAAGAAACTGTCTTTCCTCTGGAGTAAACTTTCGAAATGAGGAAAATATATCCGCCCTCTTGCCGAACTTGATCTTTTCCGATGTAATGCCAATTTTTTCATAGAGT
>DAOVDI010000143.1 GCA_030669585.1 Acidobacteriota bacterium
GGAGAGTCGTCCTCTGATTGGGGTCTGCACCGTAGCGGCCTTCCCAGAAAAAGGTTTTCCCTTCCCTGATCTCAAGGCCCTGCATATCCACTCCCCGCCCCTTCATAAACTCGATGATCTCGGAGGGGAAATCCTTTCCAACCACACTTACCACCTTGGGCTCGGTGAAAAAACTGGCTGCAAGCGATGCATATGTACCAGTCCCCCCCACAATTCTTTCCCTCCGTTCTGTAGGCGTCTCGATCGTATCAAAAGCTAAAGAACCGACAATAACTAAACTCATAATTCTCCTTTATTTTCTTCTCCCAATTAATTAAGGCAAAGGGTTCCTGGTTGTCACGTTTATCTCGTTTGTCTCGTTACTCTCGTTCATCTCGTTACTCTCGTTCATCTCGTTACTCTCGTTTATCTGGATTCCTGCTTCCGCGGGAATGACGTCTTACTTTCACCTTTTCTCGCGTTTCTCGCTGGCGAAGCTGAACCCAATAAACTTATTTGAATCCCTCGACTTCTACGACTTCAATAGACTTCTATGAACTTCAATGACTCCTATAGACTTCTATAGACTGTTTTTCTTTGTCCTCTTCTTGAACCCCTGAATAATCCAGGTTATCCATCGATGTATTTTTTAATGATGTGATGTAGTTCCTGTTTTTTATCCACAGGAATTTGATCCGGCCTCGTAACCAGCGCATTTTTTAGGGCATCGGCGCAGGAACATTCATCCCCCCGCTTTTCAGGAATATGTGTAACAGCTAATTTGATGACCGCCTTAGCGTTTTCGATATTTTTACCGAGGTTTTCCAGGATCATCTCCACGGAAACGCCTTCTTCGACTTCATGCCAGACATCATAATCGGTCACCAGGCTCATTGTGGCATAACAGATCCCAGCCTCCCGGCACAGTTTTGCTTCAGTGAGACTTGTCATGCCGATCACATCACATCCCCACTGACGGAAGATGTTGGACTCGGCTTTTGTAGAAAATGCCGGACCCTCGATACAGACATAGGTTCCTCCTTTATGTATACGGAATCCCAGCTCCCGGGCCGCATCATAAAGGATCCCGCCCACAACAGGACAGACAGGGTCGGCAAAACTGATGTGGGCAGCCAGCCCAGTACCGAAAAATGTGTTCTGCCGCCGGAATGTCCGGTCAAAAAACTGATCGGACAGCACAATATCCAGAGATCTGATCTCTTCTTTCAGAGAACCGCAGGAATTGACTGCGATAATACTCTCCACGCCCAGCTTCTTGAACCCATAGACATTCGCCCGATAATTGATATCAGACGGAATAAGACGGTGACCACGGCCGTGGCGGTTTAGAAAAGCAACCATCCTCCCTTCCAGCTCGCCGATGATAAAAGGACCAGACGGGGAGCCGAAGGGTGTGTCAACATCGACCTCACGCACATCCGTGATCTCATCTATCTCATAAAGACCGGTTCCGCCCAAAATCCCAATTTTAACCTGAGGAAGTTTATCTGTCATTCTAATCTCCAAAGAATAAGAACATATTGAAATCTATTTTCATACAGCAAGTCAAGGAATTCCCATATTCTTTGATTTTTGTAGAGGAAAACATTATCCTGTCATCAGGAAAAACAGATGAAAGACGATTTATTATTAGATCCTCTGATCGACATCCTCGTTAATGCCAAAAATATAGCTGTTCTGACCGGCGCTGGTATCTCCGCAGAATCCGGGATCCCAACATTCCGCGGCGAAGAAGGCCTTTGGAAGCAGTACAGGGCCGAAGACCTGGCTACACCCGGCGCCTTTGAAAACGACCCCAGTCTGGTCTGGGAATGGTATGACTGGAGGCGCGGAATAATCGGGTCAAAAGACCCGAATCCCGGCCACTTTGTCCTGGCCTCATGGGAAAAAGATTTCCCTTCATTTCACATCATCACCCAGAACATCGACGGACTGCACCAAAATGCAGGGTCAAAAAACGTCCTGGAGCTCCACGGCAATATCTGGAAGCTCCGCTGCACCGGGAAAGGAACCCTGTTTGACGACCAGAATATCCCTCTGGAAGAAATACCACCCCTCTGCTCTGACTGCGGCGCCCTGCTGCGCCCGCATGTGGTCTGGTTCGGAGAATCACTGGACATGGGAATATTAAATGACGCATTCCTGCTGAGCAGGGAATGTAATGTCATGTTTGTTGTGGGCACTTCTGCGGTTGTCCAACCGGCCGCATCTCTTCCCCTTACAGCCAGGGAATCAGGAGCAGCAATTGTCGAAATAAATCCGGATGCCACGCCTCTGACTGCTTATGTGGATTTTTCCTTCCGCGGCAGGTCCGGAGAAATCCTCCCTTTGATCGACAAAAAATTAATACAGGCCCAAAAGCCGGGAAAGGATTGACCTGATATGAAATACCTCTATTTTGATGCGGCCGCGGGATTGAGCGGAGACATGATCCTCGGGGCGCTGCTTGACCTGGGAATACCGCCTGATTCATTCAAAGAGGCTGTTGCCGGATTGAATCTTCCTGTGGACATCGAGATCTCCGATACCAAAAGGTCTTCGCTCCGTGGCCTGAAAGTTGACGTAAATGTTAAAAGACGGGACACAACCGTTCGACACTGGGCAGATATTGAATCCCTGATCAAGGACAGCCCGTTCAAGGATATTGTAAAAAAACGAGCCCTTGATATTTTCAAAAACCTGTTTAAAGCCGAAGCCAAAGTCCATGGATATGACTTCCACAAGGCCCATCTCCATGAAGCAGGGGCTGACGATGCCATTGTAGATATCCTGGGCGCCTCTTTCCTTCTGGAAGAACTGAACATCAAGGAAGTGTACTGCTCATCATTAAATGTCGGGCAGGGATGGGTCAAATGCGCACATGGCGTCCTCCCTGTACCTCCACCTGCAGTGGCTGAACTCCTAAAAAATGTCCCGGTCTACACAGCCTGGGCCAAGGAAGAACTTGTTACCCCGACAGGCGCAGCTATCATCACCACAATCGCCAAAGACTTCATTCCCTTCCCTGAGATTCAGTATCAAAAGATCGGATGGGGCGCCGGCGGAAGAGACCTCAAGGATTTTCCAAATCTCCTTCGCGTATTTTATGGGGAACAAAAAGATTTCCGCCCGGAAAAAAGAGTTTACCAGATCGAAGTCAACATCGATGATGCCAATCCTCAAATACTGGCGTCTTTCTTAGACAAAGCTCTCGATCTTGGGGCTCTGGACGCTTACATGACACCAGTATCCATGAAAAAAAACCGGCTCGGGACCAAACTGACCCTGCTTGCGGATTTGAGCCATCTGGACCGCCTGACCCACGCTGTCTTTGAGGAGACAAGTTCTATCGGAGTCCGGTATTTTCCAGTCAGCAGATACATCCTGGAACGAAGGATCGAGAAGATAAAAGTCCTGGGCGAAGAGATCGCTGTCAAGATCGCCAGACTGGACGGCAAAGATGTCAATATCCAGCCCGAATATGATGACTGTCAAAAAGTGGCGGAGAAGAAAAATGTTCCGCTAAAAAAGGTCATGGAACTGGCCCTCAAGGCTTTCATTCGCAGTTCTTGAATAAGGAATAATGGCTTTAGTGCAGGCGGCTTTCCTTTTTTTCTTCCCCCCACTGGGGCAGTTTGAACTGGCCGGGCTTGGCCCGCAGGACTTCTTTTAGCCGGGAGATTCTCAAGAACCGGGCGTTAATTTTCGTGGAAATGGGAATCCAAGAGTACAAAGAAAGTATGGATTTCCGCTTCCGCGCAGATGACATTTCCCACCCAGAAAAATCAAAAAAAGACTTGACAAAGAAAAAAAAAAATGATTTATTATTTGTGTCAGCAGATATTTTTAGCAGCAAAAGATTTGGTTGAAAATATCTTTTAATGAGTAAAATAACTGCATCGTAGTGTGAATTTTGCCCTATATGACAAATT
>DAOVDI010000157.1 GCA_030669585.1 Acidobacteriota bacterium
TAAGCTCAAAGAGCTCAAAGAACTGGATTCCCGTTTATACGGGAATGACGTAAATTAAATGACCTTGGGCTAAGCTGTTTTGGGCTTTGGGCTCTTCTTCTTTGGCCTCTTATTCTTTCACTTGAACCCTTTGCCTTCTTCGACTTCGATAGACTTCTATGGACCTCAATAGACTTCAATAGACTCCTATAGACTCCTATAGACTTCTATGGACCTCAATAGACTTCAATAGACTTCGATAGACTTCTATGGACTTCTATAGACTCTTCCCGTTTCCCGCGTTAACCGTTCCTCGCATTTCTCGCTGGCGTTAGCCGCTCCAGCCTATTTTGACAAGTTCAATCTTTTTTGGGTCAAAGTTTCCGAGATGATGCCGGGTATCGGCAAGCTCCACGTGCTTGGCTGAAGTACTCAGGGGTTTGAATTCCCCAAAGTATTCCATTCGTTTGGCTTCAATGATGCGGAGTCCGGTAGCATCCACCGCTACAACATCCTGTCCGATGACAAAACCCTTGTATTCCCACACATATTTTCTATTGTAGCTGTGTGGCCCCACCCCGTGGAACTGGGGATTGAGCATGACCAGAATATTGAGCTTTGTTTTTTTTGCCAGGTCAAAATCATGCCAGATCCTGGCCAGATCCGCGCATGAGTCGCCGTGCCAGGCAGAAGGCTGCGGTGTGAACGTGATGTGATTCTTGATCAACGACCCCACACCTGACCAGTGGTGTGTGCGGGCGGGCCGGGCATTGATCAGGACCGTGGCTTTCTGAAAGACCGGATCCCGCCGGACCCCCCTGTCCGAAATGGCGATATTTTTTTCAGGAACGCCTACGTCCATGATCCTTTTTTTTATGGCCTGTTCCACCTCCGGAGTGGTCGGTATGTAGCGCCAGACATTGGTCTTGATTCCTACAATATCCGAGGGTTTTACGATCGTTTTCCATGCAGTAACAGGATCGTTCTTTCCAAACAGGTTCATGACCGTATCATCCAGCATCGTCTGAACAATGTCGGCATCAGGCTTGTTCAAACCGGAAAGAACGTCTTTGTTCCGAATGAGAACAACCTTTGATCTCCCTTTATCCTGATTCAGGGCCGGTAATGTCAGGCCTCGAGCCACGGCTGCCCCAGCCAAAGGTGATACAGCCGCCACACGTAAAAAATCCCGGCGGGACAGGATTTTCTTTTTCATACTATCCTCCATTGCCGATCTATTTATGAATATTATTAATCAGGGCCTGCGCAAATGCCTTTGTCGGCGATTCAAAAACAATGGTCATAAGAGAGTCCCGGGTTTTGGCTGCAGTCCAGGTCCCGTTCTCTGTCTGGATGATCCCCGGCTCAACTGCGTCCGGCATGTAGACCGCGATAAAATTGGCCTTAGCTTTATCAGCATCGGCTGCCCCTGCATAACGAACAATAAGCAGACGGCTCTGCTGATCATTTAACGTATAAACCGCAAGAGCAGCTTCTGTGGTTTTATTCAGAAAAAGTATATTCTCATCAGCGACAAAAAAATGATAATTTAAAATAATTGGGCTGAAGAAATAACGGACACTGTCTTTAACAAGGTGTTCCCCTGGAAAAAGTGCGACCAGCCCGGGCTTTTTTCCTTCCTCTGCAATTAACGAAGTTATTGCTTTTCCCAGGGCCAGCACAGCTTCTCTGGCCTCCTCGGTTTCCTCTTCAGAAAAGAGAGAGGCAAAAATTCGCCCCTTCCAAAAAGAAAGGAGGCCTCCTTTATAAACCGAGCCCTGCCCGATACCGGCATCTTCTCCATCCAAATCATGGGTAAAAACTCCAAACGCGTTTCTAGCCGAACCCATATCAAATACATCGGCGATGATATCGGGCTGCCCGTTCCGGGCGTAGCGCCGGCCAAGAAGCAGTTTAAAGCGATAAGCACGGTAGACCTCGCCAGCACCGTTGATATAGTCAAAGATGGTTTCCTGATCAAATATCTGGTCAGTTTCGGACGGCGTCCATCCAAGGATCTCGCCCGGAAGAAGACCGGCCAGATTTAACTCTTCTTTTGCCTTTGAGTTGCTGCACATGAACTGTGTCCCTCCGATCAGAAAAATAAGCAGAAGGCTAAAAAAAACTTTCCTCATTACTAGTAATACTATCAGATTAATCGATGAATTGCGATGAATTTACGTAGAAACCGAACAGCCTCGTCACTGTGCCGGAAAACAGGGACCCCGTGCTTTTCCAGGAGATCGACCATGGGCTGATAGATCTCCCCTGTATCTATGCTGACAACAAATGGTTTTTCGGTCTTCTTGAATATCTCTATGATCCGGAGGGGCGTGCTTCCCTCACGAAAAAGGTCTTCCTTGTGGAATTCTCCCGGAAGAAGCGTCTGCATCGCCGATGACATGGGCAGAGGTGAAACCACTGCACAATCGATGCCCGGATCATCCAGCATGGCCTCTACAACCCCACAAAATGCTTCATCATCCGCGACCGGTGTGATATCCACAGGATTGTGGATGTCCTGAAGCCTGTCTATGCCCAACGGCTGCATTATCTGTTTTATGCGTTTTTCTGTCTCTAGGGAAAACCGGGCCAACTCCAGAGGATGATCGTTTGTCAGGCTGTCCGACATAATCACACACTCAAACCCTGCATTGCTGATCAGCCCGACCCTGTTGCCCCTGATTTTTTTTCCGGACAAAAAAACAAGGTTTTTAATATACATCTCAAACTCAAAGATATCCTCTGCCACGATCACACCGGCCTGCTCCAGGATCGCGCGGCTGACCCGGTAATCGCCTGCAACAGAGGCGGTATGGCTTGCCGTGGCAGCCCTGCCTTCCGGGGACCGCCCGGCCTTATAGACCAATACGGTTTTTCCTTGCTGTATGAGCTCTCTGGCCGCCCTCACAAATGCAAGACCATCCCCATGTAAAAAGCCCTCGGCGTAAACAGCAAAAATTCGAATTTCGTCCCCTTCCTTAAAATAATTCAGATAATCGGACAGCGTCAGGTCGATCTGGTTTCCGATGGAAACAGCATAGGCCGGCTCAATGTAAGGGAGTTTGCTCATGCGGGAGATCATAAAGGCCCCGCTCTGGCTGATAAAAGCCAGTTTTTCCTTGCGCGGTTCCTTTCGGGGAAGAGCGTACAGTTTATAATCCGAAACAAATGTTGTGTCATAAAACCCGGGCCGCGAAAAGATCCCGAGGCAGTTGCCTCC